>NZ_JAAGLX010000083.1:0-16896 GCF_010548325.1 Streptomyces sp. SID13666 | reverse complement strand
CCGCACGGCCGCCGGCCGCGGTGGCGGCGTGGGCCGTCGTGCCCGTCGTGAGGACGGCGCGGGCGGCGGCCGCCGCGCGGCCTGACCGCACAGCGGCACCACTGACGAACGCGACGGCCGGTACCAGGGAGTCCCTGGTACCGGCCGTCGCGTTGTCATGCGTGCCGGGTCAGCGGAGTATGCCCGTCGTCATACCCTCGGATTCGGCGGGAGTGGCGATGAGGCCGAGCTCCGCGGGGGCGGCGAGCAGCGGGTGGGTGGGCAGGACACGGACGGTGTAGCCGAAGGGCCCGGCCCGGTCGAGGGTGAGCGGACCCTCGTACAGCCGGCGCCCCTCGATGTCGGGCTGGGAGGACGGCTTGAGGGAGACGATCGCCGGGTCGGAGATCCGGTCGGCGTCGTCCACCCGCCCGGACAGCACCTGAACGTCGACGTCGCTGGTGTCGAGGTCGCCGAGGGTCACCTGGACCCGCAGGGTCAGGGTGGAGCCCAGCTCGGGGGATCCGCCCACGGAGCCGGTCTCCACATGGTCGACGGTGACCCGGTGCCAGTCGCCGCGGACCCGGGCCTTCCAGGCCGCGAGTTCCCGGGCGGCGTCGCCGGCGATGGCCCGGTGCGCGAGGGCGGCCGGGGCGTAGAGCTGCCCGACGTAGTCGCGCACCATACGTCCCGCGAGCACCTTGGGTCCCAGGGTCACCAGGGTGTGCCGGACCATCTCGATCCAGCGGGCGGGCAGGCCGTTCGCGTCATGGTCGTAGAAGCGCGGGGCGACCTGGTTCTCGACGAGGTCGTAGAGCGCCGCCGCCTCGACGTCGTCCCGGCGGTCGGGATCGTCGTCCGCGAAGCCATCCGCGGTCGGAATGGCCCAGCCGTTGTTGCCGTCGAACCACTCGTCCCACCACCCGTCGAGCACGGACAGGTTGAGACAGCCGTTGAGGGCGGCCTTCATCCCTGACGTGCCGCACGCCTCCAGCGGGCGCAGCGGGTTGTTGAGCCAGACGTCGCAGCCCGGGTAGAGGTGCTGGGCCATGCCCATGTCGTAGTCGGGCAGGAAGACGATGCGGTGGCGGACCCGCGGGTCGTCGGCGAAGCGGACCAGTTCCTGGACGAGCCGCTTGCCGCCGTCGTCCGCCGGGTGGGCCTTGCCCGCGACGACGATCTGCACCGGCCGCTCGGGGTGCAGCAGCAGGTCCATCAGCCGGTCCTGGTCGCGGAGCATCAGGGTGAGCCGCTTGTAGGACGGGACCCGGCGGGCGAAGCCGATGGTCAGGACGTCGGGGTCCAGGACGCCGTCGACCCAGCCCAGCTCGGCCTGGCCGGCGCCACGCTGCCGCCAGGAGGCACGCACCCGGCGCCGTACGTCCTCCACCAGCTGCTCGCGCAGCACCCGGCGCAGTTCCCACACGGCCGGGTCCGGGATCTCGGCGACGGGTTCCCAGCGCTGGGTCTCGCCGATCATCAGGGCGTCCTCGGCGCGCTGCGCGCCGATCTGGCGGGCGCCGAGCCGGAAGACCTCGGGGGCCACCCAGGTGGGGGCGTGCACCCCGTTGGTGATGGAGGCGATCGGCACCTCGTCGGCGTCGAACCCGGGCCACAGCCCGGCGAACATCTGCCGGCTGACGGCGCCGTGCAGGGTGGAGACGCCGTTGGCGCGCTGGGCCAGCCGCAGCCCCATCACCGCCATGTTGAAGACGTTCGCGTCACCGCCGGAGTACGTCTCCATGCCCAGCTCCAGCACCCGCTGGATGTCGACACCGGGCAGTTCGCCGCCGTCGCCGAGGTGCTGCCCGACCAGCTCGCGGTCGAAGCGGTCGATCCCGGCGGGGACGGGCGTGTGGGTGGTGAAGACCGTGCCGGCCCGTACCGCCTCCACGGCCGCGTCGAAGGCGAGCCCTTCCCCGCCGAGTTCGCGGATGCGCTCCAGGCCGAGGAATCCGGCGTGGCCCTCGTTGGTGTGGAAGACCTCGGGGGCCGGGTGCGCGGTGAGCCGGCAGTACGCACGCACGGCGCGCACCCCGCCGATGCCCAGCAGCATCTCCTGCAGCAGCCGGTGCTCGCTGCCGCCGCCGTACAGGCGGTCGGTGACATCGCGTTCGGTGCGGTGGTTCTCCTCGACGTCGGAGTCGAGGAGCAGCAGCGGGACGCGGCCCACCTGGGCCTTCCAGATGTGGGCGGTCAGCGACCGGCCGCCGGGCAGGGCGAGGACGACGTGGGCGGGGGTGCCGTCCTGCTCGCGCAGCAGGCTCAGCGGCAGCTCGTTGGGGTCGAGGACCGGGTAGTGCTCCTGCTGCCAGCCCTCGCGGGACAGGCTCTGGCGGAAGTAGCCGTGCCGGTAGAGCAGTCCGACGCCGATCAGCGGCACACCGAGGTCGCTGGCGGCCTTGAGGTGGTCCCCGGCCAGGATGCCGAGGCCGCCCGAGTACTGGGGCAGGGCCGCGGTGATCCCGAACTCGGGCGAGAAGTAGGCGATGGCGGCGGGCAGTTCGGAGGACTGCCCCTGGTACCAGCGCGGATTGGTGAGGTAGTCGGTCAGGTCCTCGGAGGCGGAGGAGAGACGGCGCAGGAATCTGCGGTCCTGGGCGAGGGCCTCGAGCCGTTCCCTGGAGACGGCGCCGAGCAGCCGTACCGGGTCTCCGGCAGCGGCCCGCCAGCCCTCCTCGTCGACGGTCTGGAACAGCTCCCGGGACTCCGGGTGCCAGGACCAGCGCAGATTCTGTGCCAGTTCGCCGAGCGGACGCAGCGGTTCCGGCAGGACAGTTCGCACGGTGAAACGACGGATTGCCTTCACGCTACGACGGTAGCCGGGTCCCGCCCCGCGATCCGTCCGCTATCCACGATCCGGTCGTTCAAACGCCCGAACGGACGTGCGCCGGGGCATTCGGGCGGCGCGTCACCGCGCGGGGCGGCGCGGGGTGGGCACCGGGCGGCGCAGGGCCCGGCGGGCTGTCAGAGGTGCCGGTTAGCATCGCCGCATGACCTCTCCTACCTCCCAAGTCCAGCCCGCGAAAGTCGACTTCTACTTCGATCCCGCCTGTCCTTTCGCCTGGATCACCTCCCGCTGGATCCTCGAGGTCGAGACGCGGCGGGACATCGAGCTGCGCTTCCGCGTGATGAGCCTGTTCGTCCTGAACGAGGGCCGCGACCTGCCCGAGTGGTACCGGGATCTGGTGGACCGCTCGCTCGGCCCGGTGCGGGTCGCGATCGCCGCCGCCGAGCAGCACGGCGAGGGTGTGCTCCGGGACCTGTACACGGCCATGGGCACCCGGATACACAACGGCGGCAACCGCGAGGACTTCGACACCGTCGTCAAGGAGGCGCTGGCCGAGGTGGGGCTGCCCGCCGAGCTGGCCGCCGCGGCCGCCGATCCCCGGTACGACGGAGCGCTGCGCAAGAGCCACCACGAGGGCATGGACCCGGTCGGTGACGACGTCGGCACACCGACGATCCATGTCGACGGCGTCGCCTTCTTCGGCCCGGTGCTGAACTCGATCCCCCGGGGCGAGGAGGCGGCCCGCGTCTTCGACGGCGTCCGGGCGCTGGCCGGCTACCCGGACTTCTTCGAGCTCAAGCGGACGCGGACGGGCTCGCTCTCCTTCGACTGAGCCGCCCGTCCCGCCCGCGACCCGCTCAGCGCACCGCCCGGACGGCTTGGACGGCGCGGACGGCTCCGACGTCGTAGGGGGAACCCTGGTTCACCGTGGCCGGGTCGAACGCGCCGGCCACGGCGTAGCTCCTGGCGATCGTCTCCAGTTCGGTGCGCGGGATCACGTCGTGGATGTCCGTGAAGCCGTCGGGGGCCCGTTCGTGGGCCATGTTGATGACCACCTCCGGGCCCAGCCGCCGGTTGGAGCGCTGCAGTTCGGTCATGGGCGGCCGGCGCTCCGCCTCGTAGGCCAGCAGGGCCCGCGCGGGGTCCTCGTGGGCGGCCATCGCGTGCGCCAGGGCGCGGCCGTCGATGATCGACTGGGTGGCGCCGTTCGAGCCGATCGGGTACATCGCGTGGGCGGCGTCGCCGATCAGCGTCGCCCCGCCGAAGGTCCAGCGCACCAGCGGCTCACGGTCCACCATCGGGTACTCGAAGGCGGCCTCGGCGGCGTCGACGACCTCGCCGACATCGACCCCGTCGAAGACCCAGCCCTCGTAGTGGTGGCGGAACTTGGCGGTGGGCACCGGGCGGTTCCAGTCGCTGCGGTCCGGGGCGCCGTCCTGCTCCGCCGGCATCGCCAGCGCCCAGTTGACGAGCACCTTCTCGCCGGGCGCGGCCGGAATCGTCATCGGGTACACGACGGCCTTCTGCCGGTTGTTCCCCGCGATGAACATGAAGGTGCCGACGCGGTCGGCCGGCATCCAGGACACCCCGCGCCAGACCAGCATGCCGTTCCACGGCGGTTCGCCCTCACCGGGGTACATGGCGGAGCGGACCGCCGAGCGGATGCCGTCCGCGCCGATCAGGATCTCCGCGCCGATGTCGGTGGTGGCGCCGCTGGCCCGGTCCCTGATGGCGACGCGCAGCTGGGCGCCGGGCAGCTCGGTGAAGTCGTCCACCCGGGCGCCGGAGACGACCGCCGCGCGGCCGAGCCGTTCCCGGACCGCGCGGGACAGCACGTTCTGCAGCTGACCGCGGTGGATCGACAGCTGCGGCCAGCGGTACCCGGCGCCGGTGCCGCGCGGCTCCTGCCAGACGAGGCTGCCGCTGCTGTGGTAGTAGCGCAGCTCGCTGGTGGGCACCGACACGGCGGCCAGTTCCTCGTACAGCCCCAGGGCCGCCAGTTCACGGACCGCGTTGGGCATGATGTTGAGTCCCGCGCCGACCGGCTGGATCTCCGGGGCGGCCTCGACGACCATCACGTCGGTGCGGCCGACGGCGTGCAGGCTGAGTGCCGCGGTGAGGCCGGCGATGCCGCCTCCCGCGATGACGATGCGGTTCATCGTTCCCCTTCGGTGGAGCGCCGGACCAGCGTCTCGTTCTCGCGGGTCAGGTCGAGTACGGAGCGCAGCAGTTCGACCGGTGCGCCGCCGCTCCCGTAGTCGTACAGCCGCACCTCGTCGCTGTACGCCTCACGGGCGATACGGATGTGCCGGGCCCGGAAGGTCTTCAGGATGCGCAGCACCCGCGCCAGCGCGACGGCGCTCGCCCGCAGGGTGGGCGGCAGCCGGTCCGCCTCCTCCCAGCTGATCGCGAAGGAGAGCTTGCCCACCGCGGAGGGGCTGCCCTGGTACCGCGCGTGGAAGGTACGCCAGGCCGGGAGGCTGTAGGGCACCGACTCGGTGAGGAAGGACTCGTACCGCCCGGTGCTGCGGTCGGACTGCCAGAGGGTCAGATCGACCAGCCAGAGCGGGACCTGGGCCGCCGCCGGGCCGAGGTATTCGCGGCCGTCGAGGGTGATCTCCTCGAAGTAGGGGCGCAGGACCCGGGCGAAGAACACCGGTGAGACGTTGGCGATGGTGAAGTCGATCGAGTCGACCATGGCCTGGACGAGTCCGGCGAGCCGGTCGAGGCAGGACGAGAAGCGGCTGTCGTGGGGTTCGAGGGTGGCCAGTTCCGAGCAGGCGTCCAGCGAGGCGCACAGGCTGGGGAAGACCATCCGGACGGCGTCCTGGAGGCAGGCCTCCATGGGGTCCCCGGTGTACATGCGCTGGCGGGCGCCGACCGGGTTCCAGGCCGTGTAGTGGTGGACGGTGTCCCGCGGCACCATGCCGGTACGGCGGCCCAGCGCGCGCAGCACCGGCAGCGCCTCCGGTACGGCGTCGAGCGGCTCGGTGCCGTGCCGCTTGACGGAGCCGAGGAAGATGCCCAGGTCCCGCATGGCCGCGAGGTTCTCGACGGTGGAGAAGTCGTCCAGGACGTCGGTGGCCGGAAGGAGTTCGCGCAGCGCGGTGACCATGCCGGACACATCGCCGTCCGCGTTCATGACGCGGAGCTTCTCGCAGGCCTCGTCCGCTCCCAGCGGGTCGACACCGCGTATCTCCTCGATCCGGTAATAGGGCTCTTGCCCTTGGAGCACGTGGAGCACAGACATGTGGGGCACCGTCATTCCGAGGGTCACAGGGATGTGTGTGTGCTGGGTGTGGGGTCGGCCTTCTCCCGCGACGGGCTGCGCAGCAGCAGTGTCAGGAGGGTGGCGGCCGCGGCGAAGGCGGCGCCGGCGAGCAGCGCGGTGCGGAAGCCGGCGGCTTCGGCGGCCGCTCCGGGTCCCGCGGTCCGGGTGTGCGCCGCGGCCACCGCGACGAGTACCGCGAGGCCGAGGACGGAGCCGAACTGCTGGCTGGTGTTGATCAGTCCGGACACCAGTCCGGTCTCGCCGGGTCCGGCCTGCGCGGTCGCGGCGACATTGGTGGTCACCATGACCAGCGGCAGCCCGATCCCGATCAGCAGGCTGGGGGCGAGGACCGTCGTGGCGAAGGATCCGTCCGGCGACAGCGACAGCGCGAGCCACACCATGGCGGCGGCCACCAGCGCGAAGCCGGAGGTCATCACCGGGCGCAGTCCGAAGCGGGAGACCAGCCGTCCGGTCTGCGGCGCGGTCAGCACGACGACGATCGACAGCGGCAGCAGTCCGAGTCCGCCGGTGACCGGTGCGTAGTCCAGGACGTTCTGCAGATACAGGCTCACGAGGAAGAACATCGGGAACAGCGCCATCTGTGCCAGCGCGCTGAGGATGTTGGCCAGCCGCAGCGCCGGCCGGCCGAGCACACCGGGCGGAACCAGCGGACGGGCGGCGCGGGTCTCGACGACCGCGAACGCCGTCAGCAGGGCCAGTCCGGCCGCTCCGGCGAGGAGGGTGCCACTGTCGGTCCAGCCCGCGCTACCCGCGTCGACCAGCGCGTACGCGATCAGACTGAGGCCGCCGGTGGCGGTGAGGGCGCCGCCGAGGTCGAAGTCCCGGAGGGCGCCGGGCGCCGCGGCGGTCCGCTCACGACGGGCCAGGACGGGGGCCAGCGCGGCCGGTGTCAGGGCGATGAGCGCCGCACCCACCAGAACGTTCAGGACGAACGTGGAGCGCCAGCCGAGGCCGGAGGTGAGGACGCCGCCCAGCACCGTGCCCAGCGCGCCGCCCAGCCCCCCGAGCGCCGCGAACACGCCCAGGGCGCGGTGCCGTTCGGGTCCCTCGGCGAAGAGCAGCAGGACCAGCGCGAAGGCCGCGGCGGCCGCGCAGGCCGCCCCGACCCCTTGCAGGGCGCGGGCGGCGACGAGCAGCCGGCTGTCGCCGGCGAAGGCGCCGCCGAGTGAGGCGGCGGACAGCAGCGCCAGTCCGGCCGTGAAGAGCCGGCGGTGGCCGACGAGGTCGGCGACCCGGCCGGCCAGCAGCAGGAAGCCGCCGAAGGTGATCAGGTACGCGTTGGCGACCCAGGACAGGCCGGCGGCGTCGGTGCCGAGGTCGGCGCCGATGGAGGGCAGCGCCACGTTGATGATCGCGGTGTCGAGGATCAGCAGGAGCTGGGTCGAGGCCAGCAGGGCGAGCGCGAGGCCGCGTCGATGCACCATCGCCTCAGGCCCGGGGCAGCGGCTGCAGTTCGTACCCGTCGAGGCAGGTCCGGGCCAGGCTCTCGCAGGCACCGGTGTCGCCCTCCCACGCCTGCTGCAGCAGATAGACGTGCGGGGCGCCGTGGTAGAAGCGCTCGTACTGCTCGTGCCGTCCGGCGAACTCCGTGCCGAGCGCGTCCCAGGCGAGCTTGAGCAGCTTGACGCGGTCCTGCGCCGGGTGTCCCGGCGAGCGGATGTACTTCGCGATGACGGGGCCGATCTCCGGGTGCAGCAGGTCCTGCGCGGAGGCGGGGAGCTGGATGACACCGCCACCGGCCAGCAGCTTGATCTCGCTGATCGCCCTGGGGTAGAGGTCACCGGCCATGATCCGGTGGGCGTAGGAGATCTCCTTGTCGGGCATCACGCCGCCGCGTCCGCCGTCGACCTGCTCGTACCCGGCCTCGGCGGCCAGCACCATCGACCTGGCCTGCGCCACCCAGCCCATCAGCCGGCCGATCTGGGTCTGCACCGGCGGCAGCTGGTAGGTGTTGTTGGCCTTGGCGAGCAGGATCGCGACGCCGGTGAGGAACTCCAGCTTGGTCCAGAAGCGGGTGGCGGCCTGGTGGACGAAGTTCACGTACGCGGGGGTCTGCCACCACTGCCCGAAGCAGACGTCGACGTTGCGGTACGCGAGCACGTTCTCCCACGGGACGAAGACGTCCTCGCAGACCAGCAGGGCGTCGTTCTCGTCGAAGCGCGAGGAGAGCGGGTTGTCGAAGACGCTGCGGGCCTGGGCCTCGTACGAGGTGCGGGAGATGAACTTCAGGCCGGGGGTGTCGACCGGTATCGAGAAGCACAGCGCGTGCTCGACGTCCTGCGGGGCCAGGGGCTCGATGGTGCCGACGAGGACCTCGTTGCCGAAGACCGCCGCGGTGCCGATCATCTTGGCGCCGCGGACGACGATGCCGCCGTCGCGCTCCGCCACCACCCGGACGACGAGGTCGTCGCGCTCCTGCTCGGCCGCGGACTTCGTCCGGTCGATCTGCGGATTGGTGATGGTGAACGTCGGATAGAGATCGCCCTCCGACATCCGCCGGTGGTATGCCGCGACGTTCGGAGCGCCGTCGAAGGTGTCCGTGGTGAACAGCCCCGGCGCCGCCGCGAAGCCCGCGATCCCGGCCGCCATGTAGTCGGGAGTGCGGCCGAGATAGCCGAAACTCGCCTCTGCCCACACCTTGTGCGCCTTTCGGCGGGCGACCAGGTCCTCGTACGAACGGGGTATCAGGAAGGCCCGGTGGACGCCGCCTTCAGTGAGTACGGCGGAGTGCGCGGAGTCGTGGGAGAGGTCGTACAGTCCCGCGATGGAGTCGACGGTGTTGCGGAAGGCCGGGTGGCGGGTGATGTCCTTGACCCGCTCCCCGTCGATCCATATCTCGCGTCCGTCTCGCAGCGAATCCTTGTACTCCTGGCCGGACCTGGTCACCGTGTCTCCTCAACGATCTTCGACGCGCCGTTGAAGAGACTGCCTCATACACGTGTGCTAATCAATGAACGTCCTGCCGGTCCCGTTTATGAACCGGCCAGTTGCCGCGGTATTCACCAGGCGTTGTCCCGAACCACTTGCGGAACGCCAGATGGAACCCGACCGCGCTCTGGTAGCCGACGCGGGGCGGCACGGCCGCCTGCGGAACCGCCGTCTCGGTGAGCAGCCGGGCGGCCTCCTGCATCCGACGCCCGGTCAGATGCCGGGCCGGCGCCTCGCCCACCAGCTCCCGGAAGGTGGCGGTGAAGGCCGACCGTGACATGCCGACCTCGCGGGCCAGCGCCTCGATCGTCCACGGTTCCGAGAAGCGGGTGGAGACGATGATGAGCGCCCTGCTGATGCCCGGGTGACGCAGCGCGGGCAGCACGGCCGGGTTGTCGGAGAGCTCGCGCAGCAGCGGGCGCAGCGCCAGCACGAAGGCCATCTCGAACGCCCGCAGGGTGACGAGTTGCGATCCCGGCTCGCCGCGCCGCTCGGCGGCGGCGAGCGAGGCGAGGGTGTCGCGCAGCAGCGGTTCCTTGTCGACCTGCGTCCGGTCCAGCACCAGCGACCACGGCAGCGCCCGGTACAGCGAGGTCGCGGCCGTCGCGTCGTAGTGCAGTCCGGCGCACAGGATGCGGCTCCGCTCGCCGGTGCCCTCCACGACGAGCACTCCTGACGTGCCGGGTTCGCGCTCCGGGAGCACCGCCCTGAGCGGGACGCCCTGCCGGCCGGGCAGATCGGAGAGGCGGTGCGCGGTCCCGGTGGGGAAGACCGCCAAGTCCCCCTGGTGGAGCTGGATCGGCGGGCAGTCGCCCGCGCTGATCCAGCAGTCGCCCTCGACCATGTAGTGCAGGATCGCGCAGCTCTGCTCGGAGTCCCCCTCGATCGCCCAGGGCGCCCGCACCGTCCAGAGGCTGTCGAACACGCCGGTCAGGCGCAGTGGCCTGAGCAGTTCGCTGAGGAGGTCGTTCCCGCCAGATTCCATGGACGAACCCTTAATCCCCGTCCCGGTTTGCTTATTGCCGCCCCTGTGCGCGCCGACCAGCCTGAGGTGAGGCGGAATCGCTGATTCATTCTAGCGAAGGGCGACACACCGATGTCGGAGGAGATTCACCAGCGTTGCTTGGTCGTGGGAGCGACCGGCTTCCAGGGGGGCGCCGTGGCCCGGCTGCTCGCCGGACGCGGGCACCGGGTCCGCAGCCTGACGCGGCGGCCGGCCGTAGCGCGCCCGGACATCGCGGGGGTCTCGTTCGTGGCCGGTGACCTCGGTAGCCGGGACGACGTGATGTGGGCGTTCAAGGGCGCCACACACGCAGTAGTGACCATGCCGTTGGAGTACGACCCCCTACGTATTGAGACGTATGCGATGCACATCGCGGAGGCCGCGCTCGAATCCGGGGTGACCCGGATCGTGTACAACGCGAACACCCGCGTGCCCTCGGACACCGCCGGAGTGGCCGCGTTCGAGACCCGCCGGATCGCCGAGGCGGTGCTGGCGGACTGCGGTGTGCCGCTGGTCGTGCTGCGGCCACCGGTGTACCTCGACAACCTGTTCAGTCCCTGGAACGGGCCGGCCCTGGTCGACGAGGGCGTGCTCGCGTACCCGCTGCCGGCCGACCGGCGGGTCGCCTGGATCTCGCACGACGACCTGGCGGTCGCGGTGGCCGCCGCGCTCTTCAACGACGGCCTCGACGGCCGGGTCCTGGACATCGGCGGCGGACAGGCCGTCGACGGGAACGAACTCGCCGCCGCGTTCGCCGAGGGCCTCGGCCGGCCCGTCGCGTACCAGGCCCTGCCGCCCGCCGCCTTCGAGGCCGCGCTGGCCAAGGCCATCGGCCCGAACGCGGCCGCCGGCGTCGCCGGGATCTACCACTACATGGCGGAGGGCACGGACGAGCGGTTGATGGACGGCGACCCGCGGGAGGCCGAGCAGGCGCTGGGGATCAAGCTCACCTCCATCGCCGGCTGGGTGGCCGCGCAGCCCTGGCAGACCTGGTCCAGCCGCCCGCTCTGACCGTCCTCCGGCATATTCACCGACCAGCCGTCCGGCCCCTCCCGTCCTGCGGGGCCGGACGGCTTCTCCAACTCCCCGCAAAGTACGCACCGGTACCCCTTCCCGGGAGCTTTTGACTGCCATCCAATGGGAAGGCTCCCGGCAATGCGGAGTCACTTCATCCCCCTCATGACTCCGCCATTCGCCCGACCCTCCAACCGAGTGAACGCGGACAGGAGCGGCCATGCACGCGAGAACACGTCCACAGGAGCAGATACAAAGAGCGGGAGCACGCAAGGAAGCCGCCCGCCGCGCCGCCGCCCGTCGGCGCAAGCAGCCTCCGGAGCATCCCCCTCCTGTCCACTCCCCAGCGCTCCCAGGTGAGGCAATGATCGGTCGCATCCCCGTCCTCGACGTCCGCCCGCTCGTGGACTGCGGCCGCCGGCCGGCCAAAGCGGTCGCCGGCGAGACCTTCCAGGTCACCGCCACGGTCTTCCGCGAAGGCCATGACGCGGTCGCCGCCAATGTCGTGCTGCGCGACCCCAACGGCCGCTCGGGACCCTGGACCCCCATGCGGGAGCTGGCCCCCGGCACCGACCGGTGGGGCGCGGACGTCACCCCGCCGGCGGAAGGCCGCTGGACGTACACCGTGGAGGCCTGGAGCGATCCGGTCACCACCTGGCGGCATGTCGCCGGCATCAAGATCCCGGCCGGGATCGACACCGCCCTGGTCCTCGCCGAGGGCGCCCGGCTGCACGAGCTGGCCGCCGCCGGGGTGCCCAAGAACGACGGCCGGGCCGCCGTACTCGCCGCCGTCGACGTACTGCTCGACGAGAACAGGACCGCGGCGGAACGGCACGCCGCGGCCGTGGCCCCCGCGGTCACCGCCGTCCTCGACCGGTTCCCGCTGCGGGAGCTGGTCACCGCCTCCCGTCCGATGCCGCTGCAGGTCGAGCGCCGGCGGGCGCTGTTCGGCTCCTGGTACGAGCTGTTCCCGCGCTCCGAGGGCGCGGTCGTCAAGGAGGGCAGCCCGCCGCGGTCCGGCACCTTCCGCACCGCGGCCGAACGGCTGCCGGCCGTCGCCGCGATGGGCTTCGACGTCGTGTACCTGCCGCCGATCCACCCGATCGGCACGGCCTTCCGCAAGGGCCCGGACAACAGCCTCGTCGCGGGCCCGGACGATGTCGGCTGCCCCTGGGCGATCGGCTCGCCGGAGGGCGGGCACGACGCGATCCACCCCGATCTGGGCACCATCGAGGACTTCGACTTCTTCGTGGAGCAGGCCCGCGAGCTGCGGCTGGAGATCGCCCTCGACTTCGCCCTGCAGTGCTCCCCCGACCACCCCTGGGTCGACAAGCACCCGGACTGGTTCGCCCACCGGCCCGACGGCAGCATCGCCTACGCCGAGAACCCGCCGAAGAAGTACCAGGACATCTACCCCATCGCCTTCGACGCCGACATGCCCGGCATCGTGCGCGAGACGCTGCGCGTCCTGCGGTACTGGATGGAGCACGGCGTACGGATCTTCCGGGTCGACAACCCGCACACCAAGCCGGTGGTCTTCTGGGAGAAGGTCATCGCCGACATCAACCGCACCGATCCCGACGTGATCTTCCTGGCCGAGGCGTTCACCCGGCCGGCGATGATGCACACCCTGGCGAAGATCGGCTTCCAGCAGTCGTACACGTACTTCACCTGGCGCACCGCCAAGGAGGAGCTGACCGACTACCTGACGGAGCTGTCCGGGGACGCGGCCAGTTACATGCGGCCGAATTTCTTTGTCAACACGCCGGACATCCTGCACGCGTACCTTCAGCACGGTGGCCGCCCCGCGTTCGAGGTGCGCGCCGTGCTGGCCGCGACGATGTCACCCACCTGGGGGGTCTACGCGGGCTTCGAGCTGTACGAGGGCGACGCCGTACGACACGGCGGCGAGGAATACCTGCACTCGGAGAAGTACGAGCTGCGTCCCCGCGACTGGGCCGCGGCCGAGGCGGAAGGACGCTCGCTGGCCCCGTTCATCACACGGCTCAACCGGCTGCGGCGCCGCCATCCGGCCCTGCAGCAGCTGCGTGAGCTGGCTTTCCACCCCACGGACAACGACGCGGTGCTCGCGTACTCCAAGCGCAGCGGCGAGGACGTCGTACTGGTGGTCGTCAACCTCGACGCCCACCACACCCAGGAGGCCACCGTCTCGTTGAACATGCCGGAGCTCGGCCTGACCTGGCACGAGTCCGTCCCGGTGCGCGACGAGCTCACCGGCGAGACCTACCACTGGGGCAGGGAAAACTATGTGCGCCTCGAACCGGGCCGTACGCCCGCGCACATCGTTCATCTGCGACCGTCTCCTTCGATCGGAGGGTCACTCAGTTGATCGTCAACGAACCCGTTCCCGACACCTTCGAGGACACACCGGCAAAGGACCGAGATCCCGACTGGTTCAAACGGGCGGTGTTCTACGAAGTCCTCGTGCGGTCCTTCCAGGACAGCAACGGCGATGGTGTTGGTGACCTGAAGGGCATCACCGCCAAGCTCGACTACCTGCAATGGCTCGGGGTGGACTGCCTGTGGCTGCCGCCCTTCTTCGCCTCGCCACTGCGCGACGGGGGCTACGACGTCTCCGACTACACCGCCGTGCTCCCGGAATTCGGCGACCTCGCCGACTTCGTGGAGTTCGTGGACGCGGCGCACCAGCGCGGCATGCGCGTGATCATCGACTTCGTCATGAACCACACGAGTGATCAGCACGACTGGTTCCAGCAGTCCCGTTCCGACCCGGACGGCCCGTACGGCGACTACTACACCTGGGCGGACGACGACAAGGAGTTCCAGGACGCGCGGATCATCTTCGTCGACACCGAGACGTCCAACTGGACCTTCGACCCGGTGCGCAAGCAGTACTACTGGCACCGGTTCTTCTCCCACCAGCCGGATCTCAACTACGAGAACCCGCAGGTCCAGGAGGAGATCCTGGCCGCGCTGCGGTTCTGGCTCGATCTGGGGATCGACGGCTTCCGGCTCGACGCGGTGCCCTACCTCTACCAGCAGGAGGGCACCAACTGCGAGAACCTGCCGCAGACCCACCAGTTCCTGAAGCGGGTCCGCGCCGAGATCGACCTGCACTACCCGGACACCGTGCTGCTCGCCGAGGCCAACCAGTGGCCGGAGGACGTCGTCGACTACTTCGGCGACTTCCAGCGCGGCGGCGACGAGTGCCACATGGCGTTCCACTTCCCGGTGATGCCGCGCATCTTCATGGCCGTGCGCCGCGAGTCGCGCTACCCCGTCTCGGAAATCCTGGCCAAGACCCCGGCCATCCCGCAGACCTGCCAGTGGGGCATCTTCCTGCGCAACCATGACGAGCTGACCCTCGAAATGGTCACCGACGAAGAGCGCGACTACATGTACGCGGAGTACGCCAAGGACCCGCGGATGCGGGCCAACATCGGCATCCGCCGCCGGCTCGCCCCGCTGCTGGACAACGACCGCAACCAGATCGAACTGTTCACGGCACTGCTGCTGTCGCTGCCCGGCTCGCCGATCCTGTACTACGGCGACGAGATCGGCATGGGCGACAACATCTGGCTCGGCGACCGGGACGCGGTCCGCACCCCGATGCAGTGGACGCCCGACCGCAACGCGGGCTTCTCCTCGTGCGACCCCGGCCGGCTCTATCTGCCGACCATCATGGATCCGGTCTACGGCTACCAGGTCACCAACGTCGAAGCCGCGATGAGCAGCCCGTCCTCATTGCTGCACTGGACCCGGCGCATGATCGAGATCCGCAAGCAGAACCCGGCCTTCGGCCTCGGCTCCTACACGGAACTGCCCTCCAGCAACCCCGCTGTACTGGCGTTCCTGCGGGAATACGGCGACGACCTCGTCCTGTGTGTCCACAACTTCTCCCGCTTCCCCCAGCCCACCGAGCTGGATCTGCGGACGTTCAGCGGCCGGCACCCGGTCGAGCTCATCGGCGGGGTGCGGTTCCCCGCCATCGGCGAACTGCCCTATCTGCTGACCCTCGCCGGTCACGGCTTCTACTGGTTCCGGCTGCGCCGCGACCCCGTGTAGCTCCCCCAGCTACCGCTGGGAGGTACCCCCAGGCCGCCGGCCCCCGACCGGCGGGCCCGCCCGGAACACCCTCCGGGCGGGCCCGTACGGCGGTTTCCTGTCACCCGGCCGGGGCAGGCTCCCCGTGTCGCCGGACAGCCACCGCCCGTCATCCGGGAGGCTTACGCGCACTCCCCGCCGCACGCTTCCGGGCAGGGTGCGCGATTCCCCGGGGAAAGGACGTCATGTCGGACAGCTCCTGGACCCGCACCTCTCCTACCACCGGCCGTTCACCGGCCACAGCCCCCGGGCTGCTGCACTCGCTCAGCCCACTGCTGCTGGAATGGCTACCGCAGCAGCGCTGGTTCGCCGGCAAGGGCCGGCCGATCACCGGCTTCGACCTGGTGTCGGCGACCGAACTGCTGCCCCTGGGCGGCCGCCTGGGCACCCCGGGCCTGCTCCATCTGCTGCTCGATGTGGAGCAGACCGGCCGCCGCGCCGACTGCTACCAACTGCTGCTCGGCACCCGCACGCTGCTCCCGCCCTCGCTCGCGCCCGCCGCCGTCGGCCAGGCCACCGGCGGGCCACTCGACGGTCTGACGATCTACGAGGGGCTGTACGACCCGCGGCTCACCGCGGTGCTGCTGGAACGTCTCCGCGCCCCCGGCCGCACCGGTCGGCTGCGCTTCCTCACCGAGCCGTCGGCCACCGTCCCGGCCGGGCTGGCTCCGCGGCTGTCCACCGCCGAGCAGTCGAACACCTCGGTCATCTACGGCGACGAGTACATCCTCAAGGTGTTCCGCCGGGTCTCCCCCGGCGCCAACCCGGACCTCGAACTCTCCCTCGCCCTGGCCCGCGACGGCTCCCGGCGGGTCGCGGCGCCGGCCGCCTGGTTCGAGGCGCTGGAACTGCCGGAGCCGGCCGGCACCCCGGACGGCATCGGCGCGGAACCCGCGACACTCGGCGTGCTGCAGCGCTATCTGCCCGGGTCGGCCGACGGCTGGGAGCTGGCCCTGCGGGCGATGGACGACGGTACGGAGTTCACCGCCGACGCCCGCGCCCTGGGCGCCGCCACCGCCGAGGTCCATGCCGCGCTGGCCCGCGCGCTGCCCACCGGTTCGCTGGACCGCCGCAGGATCCAGCTGATCGCGGCGACCATGGCGCAGCGGCTGGACACCGCCGCGGCCGAGGTCCCGGAGCTGCGCCCGTACCGCACCCGGCTGCGGGCGGCCTTCCACGACCTGTCGGAACTCGGCGGCACCGGGGCGCGGGTGGCCGCCCAGCGCATCCACGGCGATCTGCATCTCGGCCAGGCGCTGCGCACCGCGGACCACGACTGGCTGCTGATCGACTTCGAGGGCGAGCCCTCGCGTCCGCTGTCGGAGCGCCGGCTGCCGGCGCCACCGGTACAGGACGTCGCGGGGATGCTGCGCTCCTTCGACTACGCCGCCCGGCACCGCGATCCGGCCGCACCGACCGCCGGCGCGTGGGCGGAACGGCACCGGGACGCGTTCTGCACCGGCTACGCCGCGACGTCGGGCACCGATCCGCGCGACCAGCCCGTACTGATACGCGCCTACGAGACCGACAAGGCCGTCTACGAAGTCCTGTACGAGGCCCGGCACCGCCCCGCCTGGCTCCCCATTCCGATGTCAGCCATCGACCGCCTCGCATCCAACCCCCCTCCGAGGAGGATCACACCGTGACCGAGCGCCAGCCGTCTCCCCTCACGCCGGGCGCGCCCGCCGCCGTGCCCACCACCGCCGTATCCCCGGCGGAGAAGGCGCCGGGCGAGCCGCTCGGCCGGCCGCCGGCTCCCGTGACGCCCGCCGCGCCGGCGCCCGCGCCCACACCCGCGGTGAC
>NZ_JAAGLX010000082.1:0-17052 GCF_010548325.1 Streptomyces sp. SID13666 | reverse complement strand
GCCTCCCGGCCGACCAGCAGGGGCACGGTCTGACCACAGAACTCGAACGGCTCCGGCATCGGAAGTGCTCACCTGCTGGCGGCTACAACATCAAGTCTCTACGACCCGATACGGCCCATTAGGCATCAGCCGGTGGCTTCCCAGTAGAAGGGGCGTACCTCGATCGGGAGGGTGGTCGCCCGGGCGCTCTTGCGGCCCCAGTCCAGCGCGGCGTCCAGATCGGGCGCCTCGATGATGGACAGGCCGCCGAGATACTCCTTGCCCTCGAGGTACGGGCCATCGGTGGTGAGTACCTCACCGTCCTGGAGACGGACGACGGTGGCGGTGCTCGGGGCGTGCAGACCACCGGAGAAGACCCACGCTCCGGCGGCCTTCAGCTCCTCGTGCAGAGCGTCCACGTTCCGCATGATCGCCTGCAGGACCTCGGGGGCGGGCGGCTCCCCTTCGGGCTGCATCACGCTGAGCAGGTACTGCGGCATGGTGTCCTCCTAGGTCGTTCCGCCGGCCTCGTGCCGGCTTCTCACTCCCTATACGAACGGCCCGGGCCCGGATCGACACCGCGGCGAGAACACCTGCGGATTTCTGCGACTACCGGTGCTGGGGAGTGTTCGACAGCCGGTCCAGCCATTCGGTCAGCAGGACCGTCTCGGCGACGCTGAGTGCCTGGTCGGGCGACTGGCGCAACAGCGCGTTCAACCGGCTCGCGGTCGACTGCAGCCGCGCGTCGTCCTGGCCGTCGGCGGAGCCGTCCGGGGCGGCCCGGGCGCCGAACACGTCCGGGGTGAAGACGGAGGCGTGCACGGCGTCACGGACGCGATGCGATGTGCTCGGATCGGTGAAGGTCGCGGGCCGGGCGACGAGCATCAGGGCCACGCCGACGTTGGCCGACATCACTATCTGGGCGGCCAGCTCGGGGGCGAGCCGCAGTTTGCCCAGTGCCGCCGCCCGCTCCAGGTCCCGGGTGAGGATCTGATGGGACTCCAGCGCCGCAGCCGGAGTGGTGCGCATCGCGGGGGAGTTCATCAGCCGGTACAGGTTCGGGTTCTGCAGGGCGAACTCCACATGGGTGTCCCAGCCGTTGCGCAGATCCTCGATGGGGTCGGCACCGGCGCGGTGCCGCCGCTTCGTCGCCAGGTACTTGTCGAAGCCGTGGTCGACGACGGCCGACAGCAGCCCTTCCTTGTCCCCGAAGTACCGGTAGAGCGCCGGGGCGCCCACCTGCGCGGCCTCGCACACCGCCCGCGTGGACACGTCCCCGTCCGGAGACTCCGCGACCAGGTCGGCCGCCACTTCCAGGATGCGCGCTCGGGTACTCACAAAGGGAACGCTATCAAGCATGGCGTAGCGGTGCTACGTGCGGTGGCGGCCTTTCCGCGCCGCGGCAGGCCGGTCGTCATCCGGTGATCCGCATCAGGGAGATCCGGTCGCCGGCCACCGTGAACGCGAAGTCGGAGGGACCGTTGAAGCCGTTCCCGCCCACCGTCGCGCTGACGGTCTCGGTGTCGCCCGACCGCCGCACCGCTGTGACGTCCAGGCTGACGTCCACCCCGATGAACTCCTTGTCGCTCCACCCCCGGATGGCCTCGCGTCCGGCGAAGACGCGGCCCCAGTCGTCGACCGCGCCGTCCGCGGTGAAGCTGTCGAGGAAATCGTCGGTGACACCGGCGTTGGCGGCGTCCACCGCGCGCTGGACGGCGGGGTGCAGTTCGGTCGTGGTCATGGTGTTCTCCTTGTCCGATACGGGCCGGTCGGGGCGGAGCGGGGACGGTCTCATGGTCTCCGCGCTCGCGCCGGGGTGCTACTCGGCGGTGTGCGGGTCGGTGTGCGGGTGGAGGAGGTCGCCGAGGCCGATCCGGGCGAGGAATTCGGCGCGGATGCGGTCGGCGACATCGCTGACCTCTTCGGCGCCGTCGCCCGCGGGGTCTATGTGGACGCGGAACGGCCGCGTGCCGTGCGGCGCGTTGACGACGTCGACGATGGCGTCCGCGACCTGGGAGACGTCGGCATCGGCCGGGGCCAGGTCGGCGAGTCGCCGGGAGACCTGGTCCATGAGGCCGGCGTAGTGCTCCTCGTAGGCGTCGACGATGTCCTGCTGGGCCGGGTGCCCGCCCGTGGCGAAGTGGTTGGTGCCCGAGGTGAAGGAGCCGGGGACGACGATGGAGGTCTCGATGTCGAAGCGGGCCAGTTCGGCGGCGTAGCTGACGGCGAGCGAGTCCATGGCGGCCTTGGCGGCGAAGTACGGGGCGAGGTACGGCGGGGTGCCGCCGCGGGTGCTGGTGGAGCCGATCCACAGGACGAGGCCGTGCCGCTGCGCCCGCAGATGGGGGAGGGCGGCGCGGTTGACCCGCTGGGTGCCGAGCACGTTGGTGTCGTAGACGGCGGTGAGCTCTTCGGGGGTGAACGCCTCGGTGGGGCCGGTGACCATATGGCTGGCGTTGTGGATGACGACGTCCAGAGTGCCCGCCTCGGCCAGGATCGTGGCGACGGCCGCGTCGGCGGACTCCTGGGAGAGGACGTCGAGTTCGACGGTGCGCAGGTCCACGTGGTGCTCGGCTGCGTACTGCCGGGCCTCGGCGACCCGGCCGGCGTTGCGGCCCGTGGTGTTGCGCATGGCGGCGTAGACGGTGTGGCCCGAGCGGGCCAGCGCCCGTGCGGCCAGGGCTCCGAAACCGGAACCGGCTCCTGTGATGACGATGGTGCTGCCCATGGCAGAACTCCTCGGTGGGTCGGTCGAGCGCGAACAGCGGATGAGAAACGCGGAAGGGGCGGAGGAAGAACGCGGAAGGGAAGGCCGGGGCGCCGGTCAGACGATGCCGCCGTTGGCGCGGACGACCTGGCCGTTCACCCAGCGGGCGGGTCCGGCGAGGAAGGAGACGACCTCGGCGATGTCCTGCGGGGTGCCGAGGCGCTCCAGCGGCGCCTGGGCGGCCATCCGCGCGATGGTCTCCTCGTCCTTGCCGTCCAGGAACAGCGCGGTGGCGGTCGGTCCGGGGGCCACGGCGTTGACGGTGATGTCCCGGCCGCGCAGCTCCCGGGCGAGGATCAGGGTCATCGCCTCGACGGCGCCCTTGGTGGCGGCGTAGGCGGTGTAGCCGGGGATGGCCAGTCCCACCACGGAGCTGGAGAAGTTGATGATCGCCCCGCCGCCGCGCAGCCGGCGGGCGGCCTGCTGGTCGACGACGAAGGTGCCGCGGATGTTCGTGCGGTGCATACGGTCCAGGGCGTCCAGATCCGTGTCGACCAGCGGTGCCAGCGTCATGACACCCGCCGCGTGCACGACGACGTCGACTCCGCCGAAGGTCCTCTCGGCGGTGTCGAAGAGGGCCGAGACCGAGACCTCGTCGGCGACGTCGGCGCGGAAGGCGACCGCCCGCCCTCCGGTGGCGGTGATGGCCGACACCGTCGCGTCGGCCTCGGCCTGGTTCCCGGCGTAGTTGACGACGACTGCGAATCCGTCGGCGGCCAGTCGCTCGGCGCTCTGCCGGCCGATGCCGCGGGAGCCGCCGGTGACGATCGCGACCCGGTTCGAAGACTTGGAGGTGGTGGTCTGCGCGCTCATGGCGTTGCTCCCTGATTCGGCTGGGGCGGCGTCCTTCGCTACCCGACGACAGCAACGCTAACACCAAGGAGGTATCGACGCTACCCTCAAACGTAGCGCTGTTACGCCGCGCCCGGAGAACCCTGCGAACCCGGCCTTCAGCACCGGTCCGCGGAAGCCGTCGCGGAAGCCGTCACGAATCCGCCGTGAAAGCCGCCGTGAAAGGCGCCGTGAAGGCCGTCGGGAAAGCACCCCGCCGCCCACCTGCTGTGATTGCCGACGAAGGCCGGGTAGGCATCCCCGTATGCCCGAAGACGAAAGCACCCGCCGCTGCCTGGTCACCGGAGCCACCGGATACATCGGCGGCCGGCTCGTGCCCGAGCTGCTCGACGCCGGGTACGCCGTACGCTGCCTCGCCCGCACGCCGGAGAAGCTCCGTGACCACCCCTGGGCCGATCGGGTCGAGACGGTTCGGGGCGATGTGACCGACGCGGACTCGCTGCGCTCCGCGTTCGAGGGCGTGCACACCGCGTACTACCTGGTGCACGCGCTGGGCACCGGACGTGGCTTCGAGGAGACCGACCGCCGGGCCGCCCGGCTCTTCGCCGAGCAGGCCCGCGCCGCCGGAGTGCGGCGCATCGTCTATCTGGGCGGGCTGACGCCGAACGGGGTCCCGGAGTCGGAGCTCTCCGCGCATCTGCGGTCCCGCGCCGAGGTCGGGCACATCCTGCTCGGCTCGGGGGTGCCCACCGCCGTCCTGCGGGCCGCGGTGATCATCGGCTCCGGTTCGGCCTCCTTCGAGATGCTGCGCTATCTCACCGAACGACTGCCGCTGATGGTCACCCCGAGCTGGGTCAGGACCCGCATCCAGCCGATCGCCGTCCGCGACGTGCTGCACTGCCTCGTCGGCGCCGCCACCCTGCCGCCCGATGTCAGCCGGACCTTCGACATCGGCGGCCCGGACGTCGTCACCTACCGGGGCATGATGCAGCGGTACGCGGCCGTCGCCGGCCTGCCACGGCGGTTGATCCTCCCCGTACCGGTCCTGACGCCGGGCCTGTCCAGCCACTGGATCGGCCTCGTCACCCCCGTGCCGCGCTCCATCGCCCGCCCGCTCACCGAGTCACTGCGGCACGAAGTGGTCTGTACGGAGAACGACCTGGCGCGCTACGTGCCCGACCCGCCCACCGGGCGGACCGGCTTCGACGACTCGGTGCGCCTGGCCCTCAAACGGCTGCGGGACGCCGACGTCCCGACCCGCTGGTCGTCCGCCGCGGTGCCCGGAGCCCCCAGCGACCCGCTGCCCACGGACCCGGACTGGGCCGGCGGCAGTCTGTACACCGACCGGCGCGAACGCACGGTGGACGCCCCGCCGGACGCGCTGTGGCGGGTGATCGAGGGCATCGGCGGCGAGAACGGCTGGTACTCGTTCCCGCTAGCCTGGGCGGTACGGGGTTGGCTGGACCGGCTGGCCGGCGGCGTCGGGCTGCGCCGGGGCCGCCGCGACACCGCGCGACTGCGGGTCGGGGACTCGCTGGACTTCTGGCGGGTCGAGGCGATCGAACCGGGCCGTCTGTTGCGGCTGCGCGCCGAGATGCGGCTGCCCGGCCTGGCCTGGCTGGAACTGTCGGTCGACCAGGACGACGCGGGCGCCACGCTCCTCCGCCAGCGTGCGCTGTTCCATCCGCACGGTCTGGCCGGTCAGCTCTACTGGTGGAGCGTGGCGCCGTTCCACGCGGTGGTCTTCGGCGGCATGGCCCGCAACATCTCCGAGGCGGCGGCGCGGGGGCGGGGGAGCAAGTGACGCCGCCCGCGCCGCAGCCCCAACCCGCCCGCGCCGCCGCCCCAACCCGCCCGCGCCGCCGCCCAAACCCGCCCGCGCCGCCGCCCCGGACCCGCCCGGCTGCCTACTGCGGAATCTTGCTGAAGTCCCAGGAGGCCATCCGTTCCGGGGTGAGCCGGAGCCAGGCGTGGCGGCCGTCGTGCGGCATGGTGTCGAGCCCGAAGTTCTTGGCCGAGAACAGCCGCTCGGGGGCGTCCAGCTCGGGGACGGGCTCGCCGGTACGGGGCGCCTCGCCGATGAACTCGACGGTTCCGGAGAGCTCGATACCGCGCAGTTCCCCGTACTCCACGCCGTCGTCGATCACGACCGAGACGCGCGGATCGCGCAGCAGGTCGGTCCAGCGCTGGCTGCGGACGATGGAGTAGAGCCACAGCGATTCGCCGTCCCAGGCGAACCACAGGGCGCCGACGTGCGGACGGCCGTCCTTGGAGACGGTCGCCACGCGACAGGTGCGCTGCTCCGCGAGGAAGGCGTCGACCTCGTGCGGGGTCATCATGATTCTGCGGCCCCGCCGCTGAATGACGGCCATGAGTCGAGCACCTCCATTTATCTGACTGTGTGTCAGAAATAATGGAGGACGGCGGCGCGGCCGTCCAGTGCTGGTGGCCGGCGGGCTCCCTCGCGCGCCGCATCCCTTCCTGGCTGACGGTTCGTCAGCTACGGTCGCTCCGTCGTCATCCGTTGCGGGTCCCTTGTGGCCCGTTGCGGTCCGTTGAGGTCCGTCGTACGAGGGGGCAGTCATGGCGCCGAGCGACCGGCTGGTGGAGCTGCTGGACCCGGCGGTCACCGCCGTACTGACCGTGGAGTGCCAGCGCGGCGTCGTCGGGCCGGACAGCGCGCTGCCGGAGCTCGCCGCCGAGGCGCGGGACTCCGGGGCACTGGGCAACGTGGCACGGCTGGTCGGCGGCGCCCACGAGGTGGGCGCCGCCGTCCTGCACGCCATCGCCGAACGCCGCCCGGACGGGCTCGGCGCCAACCACAACGCGCGGCTGTTCCGTGCCGCCGGGCGGCTGCCCGTGCAGCAGCTGACGGGCACGCCCGCCGTGCGGCTCGCCGAAGGGATCCCGCTCGCCGAGGGCGACCTGGTCGTGCGGCGGCTGCACGGGCTGTCACCGATCGCCGGGACCGATGTGGACGCGCTGCTGCGCAACCTGGGCTGCCGCACGCTGATCGTCACCGGGGTCTCCGCGAACATCGCGATCCCCAATGCCGTCTTCGACGCCGTCAACCTGGGGTACCAGGTGGTGGTGCCCGCCGACGGCATCGCGGGGGTGCCCCGCGAGTACACCGAGGCCGTCGTCCGGCACACCCTCGCGCTCGTCTCCACGGTCAGCACGACGGACGACATCCTGGCCTGCTGGAAGCGCCAGGGGCAGCGCGCCGGAAAGCCGTAGCCGCCAACGGCCCCGGCTACTCCGACGCGGCCCCGATGGCGCTCGTCAGCCCAGCTGCGACGAGTCAGCCCAGCTGCGACGAGTCAGCCCAGCTGCAACGAGCCACCCGCGACGGTGACCTTGGCGGCGGCCAGCGGCTTGGTCGCCGGACCGTTGGCGACGCTGCCGTCCGCGATGTTGAACTTGCTGCCGTGGCAGGGGCAGTTGATGGTGCCGTCCGCGACGTCGCTGACCGCACAGCCCTGGTGCGTGCAGACCGCGGAGAACGCCTTGAAGTTTCCGGCGGTCGGCTGGGTGACGACGACCTTCTGGTCCGCGAAGATCTTTCCGCCGCCCACCGGGATGTCCGCGGTCTTGGCCAGCGCGTCGCCGCCGTCCCCGCCCGGGGTGGTGGCGGCCGGTGCCGAGGAGTCGGCCGGGGCCGAAGGCTGGGCCGGGGTGGTGGCCGGGGTGTCACTGGCCTTCGTATCCGATCCGCCGCACGCGGTCAGAGCGGCCATGAGACCCACGCCGCCCGCTGCGGCGACCATCGTGCGGCGGGTCGGAGCCGCGGGAATACCGGAGGTGTCGGTCATGTGGCACTTCCTGTCGGTAGAGGAGCCGGGTGGCGCGGGAGCGGTCGCCCGGTGGGCGTGATGCCGTGCCCGCCCGGTCATACGCAGAGATCCTCCGGCGCGTTCAAAGCCGCCCGAAGAATTCCGGCGGATGGCCCAGCGCCTGCTCGATCACCGGCCCCGCCACCGCTCCCCGCCACTGGTCCCCACCCCCGTTCCCGTCCCCACCCCCTCCTCGCTCTCGCCCCCGCTCCGCGTCGCCGTTGCCCGGCGCCGCGCAAGTAGCCTGGTGCGATGCTCACAGAGGTAACAGGGATCCGTTACGTGACGCCCTTGCGCGAGGGCGGCTCGGTGCCGGGGGTGGTCGAGGCCGACGACCTCGGCACGTACGTCGTGAAGTTCACCGGCGCCGCGCAGGGCCGCAAGGCGCTGGTCGCCGAGATCGTGGCGGGCGAGCTGGCCCGCCGGCTGGGACTGCGCGTCCCCGAACTCGTCCGGTTCCAGTTCGACCCGGTGATCGGGCTCGGCGAGCCCGACGCCGAGATCCAGGATCTGCTCAAGTCCAGCGGTGGCCTCAATCTGGGGATGGACTTCCTGCCGGGCTCGCTCGGGTTCGATCCGCTGGTCTTCGAGATCGAGCCGGCCGAGGCCGGCCGCATCGTCTGGTTCGACGCCCTGATCGGCAATGTGGACCGGTCCTGGCGCAATCCCAATCTGCTGATCTGGCACAAGGACCTCTGGCTCATCGACCACGGCGCCTCACTGATCTGGCACCACAACTGGAAGACGGCCGAGCAGGCGTCGGCGAAGCCCTTCGACGCCGCCGACCACGCGCTGTCCCGGTTCTCGCCCGACCCGGCCGCCGCCGCGGCCGAGCTCGCGCCCAAGGTCACCGAGGAGCTGCTGCGCGAGGTCACCGCGCTGGTGCCCGACGAGTGGCTGGACGGGGAGCCCGGTTTCGACGGTCCCGACGAGGTGCGCAGGGCGTACGAGCGGGTGCTGCTCGCTCGCGCGGGTTCCGTGCACGAGCGGATCGTCCTCGTGGCGGGGCAGAAGCCGAAGCAGGACGCGCCGGACTGGCTGCGCACCTGGGTGGACGGGAAGGCCGCGAAGTGAGCGGGTACCGGGGCAGTGGCCGGGATGTGTTCGAGTACGCGCTGGTGCGCGTCGTCCCGCGGATCGAGCGCGGCGAGATGATCAACGCGGGGGTGCTGGTCTACTGCCGCGCGCGGTCGTTCGTCGGCGCGCGGATCCATCTGGACGAGGCGCGGCTGCGCTGTCTGGACGAGCGGGTGGACGTCGAAGGGGTGCGCGCCGCGCTGCGCGGGTACGAGGGTGTGTGCGAGGGCGGGGAACGGGCCGGGCAGGCGGCCGGCGACGACCCGGGACGGCGTTTCCGCTGGCTCACGGCGCCGCGCAGCACGGTGGTGCAGCCGGGTCCGATCCACACCGGGCTGACCGCGGACCCGGAGGCCGAGGTGGACCGGCTGCTCGGTCTCCTGGTGCGCTGAAACACACTCGCGAGGGGTTCCGTTGACAGCGGGTCACAGGGCTCCTACGGTTTCGACAACTAACCTACTAAGCGGTTGCTCATGTGCGGAGTCCGTGCGGGATTCCGCGCGGCGCCGTATCTGAGGGCAAGGAGACTGCATGTCCACGACCGAGCAGCGCGTCGCGATCGTGACCGGGGCCGCGCGCGGCATCGGCGCCGCCACCGCCAAGCGGCTGGCGGCCGAGGGCCGCGCCGTCGCCGTACTCGACCTCGACGAGGGTGCCTGCAAGGAGACCGTCGAGCAGATCACGGCGGACGGCGGCAGGGCGCTCGCGGTCGGCTGTGACGTATCGGACGAGGCGCAGGTCGAGGCGGCGGTGGCCCGGGTCGCGGAGGAGCTGGGCGCGCCGACCATCCTGGTGAACAACGCGGGTGTGCTCCGCGACAACCTGCTGTTCAAGATGAGCGCCACCGACTGGGACACCGTCATGAACGTGCACCTCCGGGGCGCCTTCCTGATGTCCCGCGCGGTGCAGAAGCACATGGTGGCGGCCAAGTTCGGCCGGATCGTCAACCTGTCGTCGAGCTCCGCGCTCGGCAACCGCGGCCAGGTCAACTACTCGGCCGCCAAGGCGGGTCTGCAGGGCTTCACCAAGACGCTGGCCTTCGAGCTCGGCAAGTTCGGCGTCACCGCCAACGCCGTGGCGCCCGGCTTCATCGTCACCGACATGACCGCCGCCACGGCCGCCCGGATCGGTATGGGCTTCGAGGAGTTCCAGGCCGCCGCCGCGACCCAGATCCCCGTCCAGCGGGTCGGCAACCCGGACGACATCGCCAACGCGATCGCCTTCTTCACCGGTGAGCAGGCCGGCTTCGTCTCCGGCCAGGTCCTGTACGTGGCCGGCGGCCCGCTCAACTGACGCGCATCGGAGATCTGAGCACCATGACACGTGAGATTCCCACCGACAGCGGCAAGGTCGCGCTCGTCACCGGCGCCAGCCGCGGCATCGGCTACGGCATCGCCGAGGCCCTGGTGGCCCGTGGCGACCGCGTCTGCATCACCGGCCGGAACGAGGACGCGCTCAAGGAGGCCGTCGAGAAGCTCGGCGCCGACCGGGTGATCGGCGTGGCCGGCAAGGCGCACGACGAGGCTCACCAGGCCGTCGCCGTCGAACGCACCATGGAGGCGTTCGGCCGCGTCGACTTCCTGGCGAACAACGCCGGCACCAACCCGGTCTTCGGCCCGATCGCCGAACTCGACCTGAACGTCGCGCGCAAGGTCTTCGAGACCAATGTGATCTCGGCGCTCGGCTTCGCGCAGCAGACCTGGAAGGCCTGGCAGAAGGAGAACGGCGGGGCGATCGTCAACATCGCCTCGGTCGCCGGTCTCGCCCCGTCGCCCTTCATCGGCGCCTACGGCATCAGCAAGGCCGCCATGGTCAACCTGACGATCCAGCTCGCCGCCGAAATGGCGCCGGGCGTGCGGGTGAACGCCATCGCCCCGGCGGTGGTCAAGACGAAGTTCGCCGCGGCGCTGTACGAGGGCCGCGAGGAGGAGGCCGCCGCGGGCTACCCGCTCAAGCGGCTGGGCGTCCCGGAGGACATCGGCGGCGCCGCCGCCTTCCTGCTCTCCGAGCAGGCCGGGTGGATCACCGGCCAGACCCTCGTCGTCGACGGCGGGTTGTTCCTGCACGCGGGCGTCGCCTGAGTCCGCTGTCCGGGCCGGGTCCGGGCTTCGGCCCGGGCCCGGCCCAGCTGTTTCCCCGTGTGCCGCCGGGCGTCGCGTACGCACCCGCGGAGCGCGTTGTCAGTGCCTCCCGGTACGTTCTGAGTACCAGCAACGGATCGTGTACCGGAGGTTCCTGACGTGCCCAGCATGCTGCCCGACTCCTGGCAGGACGTCCTCGGCGAGGAGTTGGACAAGCCGTACTTCCAGCAGCTCACCGAGTTCGTGGAGACCGAGCGGGCCACGCACAAGATCTTCCCGCCCCGGGACGAGGTCTTCGCGGCTCTGGAGGCCACGCCTTTCGACCGGGTGAAGGTGCTGATCCTCGGACAGGACCCGTACCACGGTGAGGGACAGGGGCACGGGCTGTGCTTCTCGGTGCGCCCTGGCGTCAGGACCCCGCCGTCGCTGCGCAACATCTTCAAGGAGATGAAGGAGGAGCTCGGCCACCCGGTGCCGGACAACGGCTACTTGATGCCGTGGGCCGAGCAGGGCGTCCTGCTGCTCAACGCGGTGCTGACGGTGCGGGAGGGCGAGGCGAACTCGCACAAGAGCAAGGGCTGGGAGAAGGTCACCGACGCTGTGATCAAGGCCGTCTCCGACCGCTCGGACCCGGCGGTGTTCGTGCTGTGGGGGAACTACGCCAAGAAGAAGCTCCCGCTGATCGACACGGAGCGGCACACGGTGATCCAGGGCGCGCACCCCTCACCGCTGTCCGCGAAGCTCTTCCTCGGCAGCCGCCCCTTCACGCAGATCGACGATGCCGTCAAGGCCCAGGGCCATGACCCGATCGACTGGCGGGTGCCCGACCTCGGTGTCCGCGCCTGACCGGGTTTTCCGGACCCTGCGGCTAGCGTCAGCAGGATCAGCGGGAACGGGACGCCCGCGGGGCGCAGGAGGCGGCAGTGACGGATCAGGAACAGAGCTGGGGTGTCGGCCAGGACACGGTCATGACGCGGATCGGCCAGGTCATGATGCTGCTGCACGGCGGCGACCGTGAAGAGGCCAGGACCCGGTTCGGCCGTCTGTGGGAGGAGATCGGCGAGGACGGCGATCCCCTCCACCGCTGCACGCTGGCGCACTTCATGGCCGACACCCAGGACGATCCCGAGGACGAACTGGAGTGGGACCTCAGAGCCCTGCGGGCTGCCGACGGTCTCTCCGACGAACGCACCGGCCGGCACCATGAGTCGCTCGCCGTGCGGGGCTTCTATCCGTCACTGCACCTGAACCTTGCCGCCGACTACCTGAAGGTCGGCGAGCGGGAGCTGGCGCGCAACCACCTCGTCCGGGCGAGGAGCGCCGCTGGCGCGCTCGGTGACGACGACTACGGCGACGGCCTGCGGGCCGCGATCGGACGGATGGAGCTGAGGCTGGACGGCTCCGGTCACCGTCCGTAGGACTCGTGGCAGATCCGCGCCGCGTCGCTGTCCTTGGCCCAGCCGCCGTAGGTCTCGCCCAGCGCGCAGACCCCCGCCCCGCCGGGCAGTGACGCCGCCGGGCGGGGGTGCGGAGCGGCCTTGGCGGCGGGCACCGGATCCCGTTCGGCGGGCGCCACCGGGGTACGCGCCCGGTGATGGCGCCGCACGTGCCGCGGCGGTGCTGGGGCCGCGGCGGAGGTCCGCGGACCGGGCTCCGGTTCCACCGGAACGGTCGCGAGCGACTGCTGGTCGGGCTGCCGGACGACCGTCCGGTCCTGGGGGAGCGGGAGGACGGGCAGCGCCGGCGCCGACGAGGGGCCGGGGGCGGGCTGCGAGGGCACCGTCGTACACCCGGTGACGGCCGAGGCCGCCGCAATGAGCACTACTGCTGCTAAATGACGCATTCGGACAACTCTGCCGGTCGGCGGCACCGTTGGGTATTCCCCGCAGGAGTGACGCGGAGTGACACCGCCGGAGGACGGCTCCGGCAGGCCCCGTATGCTGCCAGAACACATCAGACCTGTTGCCACGGCGACGTGGGCGGAGACGCGCGCGGCAGCGGCGGCGGGCGCGGTCGAAGCGGTAGCGGCAGAACGGGAGAGGCACATGGGATCCGGCAACGCCCCCCTGAAAATCGGGGTGATCGGCCTCGGTGACATCGCCCAGAAGGCATATCTGCCGGTGCTCGCCGCCCAGCCGGGGATCGAAGTGCATCTGCACACCCGTACCCCCGCCACCCTGGACCGGGTCGGTGACGCCCTGCGGCTGCCGCACCGGCACACCAGCCTGGAGGCGCTGATCGGGCAGGGGCTCGACGCCGCCTTCGTGCACGCGCCCACCGACCGGCACGTCGAGATCACCGAGGCACTGATCGAAGCCGGCGTCCCGGCCTACGTCGACAAGCCGTTCGCGCCCGACCTCGACGGGGCGCGGCACCTGGTGAACCTCGCCGAGCAGCGCCGCGTCAGCCTGATGGCAGGCTTCAACCGCCGCTACGCGCCGGGCTACACCCAGTGCGCGGACCACCCGCGCGATCTGATCCTGATGCAGAAGAACCGGGTCGGGCTCGCCGAGGAGCCCCGCTCCGTGGTGTTCGACGACTTCATCCATGTCGTCGACACGCTGCGCTATCTCGCGCCCGGGCCCATCGAGCACACCGATGTCCGCGCCAAGGTCCGCGACGGTCTGCTGCACCATGTCGTCCTGCAGCTGTCCGGTGACGGGTTCACCGCCATCGGCACGATGAACCGGATGAGCGGCTCCACCGAGGAGATCCTCGAGGTGAGCGGCGACGACACCAAGCGCCAGGTCGTCAACCTCGCCGACGTCATCGACCACAAGGGCCAGCCGACCCTGCGCCGCCGCGGCGACTGGGTTCCGGTCGCCCGCCAGCGCGGCATCGAGCAGATCATCCTGGTCTTCCTGGACGCGGTGCGCAGCGGCAAGCTGCTCGATGCCCAGGATGCGCTGCGCACCCATGAGCTGTGCGAGCGGATCGTCACCGCGATTCGCGAGCAGTCCGCCTGACCCGCAGCGAGACCTCGTACCCCGCGGCCAGCAGGACGACCAGCAGCGCGAGGTGCGGCACCCAGTCGCCGAACCGGACGTACGGGCTGCGGCCCTCCGACAGCGGCACCTGGTAGACCGCCGCCGTGCTCGCGCTGGTGCCCAGCCACGAGCCCACCTGGCGCCCCTGACCGTCGTAGACCGCGCTCACCCCGGTCAGGGTGGCGTGCACCATCGGACGCCAGGTCTCCGCGGCCCGCAGCGCGGCCAGCGAGGCGTGCTGGGGCGGCGCCCAACTGCCCTGGAACGACGAGGTGGACGACTGCGCCACCAGCAGCTGCGCCCCGTCGTCGGCCAGCTTCCGGCTCATGTCGGGGAAGGCGGACTCGAAGCACACCAGCGGCCCGAAGCGCAGGTTCCCCGCGGTCATGACCACCTGGCGGTCGCCGCGCCTGCGGTCCTCGCCGGCCGCCTTGCCGACCGACGTGGCCCAGCCCAGCACCGAGCGGAACGGGATGTACTCGCCGAACGGCACCAGACGCATTTTGTCGTAGCTCGGGCCGGTGATGCCGTCTGCTCCCACCAGCACCGACGTCTTGGAGATCCCGCGCCCGTCCGCCCGCTGGGCGTCCACGTTCACCAGGACGTCCGCGTCGGCCTCCCGGGCGAGCGCGGCGAGCCGGTCGGCGAGGTCCGGCCGGGACGACAGGTCGAAGCCGACGCTGCTCTCGCCCCACACCACCAGGTCCACCCGCTGCCCGGCCAGTGTGCGGGTCAGCTGCTCCTCGCGGTCGAACCGGGCCTCCGCCCCCTCGATCACGCCCGGCTGCACCACCGCGATCCGTACCGTCCCGGTCCGGTCGGGCACCGGCGCGCCCAGCCACACGGCGGTCGTGCCGACCGCCACCGCGGCCAGCGCGGCGCCGGCCGGGGCGCGGACGGAGGGCGCCGCGATGAGCGCCGCCACCGCCGTGTTCACCGTCACGACCAGCGCGCTGATCAGCCAGACCCCGCCGACCGACGCCAGCCGCAGCGCGGGGGCGACCTGCCACTGGCTGGCCCCCAGCAGCCCCCACGGTCCGCCCAGGTACTGCCAGGAGCGCACCAGCTCGACCATCAGCCATCCGCACGGCGCCAGCACCAGGGCGGCGGCCACCCGCCGCGGTCCGGGATGCCCGCCCAGCGTCCGCCGCAGCAGCCAGCCCCACGGCGCCCACAGGGTCCCCAGCAGCAGGGCCAGCACGACGATGAAGACGTTGAGGCTCGGGAACAGCCAGTGGTGCACGGCCAGCATGAAGCCGGCCCCGCCCAGCCAGCCGTCGAGCGCGGCGCGGCGGCCCGTCGGCGCGGAGCGCGCGAGCAGGATCCACGGCACCAGCGCCACGTAGGCCAGCCACCACAGCGACATCGCGGGGAAGGCCAGCGCCGGCAGCGCGCCCGCAGCGGCCGCGGCGAGGCCGCGCGTCCAGGGCGAGGTGAGGCGGGATACCTGCCGGTCGGCTGTCACCGTCATACCCGCTCCCTAGTGAGTGTTTCGCCTCAGTGTCGGGGGTGCGGACGCCTCGTGCACAGAGGGCGACATTCCGGGTGACCCGGCGTGTCCCCGAATCGTCCGGCCCGCACGATGCGGCTGCCCGGTGCGGCTCAGGGCATGCGGTTCCAGGACACGAGGACCGGACGGCCGTGCTCGGTGCCGATCCGGCTGACGGTCCCGGTGGCCAGCTGGAACAGGGCGCCGTCCGCCGGCGGGAGTCCCAGCCGGCGGGCGGTCAGCACCCGCAGGAAGTGGGCGTGGGCCACCAGGACGATGTCCCCGTCGTCCCCGAGGTCGCGGAACGCGGCGTCCACCCGGGCGAGCACCCGGTCGGCGCGCGCGCCGACCTCCGCCGGCAGCTCACCGGGGTGTCCCGGGATACCGGGGGGTACCCCGTCGGTCCACAGGTCCCAGTCCGGCCGCGTCCGGTGGATGGCGTTCGTGGTGATGCCCTCGTAGCCGCCGTAGTCCCACTCGTGCATATCGGGATCCACGGTGGTGTGCCCGAGGCCCGCCAGCTCGGCCGTGTGCACCGCGCGTCCGAACGGGCTGGTCAGGACGAGCGCGATGCGGAATTCCGCCAGCAGGGGTGCCAGACCGCGGGCCTGCTCCTCGCCCCGGGGAGTGAGCGGGAGGTCGGTGTAGCTGGTGTGCTGCCCCGACGCGCTCCACTCGGTCTCGCCGTGCCGGACCAGGATCAGTTCACCCATGGCGGGTCCCTCTTCTCTTTCGTGCTCAACCCCCGCGACGCTACGCCCAGTGGCCGCGCGCGACCGCGCACCCCCTCCGCGGCCGTGTCAGCTTCCGGCGGGGGCGAGCTCGGCCGCCGGTTCCGCGGCGTCGGCGCTCTCCGGCTGCCCGTACCAGGCGACGGCCACCGCGCCCGTCACGGCCAGGACGAAGCCGGCGATCGCCACCCAGCCGAAGCCGTCGCGGGAGGTGTCACCGAGCCAGAGGACCCCGAGGATGCCCGGGACCACGGTCTCGCCGACCACCAGGGCGGCCGTGGCGCCGTTGATCGAACCGATCTGCAGGGCCACCGTGTGCAGGTACATGCCGCCGATGCCGGCGACCAGGATCGCGTACAGGGCGGGGTCCGCCAGCAGCGTCGGGAGGTCGAACGGGTCCACGCCGTCCAGCACCCGCACGCCGACGCCCAGGGCGCCGAAGCCCAGCCCGGACAGCAGACCGGCCAGGATCGCGCCGCGTGCGCCGAGGCGTCGCACCAGCAGGCTGCCGGCCCCGATGATCGTCACGGCGGCGACGAGCAGCCACCAGTGGGTGGCGCGTGCGGTGTGACCGCTGCCCTCGGGACCCGCCGCCGTGGCCAGCAGCACCAGGGCGGAGCAGACGACGCCGATGGAGATCCACTCGGGCCTGCTCAGCCGGATGCCGAGCATCCTGATGCTCAGCACCGCGGTGATCACCAGGTTGGCGCTGATCACCGTCTGGGAGAGGAACAGCGGCAGCAGCCGGGCGGCCAGCGCCCCGAGCCCGAAGCCGATGAAGTCCAGCACCGTGCCGAGCATGAATTCCCAGGTCACGGCGGCTTTGGCGGTGGAGGAGAGGCTCGGGCCGCCGTGCTCGGTGGTGCCGGTGGTGGAGGCGGCGGCCGCTTCGCGTCGGGCCGACTTACGTGATCCCACGGCCTGTAGGACCGACCCCGTGCCGTAGCAGGCCGATGCCGCGACGGCTGTCAGAAGGCCGATGTACACCAAGAGCTCCGTTCCCGTACCACTGTGTCCTGCCGCGGAGATGGTCTCCTCCGGTCTACCGGACGCGCTGCCGGGGACGAAAGTTCCGTAAACCGGGCGCCGGGTGTCCGGAGGCCGTGCCGACACTCCGGCTCCGCGATCTTCTGCCGTCACTCGACCGGTCACATCGTATTGTCATCGGAATTGGCTGGTAGCGGCCGGTTGTACTGGCCCGTGAGGTTGGGGACGCGGCTGGCGGGTGGTTGGCCTTTGAGTGCGGTGTGTCCGCGGTGGTGATTGTAGGTGTGCAGCCAGGCGGGGTATGCGTCGCGTCGCTCGGCCTCGGTCCG
>NZ_JAAGLX010000081.1:0-18053 GCF_010548325.1 Streptomyces sp. SID13666 | reverse complement strand
CGCCGCCCCGCGAGCCGCCGGGCGGCCGGGAGACGCGGGGGCCGCGGACCGGGGCGCCCCCGCCCACGGCGCGCCGGCCGACAGCGCGCCGGTGGACTACACCGGCTGGACCTCGTACACCGACTGGCGGTGCGGCGAGCGCGGCGGCACCCGTCCGGTGCCCGGGGTACGGCCCGGTCTGGTCATCGACCGCCCCAGCGGGTCGCTGGACTACACCGACCCGCACACCGGCACCACCTCCACCTGGGACTCCGCCACCTGGACCTCCCCGGTGCACACCCTGCGGCACCCCGCGAGCGAACTGATCTCCTCGTGGAACGCCCGTACCCCGGCGGGCACCTGGCTCCAGGTCGAGCTGCTCGGGACCTACACCGACGGCACCGCCACTCCCGCCTACGTGATGGGCCGCTGGGCCTCCGGGGACGGCGACATCAAGCGCACCTCGGTCGACGACCAGACCGACGGCAAGAGCAGCATCTGGACCGACACCTTCTCCATCGACGACGCGGCGGCCGGACCGCTGCTCGCTTCGTACCGGCTGCGGGTGACCCTCTACCGCAAGCCCGGCAGCCGGCTCACCCCGACGCTCTGGCGGCTGGGCGCGATGGCCTCCACCATCCCCGACCGCTTCACCGTTCCGGCCTCGGTCCCCGGCGCGGGCGCCGGGATCGAACTCCCGGTGCCGCGCTACTCGCAGAACATCCACAAGGGCCAGTACCCGGAGTACGACAACGGCGGCGAGGCCTGGTGCAGCCCGACCTCGTCGGAGATGGTCATCGAGTACTGGGGCCGCAAGCCCTCGGCGGCCGACCTCGCTTGGGTGAACCCGGCCTTCGCCGATCCGCAGGTCGACCACGCGGCCCGCTTCACGTACGACAACCAGTACCAGGGCTGCGGCAACTGGCCGTTCAACGCCGCCTACGCCGCCACCTACCGTGACCTGCAGGGCGTCATCACACGGCTGCACTCGCTGAACGACGTCGAACGGCTGATCCGCGCCGGCATCCCGGTGATAACGTCCCAGTCCTTCCTCGCCACCGAGCTGGACGGCGCCGGCTACGGCACCTCCGGCCACCTGATGTGCATCGCCGGCTTCACCGCGGAGGGCGATGTGGTGGCCAACGACCCGGCCAGCTCCAGCGACGACGCGGTGCGCAACGTCTACAAGCGGGCCCAGTTCGAGACCATCTGGCTGCGGACCAAGCGCTACAACGCCTCCGGGAACGTCAGCAGTGGGACCGGCGGCGTCTGTTACCTCTACTGGCCGGCCCACCCGAGCCCGGGGCAGCGCCGCGCGCTGGCCGCCGTCGGCATCCGCTGATCAGGGACGGGTCCCTTCCGGCAGCGCCGGAGGGGACCCGTACCGGTGGGTCCCCTCCGCTGCGGCCGGCCACGGCCAGCCCTCGCCGCGCAGGTCATGGAGGCGGATCCGCAGGATGCGCTCGGTGACACCGAGCCCGGCGGCCGCGGTGCGGACGTCCGGGGCCCATCCCGCCGCTTCGGCGAGATCGGATATGGCGACGAGTTTGCGGGCGGCCTCGATGTCGGCCCGCCGCTCCTGATGGATGCTCAGGACGCCGAACCCACAGGCCGCGTCATCGCTGAGGACGTGTTCGAGCTCGTGCGCGAGGACGCACCGTTCCTGGACAGGGCTGAGACCCGCAGCGATGACGATCTTCCGGTGGACCGGTGACCAGGCGCCCCAGGTGTCGCGGAGCCACTCACGAATTACGGGGATGTGCATCTCATCCAGCAGCGCGGCCGGCGAATAGGGCATAGGTCCCCCTACGTCTATCAGACGTGTGGGAGGCACCCTGGCAGATCAACAGATGTACCTCAAGTGCGCGATTAATGGAAGGAAACGTTCCGAAATCGTTCGAAGGCGCGCTACTCCGGAGTGCGCTCCATCGCCCGCAGAATCCGCTCCTCGTCGTCCCTGGCGGGCCCTTCGCCCTCCGCGTGGGGGCGGTAGGCCGCCAGGCGGTGGCTGTCCTGCGTCGCCACGACCTCGCGGGGGATCGACTCGACGAGCCGCTGGAGCGCGGTCTCGAAGGCGTCGCGCAGCGCGGGGTCCCCGCCGAGCGCCGAGCACAGCCGCCCGAACTCGTAGACCCTGGGCATCAGTTCGATCAGCCCGGGGCCCCTGGGGTGCGCCGCCTCGCCGGGCGCCGGCCGCAGCGGCGGCTCTTCCGGCTGCCCGGCCCGGTGGACCAGCGCAGGATCGCCCCCGTCGAGCACGACATGGATGCTCTCGGGGGTCCAGCCATGGGCGGCGGCGATCTTGACGACGGTGCGCGGCAGTTGCTTCATGGGCGTCGCGCCGGCCTCGGCGCTGTACACGGCCTTGGTGGAGACCCCGGCCTCCTCGGCGAACTTCGCCTGGGTGAGCCCGCGCCGGTCCCGCGCGTCACGGAGCAGCCTGCCGAGCCTCTTCCATGCTTCGGGGTCCCGATTCACGCCGTCAGCTCTCCTGGGAAACGCCGGGCAACAACAGACAACAAGCTAGCAAGATCCGGCAGCGCGACCCTAGCGATTCCCGATCCACGGCCTTTAGTTACCTAATCTTACGGAATATAACGGGTCATCATCTTGACCCTCCGTCTGATACTTACGTAATCTTACTGGTGCGCAAGCCGCGCTGATCGACTCTCCGATCGGAACAGGAGGCGTCGTGTCCCGTACCCGGGCCCTGCTCGCCGCTCTTGTCCTAGCCGCTTCCGTCCTCCTGGGTGCCGGCGCGCCCGCCTCCCAGGCCGACGACCCGCCGCCGCCCTCCTTCGCCCTGCCGCTCTCGCTGGACCTGCACGACGGGGTCATCCAGAAGTTCGGCGGCACCTACTACGCCTACGGAACCCAGTACCGCTGCGGGTTCCAGTGGCAGGTCCCCAGCACCTGGTGCGGATTCGGGGCGTCCAGCGCGCCGTCCCTGGCCGGGCCCTGGTCCACGCCGGTCCGCTTATTCTCGCCCGCCGACACCGACCCCTGGACGAGCACGACCTGGCAGACCGAGTGCGGCGGGGGATCGGCCTACGGGTGCTTCAACCCGCGGATGCTCCAGCGCACCGGCTGGGGCAGCGACGACGGCACCTTCATCCTGTGGTTCAACTCGCCGGCCGACTACGCCCGGAACCACGCCAACGCGTACAACGCCATGGGGTGCAACGGGCCCCTCGGCCCGTGCGGCCCCTCTGCCGGCCCGCCGCACGGTTCCTACGTCAAACCGTCGCTGACCATCTGCGCGGCCAACGGCGACTTCGGCTTCATCGCCAGTGCGACCCCCGGCGCCCGCCCGGCCCTGGTGTGCACGATGCCGGGCAGCGCCGCCCTCAACATCGAGGAACTCAACACCTGGGGCGTGGGCGGTGACGGCACGGGTGTCCAGGGTGTCGCCGGCCTGGCCCACATCGAGAGTCCTGGCGGCTGGTACGACGCGGCCGCGGGCCGGTACGTCCTGACCTACTCCGACGCCAACTGCGGTTACTGCACCGGGACCGGAACCGGGTACGCCACCGCTCCGAGTCTGTACGGCACCTGGACCGCGCCGGTGAACCTGGGCTTCGGCCAGCCCGCCAACGGCCGCCGGGTCTTCTCCGCCAACTCCTGCGGCGGACAGCCCCGCACCGTCAGCCTCATGGACGGGCAGGCCTTCCAGGGCATCGACCTGTGGACCGGCAGCAGGAACGAGACCGCCGCCGGAGCCATCTTCGTGCCGCTGACCTTCGGCACCGCGACGGGGACCCCCGGGGACGGCGGTGTATGGCGGCCGCCGCTCACCCTCGACTGCTGACGGAGCGCCCCACGTCATATGCGGATCGGGTATTCACTCGATCGAGTGACGTGCCCATGGGGCTCGAGTGACCGTTGGTCAGAGTGGGACCGCATCGCATGCGCCTGGGTGCCGCGCTGCTCCGGACGCCTGATCGGCAGGGCTTCGGCCGCCGCTCCGGGCGACCCACGGAAGCGCACCGGTTGTCGGGAGGCACTGTTCGCCAAGTGGGTCCGGCCGCCCCGATCCTGCGTCCAGGGACCGGGGCGGCTGCCATTCCGCGCGCGGCTCGACGCCCGTTCGGTGCGGTTCTGTGCGGCTGGGTGTCGTGCGGTTCCGACTACCTCTCGTGCTCCGATCCGAACGGCACGGGCCCGTTCCCGGTGACCTCGGCACGTCCCGTCTCCGGGAATACCTTGGTGATGACGCACTCGCCCTGCCGCCCGTTGGGCAGCCGCAGGTCCAGCGTCTTGCCGCGCACCGCCCACCGGCTCGCCCCCGCGCCGGTGTGGAGGCTGCCGTGCCAGGCCGAGAGGCGGCCCTTTTCCTGAATCGCGTACAGATCGGCCTCGACCGCGGTTCCGGTCCCGTCGGCGATCACTGTTGCCCAGCCCCGATAGGTGTTTCCCATGGGGCCAGGATCCGCCGCCGGACCCACAATTGCGACCTGACCTAGACGCCGGGCAGGCCGAAGGCGTCGGCCAGGGCGTCCAGCGAGGCCGTGAGCAGCGTCGACGGGCTGTGGCCCATGCCGCTGAACTGGGACGATACTTCGAGACTGACCGATCCGTGCAGCTGGGACCAGGTGAGGACGGCGCCGGCGAGAGCCGTGCCCCGGCCGGCCGCCGAGGCCGCCGACCCGGGCGGGTCCCAGGGCCCGGTGTGCTCCGCGAACCATCCGGCCACCGCGGGATCCCGCTCGGCCCAGGCCTCCATCTGGCCCACCAGCGTCTCCATGGCCGGCTTCGGCCGCCCCTGGACGAAGACCTTCATGAAGGGTCCGAGCGCCGCGCGGGCGCGCAGCAGGGTGTCGGGCGGGGCGGTGTAGCCGGGCACCGGGGTGCCCGCGATCAGCAGATAGCGGTGCGGGTCGGCCACGGCCCAGGCCCGGAACGAGCCGGCCAGCGCGTGCAGCCGGGCGCGCGGTGACGCGGCCTCGGAGCCGGCCGCGACGGCCTGCTCGATCGCCGTCGCCAGATCGTCGTAGGCATCACGGATCAGGGCGCTGAGCAGATCGTCCCGGCTCGCGAAGTAGCGGTAGAGGGCCGGCCCCGACATGCCCAGTTCCTTGGCGATGCGGGTGAGCGCGACACCGTCCGTACCGCCCTCGGCCAACTGCCGCAGGGCGATCACCTTGATCTCGTTCCGCGTCTGCTCCCGGAACCGGGCCCGTGGGCCCTCGGCTGCCGCCATCACGAAATGTGTCCTCTCCTGGGTTGCGTGACCCATCTTAGCAACTGTTATAGTGTGTAACGAAAGCGATTGACCATAACGCCTGGAGGTCCTGGTAAGGACTTCCGGCCGCTGTCACCTGCCCACGAGAAGAAGTGAAGGACATCATGGACATCGATCACGCGGCTCCGGCCATCGCCGACCTCAGCGTCACCATCGACGCCCCGCTGGAGACGATCTGGCGGCTGCACACCGACATCGGCTCCTGGCCGCGCTGGAACCCCGGTATCACCAGCGCCCGCCTGACCACCGAACTGGAGGTGGGAGGGATCTTCGAGTGGCAGACCGCCGGTCTCACGATCACCTCCACCATCGGTGAGATCACCCCGATGGGCCGCATCGCCTGGGGCGGCCCGGCCCACGGCATCATCGGCATCCACGTCTGGACGTTCGAGCCGGGCGCCGGCGGCGTCGTGGTGCGGACCCGGGAGTCCTGGGACGGCGAACCCGTCCGGGCCGATCCCGACGGGATGCGGGCCGGGCTCACGGCCTCGCTCGTCGACTGGCTCGACGCCCTGAAGTCGGCGGCCGAAGGCGGAACGCCCGCCTGACACCCGCCTGAACGCGGTGGTGCGGCGGGCCGGTGGCGTCCTCGGGCGGGCCGCCACCCCCTCGGGGCCCTCTGCGATCATGTCCCCGACGGACCCTGGGACCGGACGGACCAGGACCGTACGGAACGGGCGGAGGGCCCCCGCATGATGGAGACAGGCGCGGACGACGCACGGGTGACCGCGTTCTGGCGCGGACTGGGGCTGCCGGGGCTGATCGATGTGCACACGCACTTCATGCCGGAACGCGTGCTGGACAAGGTGTGGGCGTACTTCGACGCCGCCGGGCCGCTCGTCGGCCGCCGCTGGCCCATCACCTACCGCCACCGGGAGGACGAACGGCTCGCGGTACTGCGCGGGTTCGGCGTCCGGGCGTTCACATCGATGGTCTACCCGCACAAGCCGGGGATGGCCGGCTGGCTGAACAGCTGGGCGGCGGACTTCGCCGTCCGGACGCCGGACTGCCTGAGCACCGCCACCTTCTTCCCGGAGGAGGGCGCCGCGGACTATGTGCGCGCGGCCGTCGAGGGCGGCGCCCGGGTCTTCAAGTCGCATGTCCAGGTGGGGGCCTACGACCCCAACGACGCCTGGCTGGAGCCGGTCTGGGGGCTGCTGGCCGAGGCGGGGATCCCGGTGGTGACGCACTGCGGGTCCGGCCCTGTGCCCGGCAAGTTCACCGGACCCGGGCCGATGGCCCGGGTGCTGGAGCGGCATCCCCGGCTGCGGCTGGTCGTCGCGCACATGGGGATGCCCGACTACACCGCCTTCCTGGACCTGGCGGAACGCCACCCCGGGGTCCTGCTGGACACGACGATGGCGTTCACCGACTTCTCCGAGGAGTCCGCCCCGCTGCCCAGGGCGGAGTACCGGCGGCTCGCGGACCTCGGCGACCGGATCCTGTGGGGGAGCGACTTCCCGAACATCCCGTACTCCTACGCCCATGGCCTGGAGTCGCTCGAACGACTCGGCCTCGGAGACGCCTGGCTGCGCGCCGTGTGCCACGACAACGCGTCGATCCTCTTCGGAATCTGATGGCACGCCAGGTCGCAGGCCTTTAGTGGTTTAGTCCTAGGTCTAGTCCAAAGCCTTGACGAGTTCGCGTCACAGCTGGATTCTGGCTGCGTTTCCCCCCACAGGAGGTACGACGTGAAGCGCCTCAAAGCACTCTGTTCCGGGGTGGCGGCAGCCACCCTCGCGGCGGCCGGCCTCGCCGCCGCCGCCACGCTCGGCACGGGCCAGGCGTCCGGCGCCGAGACCGCGGCGGCCGCCCTGGGCAACAACTGGTACGCGGCGGCGCCGTATCTGATGCCCCGGGACAACAATCCCCCCGACGCGGGCGCGATCATGGACGCCACCGGACTCAAGGCGTTCCAGCTCGCGTTCATCCTCGCCCCCAACGGCGGCGGCTGCAGCCCGACCTGGGACGGAACCGCGGCTGTCTCCTCCGACACCGCGGTCGCCTCGGTGATCAGCGGGATCCGCGCCAAGGGCGGTGACGTCTCCGTCTCCATCGGCGGCTACGGCGGCACCAAGCTCGGCCAGGCCTGCTCCACCTCGGCGGCGACCGCCGCCGCGTACCAGCAGGTCATCACCAAGTACCAGCTGAAGGCGATCGACTTCGACCTCGAGGAACCGGAGTACGAGAACGCCACCGCGATCTCCCACGAGATCGGCGCCGCGAAGATCCTCCAGCAGAACAACCCCGGCCTCTACGTCTCGGTGACCACGGCCGGAACCGCCGACGGCACCGGCTGGTTCGGCAAGCAGATGCTGAACGAGGCCAAGGCCCAGGGCTTCACGCCCAACAATTTCTCGATCATGCCGTTCGACGGCGGCTTCAACGGGGCGGCGGCGCAGACCAGCGCACTCACCAACTTCAACTCGATCCTGCAGACGACGTTCGGCTGGAACGCCGCCACCGCCTACGCCCACGAGGGCTTCTCCGGAATGAACGGCCGCAGCGACACCGGCGAGTACTTCCGCCAGGCCGATTTCCAGACGGTGCTGGACTACGCCACCAGCCACGGAATGGGGCGGTTCACCTTCTGGTCACTCAACCGTGACCGTCAGTGCACCCCTCCGGACAACGGCACCACTTCCGGAGTCTGCAGCAGCGTTGCGCAGACGCCCTGGGAATTCGCCAAGTTCTCGGTGAAGTTCGCCGGCGCGACCCCGCCCACGAACCCTCCGACGACGCCCCCCACCACGCCTCCGACGAACCCGCCGGGCCAGTGCACGGTAGCGGCGTGGAGCAGTACCGCGATATACGTGAACACCAATGAGGTCTCCCACAACGGCCACAAGTGGAAGGCCAAGTGGTGGACCCAGAACGAGGAGCCCGGCACCACCGGCGAATGGGGTGTCTGGGTGGACGAAGGCGCCTGCTGACATTCCACTGAAGCCCGGTCACGGCATACGCTGCCGGGACGGCGTGATGTGCGGGGCCCACCGGCCAGCGGCCGGTGGGCCCCGCACATGTGCGCGAATCCGCAGCGGCGCGTTTTGGCAGGTGCATATGCCGGGAGTTCTCGCCGAAAACGGACGGACCATTTCCGGATGATATTCCGCTTCGCCCGGGTGATCGATAGCCTCGGGTCGAGTGCAGGCCGGTATCTTGGTCAGTCCAAGATCATCTGATGAGCTGGAGACCGTGATGGAGCGTCCCGCCTGGGCACCCCAGGGTATTGACCTCTCGGTGCCGAGTGTGTCGCGTATCTACGACTACTACCTCGGCGGTTCGCACAACTTCGAGGTGGACCGCGAGGCCGCCCGCCAGGCCATGGAGATCTTCCCTGGGCTCCCCAAGATCATGCAGGCGAACCGCGCGTTCATGCGCCGCGCGGTCCGCTACGCCGTCGACCAGGGCATCACCCAGTTCCTGGACATCGGCTCCGGCATACCGACCTTCGGCAATGTGCACGAGGTCGCCCAGGCCGCCAGCCCCGGCGCCCGGGTGCTCTACGTCGACAGCGACCCGGTGGCCGTGGCGCACAGCCGGGCGGTGCTCGAGGGCAATCCGACCGCCCGGATCGCCGCCGCCGACCTGCGCACGCCCAAGGACATCCTGACCAGCCCCGAGGCCACCGAGCTCCTCGACTTCGACCGGCCGGTGGCGCTGCTGCTCGTCGCCGTCCTCCACTTCCTGGCCGACGAGGACGACCCGGCCGCCGCGGTGGCCGAGCTGCGCGACGCGCTCGCCCCCGGCAGCCTGCTGGTCCTGACCCACGCCTCGACCGAGGGCGGCCCCATCTCGCCCGAGCAGGGCGGCGGCGTCCAGGGCGTCTACCGCAAGGCCAGCTCCCCGCTGATCATGCGCACGCGGGCCGAAGTGGCCGCGTTCTTCGAGGGCTTCGAGCTCATCGAACCCGGTCTGGTCCCGATGCCCGACTGGCATCCGGACACCCCGGCCGGTCACGAAGAGGACCCCGCGGCCTTCGTCGGCTTCGCCGGCGTGGGGCTCAAGGCGTGACCTCACAGCCGGCGGGGACCGGGGACTCCGGCCTGCACCTGGCCGGAGGCACCGGGCAGGACGCCACCGGGGACACCGCGCTGGACGCACGGGCCGACGGCCTGCGGCGGTTCGCCACCATCTGGAGCCGTGCGATCTACCCGGCCACCGCGACCTCGATGACGCGCGCCGAGTTCGAGGAGTACCTGCTCCCGCTGGCCCGCGGTCTCGACGAGGCGCTGCGGGCCACTCCGTTCGACCCGCGCCCGGCCTTCGAGGTCGGATCCGCGCTGGTCGCCGCGCACTGCACCGACCCCGAGGTGCTGCCCAGCATCCTGCGGGTGGTCGACGCGTACCTGGTGCTCTACTGCCCGCCGGAGGACCTGCCGGCCGACGAGAGCCGGTCCCGCTGCGCCCGGCTGCAGCACGCCATCGCGGCCGGGTTCGCCCGCGCGCTGGTCGAACGCACCCGCTACGAGCAGGAGGCCATCTCCCGGGCGGCGATCTCCGCCCGGGCGGAGGCGGAGACCGCGCTCCAGGCCAGCGAGGCCCGCTTCCGCGCGGTCTTCGAGGGCGCCGCGGTCGGCATCGGGATCGCCGACCTCGACGGCCGGATCCTGGAGCTCAACGGCGCGCTGACCCAGATGTTCGGCGGCGAGCACCACGTCCGCAACCGGAACGTCAGCGACTTCGTGCACCCGGACGACGGCGCCGACGTCTGGGGGCTGTACGGGGAGCTGGTCCGCGGCGAGCGCGACGACTACCGCATCACCAAGCCGTACTACCGCCCCGACGGCACCGCGCTGTGGACCAACCTGTCCGTGTCGCTGCTCAGGGACTCCTCGGGCGTCCCGCAGTACCAGTTGGCGCTCATGGAGGACATCACCGAGGCCCGGCTGCTGACCGAGCGGCTGCGCCACGAGGCGACCCACGACACCCTCACCGGGCTGCCGAACCGGGCGCTGTTCTTCGAACGGCTGGAACAGGCCCTGTCGCCCGGGACCGGCACCGAACGCCTCGGCCTGTGCTACCTCGACCTCGACGGCTTCAAGGCGGTCAACGACAGCCTCGGCCACGCGGTGGGGGACCGGCTGCTGGTCGCGGTCGCCGAGCGGCTGCAGGCGTGCGTGACCGCCCCGGACCAGCTGGTCGCCCGCATCGGCGGCGACGAGTTCGCCGCCCTGATCGTCGATCCCGCCACCCAGGGTGAGGTCACCGATCTGGCCGACCGGATCCTGGCCGCGCTGTCCACCACGGTCCGTCTCGACGGCCGTGAACTGCCCGTCCACGGCAGCATCGGCATCGTCGAGGGCCCCACCGGCACCCGCGGCGCGGCGGACGTGCTGCGCAGCGCCGACATCACGATGTACCGGGCCAAGGCCGCCGGCGGCAACCGCTACGAGGTCGCCGACCCGGACTCCGACGCCCGCGCGATCACCCGGCACGGTCTGACGAACCGGCTGCCGACCGCCCTGGAGCGCGGCGAGTTCTTCATCGAGTACCAGCCCCTCATCCGGCTGGCCGACGGCAGCGTCCAGGGTGCGGAGGCGCTGGTCAGATGGTGCCACCCGCTGCACGGCGTGCTCGGGCCCGACCAGTTCATACCGCTGGCGGAGAGCACCGGGCAGATCGTCCCGCTCGGCCGCTGGGTGCTGCAGGAGTCCGCCCGGCAGGCGCGCGAATGGCAGCGCCGGAGCGCCGACGGCCTCCCGGTCCGCGTCAACGTCAACCTGTCCCCGTGCCAGCTGTACCACCCGGGGCTCGTCGACGAGGTCGCCGCCGTCCTGGAGGAGACCGGGCTGGACCCCACCGCCCTCTGCCTGGAGGTCACCGAGAGCGCCCTGATCGGCGCCGACGAGGACGCCCTCAAGCCGCTGCGCCGGCTGGTCGACCTGGGTGTCGACATAGCGCTCGACGACTTCGGCACCGGCTACTCCAACCTGTCGTCCCTGCGCTGGCTGCCGATCAGCAACCTCAAGCTCGACCGGGCCTTCACCCGGGGCATCCGGCAGCACCCCGCCGACCCCGTCGACCTCAAGATCGTCGAGGGGATCGTCTCCCTCGCGCACACCCTCGGCCTCACCGTGACCGTCGAAGGGGTGGAGACCCGCACCCAGGCGGAGCATCTGGGACTGCTCGGCTGCGACACCGCCCAGGGCTGGTACTACGCCCGGCCGGGGCCGCCGGACCATCTCCACACCCTGACGCTGTGCGACGCGATGAGCGCCTGACGGCGGCCCGCGAGAACGTCACGGAGGACTCACCGGTCCTGGCATCAGGACCTGTCGGCGGCGTGGTGCATGCTGGCTCCTGACCCCGCCATGTGTGCGCCCGCTGCCTGCGGCTTCGCCATGTGACCGCCGTAAGCACCGTGGAGACCGACCCTGAGCAGCACCGCCGCCGAGATCCTGTCCGTCGTCCTGCTCCTGCTGGTCCTCGGGTTCGCGGTGGCCCGCCCGCGCGGCTGGCCGGAGGCGGCCGCGGCGGTGCCGGCCGCGGTGCTGGTGACCGCGACCGGCGCGGTGCCGTGGCAGGACGCCTGGGACCAGACCAGGGAACTGCTGCCGGTCGTCGGCTTCCTCGCCGCCGTGCTGGTGCTCGCGGAACTCTGCGCCGACGCGGGGCTGTTCACCGCGGCCGGGGACGCGATGGCCCGCGCCTGCCGGGGCGAGCCGGGCCGGCTGCTGGCCGGGGTGTTCGTGGTGGCCTCGCTGATCACCGCCGTGCTCAGCCTGGACGCGACGGTGGTGCTGCTGACCCCGGTGGTCATCGTGACCGCCGCCCGCGCGGGCACCCGGTCCCGGCCCCATGTCTACGCGTGCGCCCATCTGGCGAACTCGGCGTCGCTGCTGCTGCCGGTCTCCAACCTGACCAATCTGCTGGCCTTCGCCGCGGCCGGGCTCTCCTTCACCCGCTTCGCGGCGGTGATGGCGCTGCCGTGGCTGGTGGCGATCGGCCTGGAGTACCTGGTCTTCCGCCGGTTCTTCGCCGCCGACCTCGCCGCCCCGGCAAGCACCGGTGAACCGGTGCCACGGCCCGCGCTCCCGGTGTTCACCCTCGTTGTCGTCGCCCTGACCCTCGCGGGCTTCGTCGTCACCTCCCTGGCCGGGGTGAACCCCGCCTGGGCGGCGCTGGCCGGCGCGCTGGTGCTGGGGGTGCGGGCGCTGCGCCGCGGGCGGACGACCGTACGCGGCCTGGCGAGCGCGGCGAACCCGCTGTTCTGCCTGTTCGTGCTGGCACTGGGCGTCGTCGTCAAGGCCGTGGTCGACAACGGCCTGGCCGATGCGGCGGACCGGGTGCTGCCGGACGGCGCGGGACTGCCAGAACTGCTGGCGGTGGCGGCGCTCGCCGCCGTGCTGGCCAACCTGATCAACAACCTGCCGGCGGTGCTGGCCCTGCTGCCGCTCGTCGCGACAGCCGGACCCGGCCCGGTGCTCGCCGTCCTGATCGGTGTGAACCTCGGCCCGAACCTCACCTACGCCGGCTCGCTGGCCACCCTGCTGTGGCGCCGGATCCTCAGCGACCACGGCAAGGACCCCGAGCTGGGCGTCTTCACCCGCCTCGGCCTGCTGACGGTGCCGCTGACGCTGGTGGGCGCCACGACGGCCCTGTGGGCCATGCTGCGGCTGACGGGCACCTGACGGGGCCTCACAGCCGCCCGGCGGGGCTCCTGGGACGGCTCCCGGGGCGGCCCCTGGGACCGCTCAGTCCCGGCCGCCGCCGGAGAGAGCCCGTACGGATGACGGACGCATACGCCGCCGCGCCCGTCGTCCACCGCGGCGCGGCGTACGCCCGGGTGCGCCCGCCGTCGGGCCGCCGCCCCCGGAAGACCCCTGATCTGTACCGGTACCGGGCCTCGCCCCGTGACGCGGAGCGCCCGATCGGGCATACTCCATCGCGCCACAGCCGCTGATCAAGCCGCGCCGAGACCCGGCGGGAGACGATCGGCATTTGGGCATCGCAAGACGTACGGCACCGCCACACCCTGGGCGGTCGCCGCCGCGCCTGACAGGGAGGAGCGTGCCGCCATGCCTCACAACGGCCCGCAGCCGGTAGACCGCCACTTGCCCACCGAGGAGGCCCGAGACCTGCTCGCCCTCACCCGCGAGCTGGCCCAGCGGGAGATCCTGCCCCGGGCCGCCGAGGAGGAGGACACCGGGCACTTCCCGCGGGACACGTTCGCCCTCATCGGCGAGGCGGGGCTGCTCGGCCTCCCGTATCCGGAGGAGTACGGCGGCGGGGGACAGCCCTACGAGGTGTACCTGCAGGTCCTGGAGGAGCTGGCGGCCGCCCGGCTCACCGTCGGCCTCGGAGTGAGTGTCCACACCCTCGCCTGCCACGCGGTGGCGCACTTCGGCACCAAGGAGCAGCGGGCCGAGCACCTGCCCGCCATGCTCGGCGGCGCGCTCCTCGGCGCGTACTGCCTCTCCGAGCCCGCAGCGGGCTCCGACGCCGCGTCCCTGAACACCCGCGCGGTCCTCAAGGACGGCGACTGGACCATCGACGGCACCAAGGCGTGGATCACCCACGGCGGTGTCGCCGACTTCTACACCGTGCTCGCCCGCAGCGGCGCCGAGGGCCCGCGCGGCATCACCGCGTTCCTGGTGCCCGCGGACTCACCGGGCCTGACCGCCGCCCAGCCCGAGCGGAAGATGGGCATGAAGGGCTCGCCCACCGCCCAGGTCCACTTCGACGGCGTGACCGTCCCGGACAGCCGGCGGGTCGGCGAGGAGGGCCAGGGCTTCTCCATCGCGTTGTCCGCGCTCGACTCGGGCCGGCTCGGCATCGCGGCCTGTGCCGTCGGGGTCGCCCAGGGCGCCCTCGACGAGGCGCTGGCCTACACGCTGGCCCGCAAGCAGTTCGGCCGTCCGCTCGTGGACTTCCAGGGGTTGCGCTTCATGCTCGCCGACATGGCCACCAAGATCGAGGCCGGCCGGGCGCTCTACCTCGCCGCGGCGCGGCGGCGCGACGCCGGCCGGGACTTCTCGCGGCAGGCGGCGATGGCCAAGCTCTTCTGCACGGACGCCGCGATGCAGGTGACCACCGACGCCGTCCAACTCCTCGGCGGCTACGGCTACACGGTGGACTTCCCCGTCGAGCGCTACATGCGCGAGGCCAAGGTGCTGCAGATCGTCGAGGGCACCAACCAGATCCAGCGCATGGTCATCGCCCGGCACCTCGCAGGACCGGAGAGCAAGCCGTAGTCCGCAGAGCGAGCCCTGGTCCGGAGGGCGAGCCGTAACGCCGCGCCGGTGCCGCGCCCCCCGGGGACGCGGCACCGTATCGCAGACGGTCGCCGCCGGGTTCAGGCCGCGCGCTGGCGCGGCACCCGTACCGGACGGGACTCGGGGCCGTACGCGTGAGAGAACGGCTGGGTGCGCCAGTCGAGTCCGGCCGGCAGCGTCAGCAGGGTGGCGAGCTCCTCACCGGTGTACTCCATGCCGTCCACCTGCTGCGCGTCCCGCAACGCGCGCCCGGAACCGGCACAGACGGTGAGGCCGAACGGATTCCACGGCGTGGGGCACAGCGCGTGCTCCGGCAGCACCTCCTCGCCCTCGAACAGCGCGATCGGCCGCGCGCAGTCCGGGCAGTGCACCCGCAGGATGTCGTAGACCTCGTCGTCGAACGCCTCCTCGGCGTCCAGGGCGGCGGCTTCGAGCGCCTGGGCGGCGCGTTCGTCGTCCTCCTCGAGTACGGGCTGCGTACGTTCGCTGCGGCTGGGCCGCACATGGGTGCGCATAGTGGGATCCCCCTTGGATGAACGCCCGTTCGACGGGCCCGCCGGGCACGACGGCCACGGCCATAGCGAGCACTTCCCGCCCGGCGCGCCCGATAACCGTGGCGGCCGCCACCATGGGGTGCATCCGGTGTGTCCTTCGTCACATCCGGCGCCGTTCCGGGCGTGCGCGCGCCGGGAGAACGCCCTCCCGCCCCGGCGTGCCCCCTGCCCGCTGTGCCGGAGGCCCTCCGGGGCAGTAAGTTGACCGCCGTGGAGGAGCTGGATCAACAGATCGTGGAACTTCTCGTCGCCGATGGGCGGATGAGCTACACCGACCTGGGCAAGGCCACCGGCCTGTCCACCTCGGCGGTGCACCAGCGGGTGCGCCGTCTGGAGCAGCGCGGGGTGATCCGCGGCTACGCCGCGATCGTCGACGCCGAAGCGGTCGGACTCTCCCTGACGGCGTTCATCTCGATCAAACCGTTTGACCCGAGCGCGCCGGACGACATCGCGGAGCGCCTCGCCGAGGTACCGGAGATCGAGGCCTGCCACAGCGTCGCGGGGGAGGAGAACTACATCCTCAAGGTCCGTGTCGCGACCCCCGGCGAGCTGGAGCACCTGCTCGCCCGGATCCGCACCCTGGCCGGGGTCTCCACCCGCACCACCGTCGTGCTGTCCACTCCGTACGAGGCCAGGCCCCCGCGCATCTGAGCGCTCCGGGCAGGGGAGAGACTGTCCCTCATGAACGAGCGCACCCCTTCCACCACCGTGCTGCTGCGCGGCGGAACCGTCTACAGCCCCGCCGACCCCTTCGCCACGGCCATGGTCGTGGAGGGCGGCACCGTCGCCTGGGTGGGATCCGAGGGCGCCGCCGACTCCTTCGTGGACGGCGTCGACGAAGTGGTCCACCTCGACGGCGCGCTGGTCACCCCCGCGTTCACCGACGCGCACGTCCACACCACCGCGACCGGGCTGGCGCTCACCGGCCTCGACCTCACCGCCGCCGGCTCCCTCGCCGACGCGCTCGCCCGCACCGCCGCGTTCTCCCGCGACCGCCCCGGCGACCGGGTGCTGCTCGGCCACGGCTGGGACGAGTCGCGCTGGCCCGAGCGGCGGACGCCGTCCCGCCAGGAGCTGGACGAGGCGGTCGGCGGCCGGCCGCTCTACCTGACCCGGGTCGATGTGCACTCCGCCGTCGTCACCACCGCGCTGCTCGACCTGGTCCCCGGCGTGCGCGACCTGCCGGGGTACCACCCCGAGGGCCCGCTCACCAGCGACGCGCACCACGCGGTGCGCCGTGCCGCGCACGCCGCCGTCACCCCCGCCCAGCGGCTCGCGGCGCAGCGCGCGGCACTGCGCCACGCCGCCTCGCTGGGCATCAGCGCGGTGCACGAGTGCGCCGGCCCCGACATCTCCTCCGAGGACGACCTCACCGGCCTGCTGGCGCTCGCCGCGGCGGAATCCGGGCCCCGGGTCTTCGGGTACTGGGCGGAGGCCGTGAAGGACGCCTCGGGGCTCGACCGGATCCGGGACCTGGGCGCCGTCGGCGCGGGCGGCGACCTGTTCGTCGACGGCTCCCTCGGCTCCCGCACGGCCTGTCTGCACGCGCCCTACGCCGACGCCCCGCACAGCGGTACCTCCTTCATCGACACCGACACCATCGCCGCCCATGTCGCCGCCTGCACCGAGGCCGGTGTCCAGGCGGGTTTCCACGCCATCGGGGACGCCGCCGTCTCCTCCGTCGTGGCCGGGGTACGGGCCGCCGCCGAACGCGTCGGCACCGACCGGATCCGGGCGCTGCGGCACCGGGTCGAGCACGCCGAGATGATGACGCCGGACACCATCGCCGGCTTCGCCGAACTCGGTCTGATCGCCTCGGTGCAGCCGGCCTTCGACGCGGCCTGGGGCGGCGAGGAGGGCATGTACGCGGAGCGGCTCGGCGCCGAACGGGCCGGGACGCTCAACTCCTACGCCGCGATGGTGCGGGCCGGTGTGCCGTTGGTCCTCGGCTCCGACAGCCCCGTCACCCCGCTCGACCCGTGGGGCGCCGTACGCGCCGCCGCGTTCCACCGCACCCCCGGGCACCGCATCTCGGCCCGCGCCGCCTTCAACGCCCACACCCGGGGCGGCTGGCGGGCGGTCGGCCGGGACGACACCGGTGTCCTGATGCCGGGCGCGCCCGCCGACTACGTGCTCTGGCGGGGCGGCGAACTGGTGGTGCAGGCCCCGGACGAACGGGTCGCCAACTGGTCCACCGACCCGCGTTCCGGCACTCCGGGCCTGCCGGACGTGGCGCCGGACCGTGCCCTTCCGGTCGCGCTGCGTACCGTCGTGTCCGGCCGCACGGTCCACACACGGCCGAACGAGTGACCCACGGCGGCCACATGCGGCCGAACGGTGTGCCCTCGGCCTGTCGCGCCGACTCACCGGGCCCCGCACTGACCTGCTGATTTGAAGGATCATCGCAGGTCAAGTGGCTGTTGACAGCCAACGGTCGAGGGCGAGTAGGTTCGGCCGAGTCCACCACAGGACGTCGGACCGGGGACCCTCCGCGAATCCGTCGACCGCCGCTGGGCCATGGGGTGTCGCGCCGCACGTGCACGCCGCCACTGGCAGCCAGGTCCAGCGTCAGCGGCACGGAAAGCGGCTCGCTTCACGGCGAGTGCCGCCGGACGGCAGGTGTGACCCGGGAAGGGCCCGGACGCCCAGTAGACAACGGCCTTGGCGCCGACTCGCAGCCAGCGGGTCCCAGGTCGGCCCGAAGGGCGTTCCGGGCCCGTTCCGTAGCGGGCGCTCCCGCACGGCCACCTCCCCTGCCCCGCCCTGGCGCCCGGCCTGCGCGCCCGCGTTCCCGCGCCCGAGCCTTTGCACACCCGCGACCCGCACCGGCGCGAACACGTTGTACCGTCACTGCACCAGCTCACCACCTGCAGGAAGGCCGCGACGTGCGCCCGCGACCCGACACCGCCCCGGCCGTGGATCCAGCCGCAGAACCGGCCGCGGATCCAGCCAAGGACGCGGTCGTGGACCCGGCCGCCGATCCGGACGCGGCCCAGCCCGTGCCCGTACGTCCCGGCCGGCGCCGCCGTGCCGGGGCCGCCGGCCGCCGCGCGGCCCCCC
>NZ_JAAGLX010000080.1:0-19125 GCF_010548325.1 Streptomyces sp. SID13666 | reverse complement strand
CGGAGGGCGGAAGGACTTTTTCAAAGGAACCACCAAACGAAACCCGAATGGGTTCCGCCCGGGGTGTTTTAAGTCTGGCGTTGACTTTTGGCACGCTGTTGAGTTCTCAAGGAACGGACGCTTCCTTCGGTGCCGTTTTACCGGCGCCCTCCGGGCTTCCCTTCGTGTTTCTCAGCTTAGCAGATCCGATTTCCCGTTTCTGCCACCCGCTGAGGCGGGCTTTTGTTTCTCGCCTTGCGGCGTGTCCACTACGTTAGCCGATTTCCCGCCACGCTCATAATCGAGCTATTCGGACTGAATTTCGGCGCACCGAAAAGCAACCCTGTCGGGAAGTCGTAGTAGTGGGTGGCCACCCCCGCGGGGATCCGGACGAACCGGACGCACCGTTTCAAGCGGCTCGGACTACATTACGGAGGAGCGGCGGCAGAGTCAAGCTCAACCGCCGCTCAAACGCACGATTTCAGCCGACCTCGACGGCAGCCAGGCTCTTCTTGCCGCGGCGGAGGACGAGCCACCGGCCGTGCAGCAGGTCGGACTCGGCCGGCACCGCGTCCTCGCTGGTCACCTTGGCGTTGTTCAGGTAGGCGCCACCCTCCTTGATGGCCCGGCGGGCGGCCGACTTGCTGGCCACCAGCTCGACCGCGGTCAGCAGGTCGACGATCGGCTCCAGCGCCGTGACCTTGGCGTACGGCAGCTCGGAGAGAGCGGCCGCCAGCGTGGCCTCGTCCAGGTCCGTCAGTTCCCCCTGGCCGAAAAGCGCCTTGGACGCATCGGTGACCGCGGTGCACTGGGCGGCCCCGTGGACCAGGGTCGTCAGTTCCTCAGCCAGGGCGCGCTGGGCGGCGCGGGCCTGGGGGCGCTCCTCGGTGAGGCGCTCCAGCTCCTCGATCTCCTCGCGGGACTTGAAGCTGAAGATGCGCAGGAACTTGGAGATGTCACGGTCGTCCGCGTTCAGCCAGAACTGGAAGAAGGCGTACGGCGTGGTCATCTCGGGGTCGAGCCAGATGGCGCCGCCCTCGGTCTTGCCGAACTTGGTGCCGTCCGCCTTGGTGATCAGCGGAGTGGCGAGGGCGTGGACGGAGGCGCCCTCGACGCGGTGGATCAGGTCGATGCCGGCCGTGAGGTTGCCCCACTGGTCGCTTCCGCCGGTCTGCAGGGTGCAGCCGTAGCGCCGGTAGAGCTCCAGGAAGTCCATCCCCTGGAGGATCTGGTAGCTGAACTCGGTGTAGCTGATGCCCTGGTCGGAGTTGAGGCGCCGGGCGACGGCTTCCTTGGCGATCATCTTGTTGACGCGGAAGTGCTTGCCCACGTCACGCAGGAACTCGATCGCCGACATCCCGGACGTCCAGTCCAGGTTGTTCACCATCGTCGCGGCGTTCGGCCCCTCGAAGGAGAGGAAGGGCTCGATCTGCCCGCGGACCCGCTCGACCCAGTCGGCGACGACCTCGGGAGCGTTGAGTGTCCGCTCCGCCGACGGCTTGGGGTCGCCGATCAGGCCGGTGGCCCCGCCCACCAGGCCCAGCGGCCGGTTGCCCGCCTGCTGCAGCCGCCGGATGGTGAGGATCTGCACCAGGTTGCCGAGGTGCAGGCTGGGCGCCGTGGGGTCGAAGCCGCAATAGACCGTGACCGGGCCGTCCGCGAACGCCTTGCGCAGTGCGTCCTCGTCAGTGGATACGGCGATCAGCCCGCGCCACTGCAGCTCGTCGACGATGTCCGTCACGGTTCTCTTGTCTCCTTGGGTCAGTGCGATGAGTCGGTGCTCCGCGGTCCGCACACCGGCGGTCGCAGAGCGTCTGTACAGCGTGTCCGAGAGTACGCGGTCATGGCGAGTCGTTAGGGGCGGCGTCTCGGGGTGTGGGCACGGTAGGGACTGACGGTGGGGTCGCCGTCGATCCAGAAGCGCCAGGGGTGCACGGCTCCCTCGCCGCCGACGCCGGTACGGGGGCCGGAGCGCACCCGGTCAGCGGCCGGCGGGGTACCGGTGAGGACGCGGAACGGGCTGCCGGCCGGTTCGCCCGCCGGACCGGTATAGGGGTCGCAGACGTCGGATCCGTTGAGCGACCGGTCGACGGCGAGCGCGGTGGCCAGCCGGGCCGGGCCCTGGGCGAGGTCGGTGTCCTTGCGGGAGGTGGGGCGGTTCGCTCGGGCGAGGTCCTCCCCACGGGTGATCTCGCCGCCCCGGAGCAGGACCCCGCTCGGCGTGCCCTCCGGGCCGCAGACCAGGTTGAGGCAGTGCCACATCCCGTACGTGAAGTACACGTAGGTGTGGCCGGGCGGGCCGAACATCACCGCGTTGCGTTCGGTGCGGCCCCGGTAGGCGTGCGATCCCGGGTCGACGGGTCCCGCGTAGGCCTCCACCTCGGTGAGGCGCAGCTCGATCGGGCCGTCCGGGGTGTCACGGACGAGGATCCGGCCGAGGAGGTCCGGTGCGATGTCGAGGACCGGGCGGTCGAAGAAGGGCCGGGCGAGCGGGGCCCTTTCCGCGTCGGCGATCATGCGGTACGAGGGTACTGGAACCGCCCGCGGCGGTTCCGCGTTCGTAGTGACCGTAGATAACGTAAAGAAACAGTCAACCGCCGGTATGAGGAGTGGGACAACGTGGGCTTCAAGAAGCTGCTTGCGAGCATGGGTGCCGGTGGGGCGTCCGTCGAGACCGTACTGACGGACCCGAACGTGGTGCCGGGCGGCACTGTCCAGGGTGAGGTGCGTATCCAGGGCGGGTCGGTCGCGCAGCAGATCGAGGGGCTCTCCGTCGGGCTGCAGGCCCGGGTCGAGGTCGAGAGCGGCGACAACGAGTACAAGCAGGACATCGAGTTCCACCGGCAGCAGCTGGGCGGGGCGTTCGAGGTGGCGCCGGGCGCCGTGCACACCGTGCCGTTCGGGCTGCAGATCCCGTGGGAGACGCCGGTCACGACATTCCTCGGCCGGCATCTGTCGGGGATGAACATCGGGGTGACGACGGAGCTGGCGATCGCCCGCGCGGTGGACTCGGGTGACCTCGACCCGGTCAGCGTGCACCCGCTGCCGGCGCAGCAGGCGCTGCTGGACGCGTTCGGGCACCTGGGCTTCGCGTTCAAGGCCGCGGACCTGGAGAAGGGGCACATCCGGGGGACGCGGCAGCGGCTGCCGTTCTACCAGGAGATCGAGTTCCGGGCGCCGCACCAGTACCGGGGGCTGAACCAGGTGGAGCTGACCTTCATCGCGGACGGCAACGAGATGGACGTGATCCTGGAGATGGACAAGAAGCCGGGGCTGTTCGGCGAGGGCAGCGACTCGTACCGGTCGTTCACGGTCGGTCTGCAGTCCTTCCAGGGCACCGACTGGGCGGCGTACCTGAATCAGTGGCTGGCGGAGGTCGGCGGCAAGCGCAACTGGTTCTAGGGATCTAGGCTCGGTGCGCAGAAGGCCGCGCCGGCGCAGCCCGGCCGCGGTCCGTAGCGGTTCTTGCGATCAGGAGGTGTCGAGGTGACCGAGCAGAAGCGGCGGCCGCTCCCCCACGAGTTCCATCCGCCGGTGCCGTCGTTCACGGTGGTGAGCGATGACGTGGCGCCGGGCGGGCTGTTGAAGGACGCCCAGGTGTACGCGGCCGGGAACACGTCACCGCACCTGCGGTGGGAGGGCTTCCCCGACGGGACGAAGAGTTTCGCCGTGACGTGCTACGACCCGGACGCGCCGACCGGCAGCGGTTTCTGGCACTGGTCGCTCATCGACATTCCCGTGTCCGTCACCGAGTTGCCCGCGGGCGCGGGCGGCGGGGACTTCAAGGGGCTGCCCGAGGGCGCGCTGCACGTCAGGAACGACTACGGGACGCGGGACTTCGGCGGGGCCGCGCCGCCGCCGGGGGACGGTTCGCACCGCTATGTCTTCACCGTGTACGCGGTGGACACCGAGAAGCTCGGGCCGGACGCGGACGCTTCGCCTGCCGTGATCGGTTTCAACCTCCGCTTCCACACGCTGGGCCGCGCCCAGCTGATCGGCGAGTACGAGGCACCGGCCGGTAGCTGACGGCCGGGCATCCGCCGTGGCCGGTGGGCGCCCGTTAATTGCGTTGCGCCCCGGCGCCCTGAATCGCACAGTGGTACGTGTCTGGTGGTGGCCCACCATCACCAGGCAGCCGGTACCGCTGTAGCGGGGGCGGCGGGGCGTTGCGTCGTGGTGGTTCTCGCCCGCGCGATGCCGGCCGTCCGCCGGAACCAGGTGTTTCCCGCCCGGTGTCCACGCCGGCTGCCGTACGCTCCGGACGCTTCCGTTACGCACGGGGGGAAGCGTCCGGGGCGTTCGGCATTTTTCGCTGTCCACCCGCCCGGCCACCCTTCCGGGAGCCGCTCCCGTACCCCGTCGATCCCCTTTCCCCGCACGGTAATTGCGTTGTCCGCCGGTGGTCCGCGAGGCACAGTGGATCCACTTCGCCATGGGGCGGGGACGGATCCTTGGGGTGGGCGGAATGCGTGAGACTCTGGTGCTGAACGCGAGTTTCGAGCCGCTGTCGACGGTGTCGCTGCGGCGTGCCGTGGTGCTGGTCATGCAGGAGAAGGCCGTCGTCGAGCAGGCGCATCCCGGGCTGCGCATCCGCGCGGCGGCCGTCGAGGTTCCGGTTCCGCTGGTGATCAGGCTGCGCAGATACGTCCGGGTGCCCTTCCGACAACGGGCCTCGTGGTCGCGGCGGGGTGTGCTGGTGCGTGACCGGCACCGGTGCGCGTACTGCGGTCGCCGGGCGAGCACGGTGGACCACATCGTGCCGCGGTCGCGCGGTGGTGGGGACACCTGGCTGAACACGGTCGCGGCCTGTGCGGAGGACAACGGCCGCAAGGCGGACCGGACGCCTGAGCAGGCGGGGATGCGGCTGCTGGCGCAGCCGTTCGAGCCGACGCCGGCGGACACGCTGCTGCTGGCGCTGGGGATCAGGGACAACGACGCGCTGCCGGGGTGGCTGGCGCTGCCGGCCTGATCCCGGTGGGGCGCGGACGGCGGCGGGCCCGGTGCGGTGCGAGCACCATCCGGGCCCGCCGCCGCACGCTGCCGGTCATCTGAGGACGAGCTGGACGATGGCCACGATGCCGACGGCGACGATGACGCCGCGCAGCGCCGCCGGCGGCAGCCGGCGGCCGATGCGGGCGCCGAAGATGCCGCCGAGGGTGGCTCCGGCGGCGATGAGGCCCACGGCGGCCCAGTTGAAGTCGGCGACGAAGAGGAAGAACACGGCGGCGATGCCGTTGACGAGCATGCCGAGGACGTTCTTGACGCCGTTGATCCGCTGCAGGTCGTCATGGAGCAGCAGCCCCATCAGCGACAGGTAGAGAACGCCCTGGGCGGCCCCGAAGTAACCGCCGTACATGCTGGCGAGGAACAGTCCGACGAGCAGCAGCGGGCCGCCGTCGGTGGGGACCTCGGTGCCCTCGCGTTCGCGGCGGGCCTTGATGGCGCGGGCGAGGCGGGGCTGCAGCACGACCAGGACCAGGGCCAGCCCGATCAGTACCGGGACGATCGCGTCGAACGCGTCGGACGGCAGGGTCAGCAGCAGGATCGCGCCGGCCAGGCCGCCGGCCAGCGCGGTGCTGCCGAGCCGGATGACGCGCCGGCGCTGGCCGCGCAGTTCACGGCGGTAGCCGATGGCACCGGTGAGCGAACCGGGTACCAGGCCGAGGGCGTTGGAGACGTTCGCGGTGATCGGCGGGAGGCCGACGGCGAGCAGTACCGGGAACGTGATGAGGGTGCCGGAGCCGACGATGGTGTTGATGGTGCCGGCGCCGATGCCCGCCGCGAAGACGGCGAGTGCCTCCCAGAACGTCACGCTGTGCCCCTCGATGACCGGTGTCGGATACACCGATCATGCCCGAGGGTCAGTCCTTGTCGAAGCGTGGGGTCTCGCGGCGCGGGATGGGGACGTCGCCGCCGCCCCCGTTGTTGCCGTTGGTGCCGCCGTTGTTCCCACCGCCGGCGCCGTTGGTCGGGGCGCCGGGCAGGTTCACGATGCCGCCGAGGCCCTTGAGCGCGTCATTGAGCTCGCTGGGGATGATCCAGAGCTTGTTGGCGTCGCCCTGCGCGATCTTCGGGAGCATCTGGAGGTACTGGTAGGCCAGCAGCTTCTGGTCCGGGTCGCCCGCGTGGATGGACTCGAAGACCGTACGGATGGCCTGGGCCTCACCTTCGGCGCGCAGCGCGGCGGCCTTGGCGTCACCTTCGGCGCGCAGGATGGAGGACTGCTTCTCACCTTCGGCGGTGAGGATCTGGGACTGCCGGATGCCCTCCGCGGTGAGGATCGCGGCGCGCTTGTCGCGGTCCGCGCGCATCTGCTTCTCCATCGAGTCCTGGATGGAGGTGGGCGGCTCGATCGCCTTGAGCTCGACGCGGTTGACGCGGATGCCCCACTTGCCGGTGGCCTCGTCCAGGACGCCGCGCAGCGCCGCGTTGATCTCCTCGCGGGAGGTCAAGGTCCGTTCCAGGTCCATGCCGCCGATGATGTTGCGGAGCGTGGTGACGGTGAGCTGCTCGATCGCCTGGATGTAGCTGGCGACTTCGTACGTCGCCGCGCGGGCGTCGGTGACCTGGTAGTAGATGACCGTGTCGATGTTGACGACCAGGTTGTCCTGGGTGATCACCGGCTGCGGCGGGAACGGCACGACCTGCTCACGGAGGTCGATGCGGTTGCGGATCGTGTCGATGAACGGAACGACGATGTTCAGGCCCGCGCTCAACGTCCGCGTGTAGCGGCCGAATCGTTCGACGATGGCGGCACTCGCCTGGGGGATGACCTGGACCGTCTTGATGAGCGCGACGAAGACGAGCACCACCAGGATGATCAGGACGATGATGATCGGCTGCATGTCCACTCCCGCGCCGTTTGCGGACGTACTACGACATGATCAATTCTCGCAGACCACTGCGGCGGTGCGCTCGGGTTCGGCGAATTCCCGGAGCACGACCGCGGCGGCCGTATCGGTCGGTCAGGCGTCGTCCTCGGGTCACATGACGACGGCGGTCGCGCCGTCGATCTCCACGACATCCACCTTCTCGCCCGGGTCGAAGCTCCGTTCCTCGTCGAGGGCGCGCGCCGACCAGATCTCTCCGGCGAGCTTGATCCGTCCGCCGCCGCCGTCGACCCGTTCGAGGACGACGGCCTGCCGCCCCCTCAGCGCGTCGATGCCGGTACGCAGTTCGGGCCGCTGCGTCCGGTGCTTGTAGGCGATCGGGCGGACGACCGCGAGCAGTGCGACCGAGACGATCACGAAGACGATGACCTGGACGACGATGCCGCCGCCCAGCGCGGCGACGATCGCCCCCGCGACGGCGCCGACCGCGAACATCCCGAATTCGGGCATCGTCGTGATCACCAGCGGTATGCCGAGTCCTACGGCGGCGATCAGCCACCACACCCATGGGTCCACCTCCCCATCGTAGGGGGGCGGGGGTGATCTGTGACAGGCCTTCCGGGCGCGGGGGCGGGCGCGGGGAAGCACGAACGGGCGTTCCGCCGGGGGGTGTTACGTCCCGCTCCCCCCGGCCGGGCGATCCTGCTTCCCCGGGCGGGCGGCGGATGCCTACGAGAGCGGCAGTCCTGCGGCGGTCCAGCGGTCGCCCCTGCGCTCGACGACGAGCGGGAGGCCGAAGCAGCGGGAGAGGTTGCGCGAGGTGAGTTCCAGCTCGACCGGGCCTGCGGCGACGACCTTGCCCTGGCGGATCATGAGGACATGGGTGAAGCCGGGGGCGATCTCCTCGACATGGTGGGTCACCATGATCATGGAGGGCGCGATCGGGTCGCGGGCGAGCCGGCCGAGGCGGCGTACCAGGTCCTCACGGCCGCCGAGGTCCAGGCCGGCCGCGGGCTCGTCGAGGAGCAGCAGCTCCGGGTCGGTCATCATGGCGCGGGCGATCAGCGTGCGCTTGCGCTCGCCCTCGGACAGGGTGCCGAACTTGCGGTCCAGGTAGTCGGACATGCCCAGCCGGTCGAGGAAGGCGCGGGCGCGGTCCTCGTCGACCTTCTCGTAACTCTCCCGCCAGTGCGCGGTCATGCCGTACGCGGCGGTGAGCACGGTCTGCAGGACGGTCTGGCCGCGCGGCATCTTGTCCGCCATGGCCGCGCCGGCCATGCCGATACGGGGGCGCAGTTCGAAGACGTCGACGCTGCCGAGCTTCTCGCCGAGCACCTGGACGGTGCCGGTGGTCGGGAAGAGATAGCTGGAGGCGACATTGAGCAGGGTGGTCTTTCCCGCGCCGTTCGGTCCGAGGATCACCCAGCGTTCGCCCTCGGCGACCGACCACGAGACCTGGTCCACCAGAGCCCGTCCGTCGCGGACCACCGATACGTCCACCAGCTCCAGCACATCGCTCATGAGCGCGTTGTCTCCCATTGCAGTTTCGGTTGTCACGGGCAGAGCCCCGAGGGAAAACCTACGCCACGCGTCGGGCGGTCCACTCCTTAGGCTGGGGGGATGCTTGATGAACCTCGATCAGGACGGCTGGCGGCGTGGGGAAATGCCCTACTTGCCGGACTTGCCGCACCGGATGATGTCGCCCAGGAGGTCCTGGGCGAGGACGCGGTCCACCGGATGACCGGACTGCCGGGCGAGACCGGCCCGGTCGGGCTGACGCTCGGCCTCGGCCGGCTGCGGGCGCTCGGTACGACCGGTCTGCGGGTCGCCCTGCCCGCGCCGGGACATCCGCTGGGCCTCAGCGGCCCGGCGGACTTCAACGCGCGGGCGCTGGCCGCGGGCGAGGCCGTGATCGCGGTCGGCGGCCCGGCGCTCGGCCTCGTACCCGAGGTGAGCGAGGCCGGGCCGCGCGGCGATGTGCATGTGGAGGTGGAGTGGAAGTGCCTGGAGGTGCGGCAGGGCCCGCCGGCCGATGTGCCCTCGCTCGGCGAGGCCGAGCGGGAGCTGGCCGAGGCGCTGCGGGACACCACCGAGGCGCTGACCCGGCTGGACGTGGCGGGGGCGGGGCCGGCCGCGCAGGCCGCCCTGGACGCGTACCGGGCGCGTGCGGAGCGCGGCCGTGATCTGCTGGCGCCCGGCTATCCGCCGCGGGCGGTGCGGGTGCTGGCGCTGGCGCAGCGGGTCGGCGCCCTGGTCGCCATCGCCTCCGACGGGCACGGGGGCGCGGTGAGCGCGTCGGAGATCGCCGCGCGGGCGGAGCTGCTGCGGCCGGTGGAGCGCACCGCGCGGCGGGCGCAGGTGGCGGCGTACAACGCGTACGTGGAGGAGTCGGAGCGCCGGGCCTGAGCCGCACCGGGATGACGCGGAAGGCCCCGCGTCCTGCCGGTGTCACCGGTGGGACGCGGGGCCTTCACGGTCGTACGGGGCAGGTCAGCCGATGTTCGACGACGCGTTGCCGAACGCCGGGTTGAGCAGACCGATCACGTTGACGGTGTTGCCCGTCACGTTGACCGGGACGTGCACCGGCACCTGGAGCAGGTTGCCGGACAGCACGCCCGGGGAGTCGGTGGCGGAGCCACAGGCATCGGCGCTCGCGAACGCGGAACCGGCGGAGACACCCGCGGCGATTCCGGTGACGGCGATGACCAGGGCGGCCTTTTTGGCAGTGTTCATGGGAAACGATCCTCCTGTTGCGGTACGGCCCAGCCGCGGGCCGCACGGTGAAGAACGCCCGGCCCGGCCGGATGACACGGCCGCGGACCGGAAACGTCCGAAGGGATCACCGGATCGAACGCGCGGGGATTCGATCGAACGCAGCGGCCCCGGAGGCGGTGCCTCCGGGGCCGGTCGTCGCGGCGGAGCCGCGGGGGGACTACTGGTTGACGCACTCGTTCCCGAACACCGGGTTCAGGAGACCGATCACGTTCACGGTGTTGCCGCAGACGTTGACCGGGACGTGCACGGGAACCTGGAGCAGGTTGCCGGAGAGAACGCCGGGCGAGCCCTCGGCCACGCCGTGGGCCTCGGCGCCGCTGTGGGCGGAGGCGACACCGGCTCCGGCCATGGCGAGCCCGCCCGCGACGAAGGTGACAGCCGCGGCGGTCTTCAGGATCTTCACTTCGAACTTCCTCCTTGCAGGGTGCACCGCGACCAGCCGCCGCGGTACTCCCTACAGAACGGGCCACCGGCGGTCAGGATGCGCCACCGGCCCCACATCCACCCGTCGGAATGAATCCGATACCGGAACACACCGGTCCGGTATGGCCCGTCAGGCCTCCGGAGGTGCCCCGATGCCGTGCCTGACCGCCCACAGCGCGGCCTGGGTGCGGTCCGAGACATCGAGCTTCATCAGGATGTTCGAGACATGGGTCTTCACGGTCTTCTCCGAGAGCACCAGCGCGCGGGCGATCTCCCGGTTGGAGCGCCCGTCGGCGATCAGCGTCAGCACCTCGCGCTCCCGTTCGGTGAGGGCGTTGCCCCGTCCCTGGCCGCCGCCGGGGAACTCCTGGGAGAGCAGGGCGTCGGCCACCTCGGGCTGGAGCAGCACATGGCCGGCGTGCACGGAGCGGATGGCGCCGGCCAGCGCCTCGGGGTCCACGTCCTTGTACACATAACCGGCCGCGCCGGCCCGCAGGGCGGGCACGATGGTGCGCTGCTCGGTGAAGCTGGTGACGATGAGCACCCGGGCCGGGTTGCCGAGCTCGCGCAGCTTGCGCAGCGCGGAGATGCCGTCGGCGCCGGGCATCTTGATGTCCATCAGGATCACGTCGGGGCGCAGTTCCCCGGCGCGGGCCACGCCTCCGTCGCCGTCCCCCGCCTCCCCGACGACGTCGATGTCGCCCTGGACCTCCAGGAAGGTCCGCAGCCCGCGGCGCACCACCTGGTGGTCGTCGACGAGCAATACGCGGATGCGGGCCTGCCGCTCTGACTCAGCCACCGGGCACCTCCATCTCGATGACGGTGCCCTTGCCGGGCGCCGATTCCACTGTCAGGTGTCCGCCCACGCCGCTCGCCCGGTCCCGCATCGAGACCAGGCCCAGATGGCGTCCGGCGCGGCGCACCGCGGACGGTTCGAAGCCGCTGCCGTCGTCGCGGACCCGCAGCACCGCCCCCTTGCCCCGGCCGGTGAGGCAGACGGTCACGGTCCTGGCGTCCGCGTGCCGCAGTGCGTTGTGCAGCGCCTCCTGCGCGACCCGCAGCAGCGCTTCCTCCTGGGCGGCGGGCAGCGCCTTGACCTGGCAGGACGTAAAGGTGACATGGGCCGCGTGGGCCCGGTCGAGCACCTCGGCCTGGGTCCGCAGGGTCGCGACGAGGCCGTCCTCGTCCAGTCCCGCGGGCCGCAGCTCGACGACGACGGCTCGCAGCTCGTCGGCGGCCTCGGCGGCGAGCGCCGCCACATGCTTCAGCTCCTCCTTGGCGCGCGCCGGGTCGCGGTCGACCAGGGCGGCCGCGGCCTGTGCGGTGAGGCGCAGCGAGAAGAGCTTCTGGGAGACCGCGTCGTGCAGCTCGTGGGCGATGCGCGCCCGCTCCCCCGCCAGGGTGAGTTCGCGGCTGCGCTCGTAGAGGCGGGCGTTGGTGAGGGCGATGGCGGCGTGGGCGGCCAGGGTCCGCAGCAGCGTCTCGTCCTCCTGGGTGAAGGCGCAGTCGGTGGCGGGCCCGGTTCTGGGGCCCACCTTGTTGGCCAGGAAGATCGCGCCGAGGATCTCCTCGCCGTCGACGACCGGCATCCCGATGAAGTCGGTCATGTCCGGGTGGGCGCGCGGCCAGCCCCCGAAGGAGTCGGACTGCGTGACGTCCGCGAGCCGCTGCGGGGTCGCCTCGTGGAGCATCGCGGCGAGGATGCCGTGCTGGCGGGGCAGCGGGCCGATCGCCTTCCACTGCTCGTCGCTCACCCCGTCGACGACGAACTGGGCGAACCCGCCGTGATCGTCGGGCACCCCGAGCGCGGCGTACTCGGCGTCGAGCAGCTCGCGGGCGGACGCGACGATCGTCTGCAGCACCTCGCGCACCTCCAGGTGCCGGCTCATCGCGAGGACCGCGTCGCTGACCGCTTCGATTCCGCCTCTGGGCGACCGGTTGGACATGTCGTCAACCTACCGGCGCCGCGGCCCCGGCGGATCGGGCCGGGGACCTAGGGCAAAGTGCCCCCCGACGTGCGGCGGACGGCCGAGGCGCCGGACGTGGCGGCGTTCCTACGGTGAAGGGAGCCGCTGGACGACGGGTCCTGCGGCGGCTCGGAGGGCAACAAGGAGGAGCAGCGTGAAACGCTTCACTGCAAGGGTGGCGGCGGGTGACGGGCGGGCGATGCCGGTAGCGATCATCACGGGGGCTTCGCGGGGACTGGGCCGTGCCCTGGCCGGGGCGCTCGCCCGGCGTGGCTGGGACCTGGTGCTCGACGGCCGGTCCGAGGGGGTGCTGAAGACGGCGGCGGCGGAGCTGGAGCGGGAGGGCCCCGGACGGGTGGCGGCCGTGCCGGGCGATGTCACCGACGCCGCCCACCGGACCGCGCTCGTCGCGGCGGCCCGCGCGTTCGGCGGCGTCGATCTGCTGGTGAACAACGCGAGCGCGCTGGGTGCCGAGCCGCTGGTGGCTCTGGCGGAGCTTCCGGTGGACGGGCTGCGCGCCGCACTGGAGACGAATGTGGTGGCGCCGCTGGCGCTGGTGCGGGAGGCACTGCCCCTGCTGCGGGCGGCGGGCGGCGCGGTGCTGAACATCAGCTCCGACGCGGCCGTGGAGGCGTACGCGACGTGGGGCGGCTACGGGGCGAGCAAGGCCGCGCTGGAGCAGCTGTCCGCGGTGCTGGCCGTGGAGGAGCCGGGGCTGCGGGTGTGGTGGGTGGATCCAGGCGATCTGCGGACCGAGCTGTACACGGCGGCCGTCCCGGACGACGACCCGTCGGACCGGCTGCTGCCGGCGGACGTCGCCCCGGCCTTCCTGCGGCTGCTCGACGAGGAGGCGCCCAGCGGGCGCTACACCGCTCCGGCGCTGCTGGAAGCACGGTGACCACGATGGAGGGCCTGCGGGGGTTGCGGGTACCGCCCGAGCTGTCGGCGCGGGCGCCGGCCGGGCAGCGGGACGGCGTACGGCTGCTGGTCGGGCGGGCGGCGGCGGGCGAGGTGTCGCACCACGCCTTCCGGGAGCTTCCGGGGCTGCTGCGGGCGGGTGACGTCCTGGTGGTGAACACCTCGCGGACGCTGCCCGCGGCGGTCGGCGGGCGGCTCGGCCTGGAACCGGTGACCGTGCACTTCTCGACCCGCCAGGACTGGGGGCACCCCCGGCCGGAGGTTGGGGGGCACTGGGCCGTGGAGGTCAGGACGCCCGACGGGCGCGGCACGACCGTGCCGCGGGCCGGCGGACCGGCCGGGGCGGTCGTGGAGCTGCCGGACGGCGAACGGCTGGTGCTGGAGGAGCCGCTGTCGCCGCGCGGGGACCGGCTGTGGCTGGCCCGGCCGTCGATGGCGGACACCGCCGGCTATCTGCACGGGCACGGGCGGCCGATCCGGTACGGCTACACCGAGCGGGACCAGCCGCTCGCCGAGTATCAGACGGTGTTCTCGGTGCCGTCCCCCGACGGTCTCGGCTCGGCGGAGATGCCGAGCGCCGGCCGGCCGTTCACCACCGGGATCGTGACATCCCTGGTCAGCAGGGGTGTGCAGATCGCACCGATCGTCCTGCACACCGGGGTCTCCTCGGCCGAGACGCATGAACCGCCGTACCCGGAGTGGTTCGAGGTGTCGCCGAGCACCGCGGGGCAGGTGAACGCCGCCCGCAGCGGTGGGGGCCGGGTCGTCGCGGTCGGTACGACGGCCGTACGGGCGCTGGAGTCGGCGGCGGACGGCCGGGGCACGGTCCGCGCCGCGCGCGGCTGGACGGATCTGGTGTTGACCCCGGAACGCGGGGTACACGCCGTGGACGGGCTGCTGACCGGGCTGCACGAGCCGGCGGCCTCCCACCTGCTGATGCTGGAGGCGGTGGCGGGCGCTCCCCTGCTGGAGCGGGTCTACGCGGAAGCCGTGCGCGGCGGCTATCTGTGGCACGAGTTCGGCGACGTGAACCTGCTGCTCCCGTAGGCGTTTCGGGGGTGCTTCCGGCGCCGTTCCCGGGCACGCTTCGAGGACCCCTGAAAAGCCGTCACCGTGCGCACCCCCGTCATGACGATCCGTCGATGGCGGGGGTGGTGCCGTGTGACCTGCCCGATAGGACGTACGTCACTTACGAAGCCGGGTAGTGGACCCTGAGGGTGCCCACGGCGCGTAAGGGGCCCGTAAACACGCCCTGCCGTTCCACCCGCAACTACGACTTTCGTTAGTAATCGACCTCTTTGCCCTGCGGTTTTTACCCAGCTATCAATGCCGGAGTCCGCAATTGGAAGAGGTAACTCCCCCATGCAGCTCCCGACGCTCCCGAAGCTCGGCCGCCTGAACAAGGTGCATTCGTTCGCCGTAGCAGGCACCGCAACCGCCGCTCTGACGGTTCTGGCCATCACCGCTGGTGTCCAGGGATCCGACGGAACGGCCCTCGCCGCCGGCGAGCCCTCCAACATCGCTGTGGTCAGCACCGCCGGACCGCAGAGCATTACCGACCAGGCCGGCGCCGCTTCGCAGCACGCCGCAGCCGAGGCCGCGGCCAAGAAGAAGGCGGCCGACACGGCCGCCGCGGCCGCGAAGAAGAAGGCGGCCGACGAGGCCGCCAAGAAGAAGGCCGCTGACGAGGCCGCCAAGCGCAAGAAGGCGGAGCAGGCCGCGAACCGCTCCAAGGAGCGCAAGGCCCTCGCCGCCCAGCCGAAGCCCGCGACCAAGGCTCCGGCCCCGGCCGCCGTCTCGTACTCGAACGACCTCGACGGCTGGATCAAGGAGTCGCTGTCGGTCATGGCCGCCCACAACATCCCGGGCAGCTACGACGGCATCTACCGCAACATCATGCGCGAGTCGTCCGGCAACCCGCAGGCCATCAACCTGACGGACTCCAACGCCGCCGCCGGCATACCGTCCAAGGGCCTGCTGCAGGTCATCGACCCGACGTTCCAGGCGTACCACGTGTCCGGTACCTCCATGGACATCTACGACCCGGTCGCCAACATCACCGCCGCGTGCAACTACGCGGCCGCGAACTACGGCTCGATCGACAACGTCGACTCGGCCTACTGAGCACCGGTCCACCACGCCGAAGGGCGGCCGCACCCCCAGGGGTACGGCCGCCCTTCGGCGTTGTCGGTCCCGCGCGCTACTTGCGCATGACCTCCGGCTCGTGGCGGCGCAGCAGCCGCGCGACCACGACACCGCAGATGACACCGAGCACGACCAGCACGCCCATGTCGACGATCCACTGGGCCGCGGTGTGCTCCCAGAGCTGGTCCGGGTTGGCCGCGTCCCACGGCATGAGGACGTTCAGCTGGGCGGTGGTGCCCAGGGCCGAGACGGCCCAGCGGGCCGGCATCAGCCAGGCGAACTGCTCCACGCCGATCGAGTCGTAGAGCTGGAACAGCACCCCGGTGAAGACGACCTGGACGATCGCGAACATCACCAGCAGCGGCATGGTCTTCTCGGCGGTCTTCACCAGGGCCGAGATGATCAGGCCGAACATCATCGAGGTGAAGCCGAGCGCGATGACGGCCAGCGTCATCTCGATCGCCGGTGAGCTCTTGAAGATCACGCCCTCGGTGGGCATGGCCCGCGGCGCGAAGCCGATGCCGCAGATGATGACGCCCTGCAGGGCCGTGATCAGACCCAGCACGATGACCTTGGACATCAGGTACGCGGAGCGGGAGAGGCCGGTGGCCCGTTCCCGTTCGTAGATCACCCGTTCCTTGATCAGTTCTCGTACCGAGTTGGCGGCGCCCGAGAAGCAGGCGCCCACCGCGAGGATCAGCAGGATCGTGCCCGCGTCCTTGTTGACCAGGTGGGCCTTGAGCGGACCCGGGCCCAGACCGCTGTCGGCCGGGATGACGACGCTGACCACACCCAGCACCGCGGGCAGGATGAACATCAGCCCGATGAAGCCGCGGTCGGAAGCGATCACCGACAGATAGCGGCGTACCAGCGTGAACAGCTGGGAACCCCAGCTCTGCGGCTTCGGCGGCCGGGTGGCCAGCTGCGGGACGACCGCCGCGGCCTGCGGGGCGGCGTCCAGGTCGGCCGCGTACATCTGGTAGTGCTGCGAGCCGTGCCAGCGGCCCGACCAGTCGTAGTCGCGGTAGTTCTCGAACGCCGAGAAGACATCGGCCCAGGTCTCGTAACCGAAGAAGTTGAGCGCTTCCTCCGGCGGGCCGAAGTAGGCGACCGAGCCGCCCGGCGCCATCACCAGCAGCTTGTCGCACAGCGCCAGCTCGGCCACCGAGTGGGTGACCACCAGGACGGTGCGGCCGTCGTCGGCCAGACCGCGCAGCAGCTTCATGACGTCGCGGTCCATACCCGGGTCGAGGCCGGAGGTCGGCTCGTCCAGGAAGATCAGCGACGGCTTGGTGAGCAGCTCCAGCGCGACGGAGACCCGCTTGCGCTGACCGCCCGAGAGGGAGGTGATGCGCTTGTCCGCGTGGATGTCGAGCTTGAGCTCCTGCAGGACCTCCTGGATCCGGTGGTTGCGCTCGTCGGTCGCGGTGTCACCTGGGAACCGGAGCTTGGCCGCGTACCGCAGTGCTTTGCGGACCGTCAGCTCCTTGTGCAGGATGTCGTCCTGCGGGACCAGACCGATGCGCTGGCGCAGCTCGGCGAACTGCTTGTACAGGTTTCGGTTGTCGTACAGCACCTCGCCCTGGTCGGCCGGGCGGTAGCCGGTCAGCGCACGCAGCAGCGTGGACTTGCCGGAACCGGACGGGCCGATCACCCCGATCAGCGACTTCTCCGGGACACCGAAGGAGACGTCCTTGAGGATCGTCTTCGTGGTGTTGCCCTGTGGGACCGTGACGGTCAGCCGCCGGGCCGAGAAGGAGACCTCACCGGTGTCGACGAACTCCTCGAGCCGGTCGCCGGCCAGCCGGAAGGTCGAGTGGCCGACGCCGACGATGTCGTTCGGGCCCAGCAGATGGCGTTGGATCGCCTGGCCGTTGACGTAGGTGCCGTTGTGGCTGCCCAGGTCGACGATCTCGAAGCGGCCGTCCGGGTGCGCCTTGAACTCGGCGTGGAACCGGGAGACCTGGAGGTCGGAGACGACCAGGTCGTTCTCCAGCGCACGGCCGATCTTCGTGACCTGGTTGATCGAGAAGTGGTGCATCGTGGTCGGGCTGCGGTGCTGCTGCCCGCCCTGCGGTTGCTGCGGCTGCTGCGGCCAGCCCTGCTGCTGCGGAACCTGCGCCGGCGGCTGCTGGTTCCAGCCACCCTGCTGCGGCTGCTGCGGCTGGACGGGCGGCCGGTGCGGCTGCTGCACCGGCGGGGCCTGCCGTGCGGCAGGTGCCTGGTGCGGCTGCGCCAGCGACGTCTCCGCACTGTAGAGATCGGCGCTGACCTGCTGGCCGCCGCTGAAGTTGAGACGGGGGCCGTCGGTCGCGTTGCCGAGGTTCACGGCGGAGCCCGGTCCGACCTCCATCTGGTGGATGCGCTGGCCCTGGACATAGGTGCCGTTGGTGCTGCCGAGATCCTCGACGATCCAACTGCGTTCGCCCCAGCGGATGGTGGCATGCCGCCAGGAGACTCTGGCGTCGTCGAACACCATGTCTCCCTGCGGATCCCGCCCGAGGCTGTACGACCTGGATGGGTCGAGCGTCCAGGTTTGACCGTTCAATTCGAGTACGAGTTCAGGCACCCCAAGCCCCAAAAGTTGTCCCCCGGTATTTCCCCATGCGGGGAGTCTAGGGATTGCGAACATCGGGAGGAACTATTTCAGGCCCGGCAGTCGAACCGGAACCCGCCCTCCGATAAGTACGCCCGCCGGCAGCGTTGACTGCGCCCAAATGCCACCGGAGAGTAGTAACCGCCCAAGGAAACGACCTCGGGGGGCCGGGATGACCGCTAGGACCACGCCCTGGGTGAGCGTACTGCTCTCCGCCATCGCGTCCGTGAGTTGGGCGTTTCTGGCCATGACGGGCACCGCCGCGCTCGGTCTGCATCTGCTCGGGGCGGACACCGCGGGTTCACTCGGACCGATGACGGCCGCGGTGGTCGCGATGGCCGCGGGCGGCCGGGTCCGACCGTCGGGCGACGTCGCCGTGTTCGGGATGGACAGCGCCGGGACCCAGGGCGCCGTCGGCGTCATGCCGTTGGGCGTCGCCCTGGTGGGCGCGTTGCTGCTGGTGTGGGTCTTCCTGCGGTCGTTACGCAAGGCCGGGACGGTCGTCTCCGCCGGTGAGCTGGCCGCCCGGGTGATCGCGGTCGCGGTGTTCTTCACCGCGGTACTCGGCGGACTCGCCTGGGCCGGCCAGGACACCATCGCCATCGACGGCGCCTCGCTCGGCGCCCCCCAGGCCGGCGGCATCCTGGACAAGCTGCCCGGTATCGGGGACATCGGGGGCGGCGGACTCTCCGACGGCCTGCAGGGTCTGATCAAGTCCAAGACGTCGGTCGGCTTCCATGTCGACACCGTGCCCACCCTGCTGCGCGGCCTGGTGTGGGTGCTGTTGGTACTGCTGATCGCGCTGCTCGCCTCGCGCCGTACGCCGTTGCCGCCGGGCTGGCAGGGTGTGCACCGGGTGGTGCGGCCCGCCGTCTCCGCGCTGTGCGGCGTTCTGGTGCTCGCCGTGGTGGCGGGGTTCGCCGCCGCCGGGTACGCGGCGGTCACCGGCGACGAGCCGGGCCGGATCATGGGCGCCGCGCTCCTCGGCGCGCCCAACGGGGTCTGGCTGGCGCTGCCGCTGGGCCTGTTCGTCCAGTGGAAGGGCGTCGCGACCGGGGAGCTCGCGAAGGTGCTGCCCGATCCCCTCGACCGCTTGCTGAGCAACGGGGTCAAGGAGCCCATCACGCTCGGCCGGCTCGCCGAGCTGGACGACCGGGTCTGGCTGCTGCCGGTCGCGGTGGCGCTGATGATGCTGACCGCCGGGGCCCTCACCGCGACCCGCACCCCGCTCGGGACCGGGTCGCGCGCCGGATACGCGGGGCGCTGCGCGCTGCGGCTGGGGGTCGCCTCGGCCGTCGCGCTCCCGCTGCTGGTGTGGCTGACCGGGGTCTCGGTGAACGCGAACCTGTCGGTCTTCGGCTTCGACGCCGTCGGGGCCGGGATCGAGCTGCACGGCAGCGTCCCGCTGGCGCTGCTGCTGGGCGCCGCCTGGGGCGCGGGTGCGGGCGGCGTGGGCGCGCTGCTGGCGCTGGCGACCGGCGCCGCCGGGCGG
>NZ_JAAGLX010000007.1:0-235391 GCF_010548325.1 Streptomyces sp. SID13666 | reverse complement strand
GGATCCGGTGGACGGTCGAGGCGGGCAGGCCCAGGATCGGTCCGATCCGGGCCGGTCCCAGCTTGCGGGCCTGCCGCAGTGCACACACCCTCGCCTCGACCGCGGCCGGCGTGCGGTGCGGGGTCGTATGCGGGCGGCTGGAGCGGTCGTGCAGCCCCGCCTCGCCCTCCGCGCGCCACCGGCGGACCCACTTGTGGGCCGTGGCCCGCGAGATCCCCATCTCCGCCGCGACATGAGCGACCGGACGGCCGGATACGACACGTTCGATGAGAAGCCGTCTGCCATGAACGGTCAGCCGGGCATTACGGTGGGACACGAAGACCTCCGAGTGGTGCAGTCCTAGACAGCTCCACCACACCGGAGGTCTTCGCCATGTTCAAGACCCACCACTGTCAACAACGCTCGTGATCAATACACCTAGAGCGTGAGCCGGGGCTTCGGGGCGTCCGTGCGGCCGCTCGGGGGGCGGCGGCTGCCTGCCGCGTACTGCTGCGGCCAGGGGGCGGCCGGGCCGCGGTAGTCCTGTTCGGCGGCGGCGTGCAGGGTCCAGTTCGGGTCGTAGAGGTGGGGGCGGGCCAGCGCGCAGAGGTCGGTGCGGCCGGCCAGGAGGAGGGAGTTGACGTCGTCCCAGGAGGAGATGGCGCCGACGGAGATGACGGGGACGCCGAGCTCGTTGCGGATGCGGTCGGCGAACGGGGTCTGGTACGAGCGGCCGTACTGAGGGCGCTCGTCGGCGACGACCTGGCCGGTGGAGACGTCGATGGCGTCGGCTCCGTGGGCCGCGAAGGCGCGGGCGATGGCGACGGCGTCGTCCTCGGTGGTGCCGCCCGGCGCCCAGTCGGTCGCGGAGATTCGGACGGTCATCGGGCGTTCCTGCGGCCAGACGGCCCGGACCGCGTCGAAGACCTCCAGCGGGTAGCGGAGCCGCCCGTCGAGGTCGCCGCCGTAGGCGTCGGTGCGGTGGTTGGTGAGCGGGGAGAGGAAGGACGAAAGCAGATAGCCGTGCGCGCAGTGCAGTTCCAGCAGGTCGAAGCCGGCGCGGGCGCCGCGCGCGGCGGCCGCCGTGAACTCCTCGCGGACGGCGGCGAGACCGGCCGCGTCCAGCTCGCCCGGCACCTGGTTGACGCCCGGCCGGTAGGACAGCGGGGAGGGGGCGACGAGCGGCCAGTTCCCGTCCGGGAGCGGCTCGTCCATGCCCTCCCACATGAGGCGGGTGGAGCCCTTGCGCCCGCTGTGGCCGATCTGCAGGCCGATGGCCGCGGACGACTGCGCGTGGGCGAAGTCGGTGACGCGCCGCCAGGCCGTCTCGTGCTCGTCGGTGTACAGGCCGGCGCAGCCGGGCGTGATGCGGCCGTTCGGGCTGACGCACACCATCTCGGTCATGACGAGGCCAGCGCCGCCGAGTGCCCGCGCGCCGAGGTGCACGAGGTGGAAGTCGCCAGGTGTGCCGTCCACGGCCGAGTACAGGTCCATCGGCGAGACGACGACGCGGTTGCGCAGGGTCAGTGCGCCGAGCCGGAAGGGGGTGAACATCGGCGGGGTGGCGGGTTCGGTGCCGAAGTCCCGTTCCACGGCGTCGGTGAAGCCCCGGTCGCGCAGCCGCAGATTGTCGTGGGTGACGCGGCGGCTGCGGGTGAGGAGGTTGAAGGCGAACTGCAGCGGCGGCTGTCCGGTGTACTGCGCGACCTGCTCGAACCATTCGAGGCTGGCGCGGGCCGCGCGCTGGGTGCTCTCGACGACGGGTCTGCGCTCGGTTTCGTACGCCGTCAGCGCGGCCGGCACGTCCGGCTGCTCCTGCAGACAGGCGGCGAGCGCGAGCGCGTCCTCCATGGCGAGTTTGGTGCCGGAGCCGATGGAGAAGTGCGCGGTGTGGGCGGCGTCGCCGATCAGTACGGTCCGCTCATGCCACCACCGCTCGTTGACGACGGTGGTGAACGCGCCCCAGCGCGAGCGGTTGCCGTGCAGCGCGTGGCCGTCCAGGCAGCCGGCGAAGAGCTTCTCGCAGCGGGCGATCGACTCCGCCTCGTCGAGCCGGTCGAATCCCGCGCGCAGCCAGACGTCCTCCCGCATCTCGACGATGAACGTGCTGGCGCCGTCGCGGTACGGATACGCGTGCCCCTGCATGACGCCGTACTCGGTCTCGGCGATCTCGAATCGGAAGGCGTTCAGGGGGAGGTCGCTGCCGAGCCAGATGTAGCGGCAGCGGTGGCCGGTGAGCCGCGGCCGGAAGACATCGGCGTGCGCGGCGCGGGTGGTGCTGTTGGCGCCGTCGGCGGCGATGACGAGGTCGTGGGTCGCGGCGAGCTCCGCGGCGGCGGGGCCGGTCTCGCGCAGCCGCAGCTCGACGCCGAGGTCACGGCACCGCTGGTGCAGGATCGTCAGCAGCCGGCGCCGGTCGAGGGCGGCGAAGCCGTGCCCGCCGGAGGTGACCACCTCGCCGCGGAAGTGCACGTCGATGTCGTCCCAACGGGTGAACTCCGCCTGCAGGGCGCGGAAGACGACCGGGTCGGCGTGCTCGATGCCGCCGAGCGTCTCGTCGGACAGGACGACGCCGAAGCCGAAGGTGTCGTCGGGGGCGCCGCGTTCCCAGACGGTGATGTCGCGCGCGGGGTCGAGGCGCTTGAGCAGGGCGGCCGCGTACAGGCCGCCGGGGCCGCCGCCGATGACCGCGATCCGCATGGCTAGCGCCCTTCCCAGCGGGGCGGGCGCTTCGCGGTGAACGCGGCGTGGAATTCGGCGTAGTCGGCGCTGGTCATGAGCAGTGCCTGGGCGGCGGCGTCCATTTCGACGGCGGCCGCCAGCGGCATGTCGAGCTCGGCGGTGAGCAGCGCCTTGGTCTGCTGGTAGGCGAGCGAGGGGCCGGCGGCCAGCCGTTCGGCCAGCCGGGCGGCCACGGCGTCGGCCTCTCCTTCGGCCGCCGTCTGGCTGACCAGCCCGAGGCGCTCCGCCTCTTCGGCACCGACCGTCTCGCCGAGCATCAACAGCCGGGTGGCGTGGCCGAGCCCGACCATGCGGGGCAGGAGGTACGCGGCCCCCATGTCGGCCCCGGCGAGCCCGACCCGGGTGAAGAGGAACGCGAACCGGGCCGTCGGCTCGACGATCCGGAAGTCGGCGGCCAGGGCGAGCACGGCACCCGCGCCCGCCGCGATCCCGTGCACGGCGGCGATGACGGGGAACGGTGCCTCGCGGATCGCCCGGACGACCTGGCCCGTCATCCGGTTGAAGCCGAGCAGCTCGCCCGTGCCCATGCCGAGGGTGGCGCCGATGATCTCGTCCACGTCACCGCCGGAGCAGAAACCGCGGCCGGCGCCGGCCAGCACCAGCACCCGGGTCTCCCCGTCGTGCGCCAGCTCGGCGAGCAGGTCCCGGAGGTCGGCGTAGGAGCCGAAGGTGAGGGCGTTCAGCTTGTCGGGGCGGTCGAGGGTGACGGTGACGACGCCACCGGCGCGCTCCACCCGCAGGTGTTTCCACTGGCCGGTGGGGCTCGCTGAGCTCGGATAGGGACTCAAGGCACGTCCTCCTTGGCGGGGGGAGGGGGTGCGGACGCCCGCAGAGCGAAGTTATCACTCATCTGTGACCGCCGTCACGAGTGCGAGATATCGGCGGAGGTGCCGCTGGATCCGCGCGGGCGCCCCGAGCGGGTGCCGCCGGGATCCGCGCGGGCGGCGGGGCGGACCACCGGGATCCGGGCCGCGCCGTCAGGCCAGCGTGGCCACCAGGATCGCCTTGATGGTGTGCATCCGGTTCTCCGCCTGGTCGAACACGACGGAGTGCGCGGACTCGAAGACCTCGTCGGTGACTTCGAGCGAGGTCAGGCCGTGCCGCTCGTAGATCTCCTGGCCGATCTTCGTTCCGAGGTCGTGGAAGGCCGGCAGGCAGTGCAGGAACTTCACGTCGGCGTTGCCGGTGGCGCGGAGCACGTCCATGGTCACCGCGTACGGGCCGAGCAGTTCGATCCGCTCGTCCCAGACCTCCTTGGGCTCCCCCATCGACACCCACACATCGGTGTGGACGTAGTCCACACCGCGCACGCCCTCAGCGACGTCCTCGGTGAGGGTGACGCGCGCGCCGGTGGTCTCCGCCAGCCGGCGGGCCTCGGCGACCACCGAGTCCTGCGGCCACAGCTGCCGGGGCGCGACGATCCGGACGTCCATGCCGAGCAGCGCGCCCGTGATGAGCAGCGAGTTGCCCATGTTGTAGCGGGCGTCGCCGAGGTAGGCGTAGGCGGTCTCGCCGAGCGGCTTGTCGGTGTGCTCGGACATGGTGAGCACATCGGCGAGCATCTGGGTCGGGTGCCACTCGTCGGTGAGACCGTTCCAGACCGGCACACCCGCGTACTGCGCGAGTTCCTCGACGATCACCTGTCCCGCGCCCCGGTACTCGATGCCGTCGAACATCCGCCCGAGCACCCGCGCGGTGTCCTTGGCCGACTCCTTGTGCCCGATCTGCGAGCCGGAGGGGTCGAGGTAGGTGGTGCTCGCGCCCTGGTCGGCGGCCGCGACCTCGAACGAACAGCGGGTCCTGGTCGAGGTCTTCTCGAAGACCAGCGCGATGTTCTTGCCGGCCAGCCGCCGGACCTCGGTCCCCGCCCGCTTGGCCGCCTTCAGCTCGGCCGCCAGCTCCACCAGGTGGCGGAACTCCTCGGGGCTGAAGTCCAGCTCCTTGAGGAAATGACGACCCTTGAGGTCGATGGCCATGGGGACTCCTAGGTAGCGGCAGAGGGGAGGACCTTGGAAGTCTATACGATCAATGACATGTTTATACAGATCTGCTTTTCCGTGCCTAGACCGCCTCGCGTTCGATGGGACAGCTCATACAGCGTGGGCCGCCGCGCCCCCGGCCCAGCTCGCTCCCCGGGATCTCGATCACCTCGATACCGCGCTTGCGCAGGAAGGTGTTGGTCGTGACGTTCCGCTCGTAGGCCACCACCACCCCCGGCTCGACGGCGAGCACGTTGCATCCGTCGTCCCACTGCTCGCGCTCGGCCGAGTGCACGTCCTGCGTCGCGGTCAGCACCTGGATGTCGTCCAGGCCCAGCGCCGCGGCGATCGCGCGGTTCATGTGCTCGGCCGGATGATCGGTCACCTTCAGGTCCCGGTCCCCCGCTCCCGGCTCGATCGAGTACGAGCGCAGCATCCCCAGCCCGGCGTACTTGGTGAAGGTGTCGCCGTCCACCATGGTCATCACGGTGTCCAGATGCATGAAGGCCCGCTTCTTCGGCATGTCCAGCGCCACGATCGTGCGGGCGGAACCCGCCGCGAACAGCCCCTGCGCGAGCATCTCCACCGCCTGCGGGGTGGTTCTCTCGCTCATCCCGATGAGCACCGCCCCATTGCCGATGACCAGGACGTCACCGCCCTCGATGGTCGACGGATATGCCGCCTGCCCCTCGGACCAGATATGGAAGTCACCGCCGGCGAACAGCGGATGGTGCTGGTAGATCGCCTCGAAGTGCACGGTCTCGCGCTGCCGGGCCGGCCAGCGCATCGCGTTGATGCTTACCCCGTCGTAGACCCAGGCGGAGGTGTCCCGGGTGAAGATGTGGTTCGGCAGCGGGTTCAGCAGGAAGTCGTCCAGGCGCATGGCGTGGAAGAGCACCGAGATCGGCTCGGCGAACCGCTCGAGGAACTCCCGTTTGGTCATCCCGCCGACCAGCGCCTCGACCAGGTCGGGCACGGACAGCTCGTCGAACGACGCGCGCAGATGATCGGTGGCCAGCGGCCCGTACTGCTTCTCGTCGAAGACCCGGTCCAGCACCAGCGCCCGCGCCTCCGGCACCGCCAGCGCTTCCCGGAGCAGATCCCCGAAGAGATGGACCTCGACCCCGCGGTCGCGGAGCACATCCGCGAAGCCGTCGTGCTCCGCGCGCGCCCGGCGCACCCACAGCAGGTCGTCGAAGAGCAGCGCGTCCTTGTTGGACGGGGTGAGCCGCTTCAGTTCAAGGTCGGGTCGATGGAGGATGACGCGGCGCAGCCGCCCGGCCTCGGAATCCACGTGAAAGCCCATGGACACAGTCCTTCCCCTCTCACAGGCGCCTCGCACGCCCGGCGCACGCCCCGGTACCGAATGGACGTGCGGGGCGGGATCCACGGTGGCAGGGCGGTAGCCCTGCCGGTGTCCGGCGAGCACCGGGCGCGTGCCCGGCAGGGTGTCACACCTCGTGGCGCATCACCTCCGCCAGCGCGGCGATCTGCTCGGGCCCCACCCGGCAGCAGCCGCCGATCAGCCGGGCTCCCGCGGACCGCCAGTCGCGGACCCGGGAAGCCTCGAAGGTCACCTCGCCCTGCCACTTCCGGGCCTGGGCGTCCCACTCCTCGCCGCTGTTCGGATAAACCACGACGGGCTTGCCGGAGACCTCCGCGGCGAGTGCCACGGCGTGGTCGGCGTCCCGCGGGGCGCAGCAGTTGACGCCGACCGCCACCACATCGTCCCGCCCGGCGGCCAGTGCGAAGGCCGCTTCCAGCGGCTGCCCGGCGCGGGTCAGGTCGCCGTCGATGCTGTACGAGAGCCAGACCGGCACCCCGATCCCCTCGACCGCGCGCAGCAGTGCCTCCGCCTCGTCCGTGTCCGGCACCGTCTCCAGGGCGAACAGATCGGGCCCTGCCTCGGCCAGCGCCTCGATCCGCGGCCGGTGGAAGCGCTCCAGCTCCCGCACGCTCAGCCCGTACCGCCCCCGGTACTCGCTGCCGTCCGCCAGCATCGCCCCGTACGGGCCGACGGACGCCGCCACCAGCACGTCGGTACGGCCGCCCGTGGCGCTCCGCGCCAGCTCGACGCTGCGCCGCAGCAGCGCCGACGCCTCCTCCCGACCGGTCCCCCGGCGGGCGAAGCCCTCGTAGGTCGCCTGGTAGCTGGAGGTGATGAGCACCCGCGCACCCGCCCGGACATAGGCCGCGTGCGCCGCCTCGATCTGCTCGGGCGCGTCGGCCAGCAGCCGGGCCGACCAGAGCGGGTCGGACAGATCACAGCCCTGGGCGGCGAGTTGGTTGGACAGCCCGCCGTCCAGGACGAGCGGGGTGCCCAGGGTCAGGTCGGGCGGCATGACGGTCGCTCCTTGCTTCGGCCCCGGATCGGGTGCACCGGAGGTTCGTTCAAAGGGTCAGATCAGGTCGGTTCAGTGCAGGTGAGGCGAGGTGAGGTGAGGTGAGGTGAGGTGAGTTCGGTTCGGTTCGGTTCGGTTCGGTTCAGGTGAGTTGGGACTGGACCTCGGCGGAGATCAGTTCCAGATGGTCCAGATCGCCCAGGTCGAGGATCTGCAGATAGAAGCGGGTGGAGCCGGTCGCGGCGTACTGACCGATCTTGTCGATCACCTCGGCCGGGGACCCCGCCAGCCCGTTGGCCTTCAGCTCGTCGACCTCCCGGCCGATGGCCGCGGCACGGCGCGCGACCTCGGCGTCGTTCCTGCCGACGCAGGCGACCAGGGCGTTGGAGTACACCAGCTCGTCCTTCTTGCGCCCCTCCGCCTCGGCCGCCTCACGCACCCGGCCGAACTGCCGCCGGCTGTCCTCGACGGAGGCGAACGGGATGTTGAACTCGTCCGCGTAACGGGCGGCGAGCGCCGGGGTCCGCTTGGCACCGTGCCCGCCGATCAGCACCGGGATCTTCGTCTGGACCGGCTTGGGCAGCGCGGGCGAGTCCTTGAGCTGGTAGTACGTCCCGTCGAAGTCGAAGGTCTCCCCGACCGGCGTGGCCCACAGACCGGTCACGATCGCCAGCTGCTCCTCCAGCCGGCCGAACTTCTCCTTCGGGAACGGGATGCCGTACGCGGTGTGCTCCTTCTCGTACCAGCCGGCGCCCAGTCCGAGTTCGACACGCCCGCCCGACATCTGGTCCACCTGCGCGACCTGGATGGCGAGCACGCCCGGCAGCCGGAAGGTGCCGGCCGTCATCAGGGTGCCGAGCCGGATACGGCGGGTCTCGCGGGCCAGCCCGGCCAGGGTGATCCAGGCGTCTGTCGGGCCCGGCAGCCCGTCTCCGCCACCCATGCTCACGTAGTGGTCGGAGCGGTAGAACGCATCGAATCCGAGGTCCTCGGTGGCCTTGGCAACCGTGAGGAGGGTGTCGTAGGTGGCCCCCTGCTGGGGCTCGGTGAAAATGCGAAGATCCATGCCTCCCATCCTCCACGCCGGACCGCCCCGCACGTCAACCACGCGTCAAGACGTCGTCGATCTTGTGCACCGGTGGGTGTGTCCAGGACCAACCGGACCTGTCTCCTGAGCCGCGGGCTTCACGAACCGAACGGCTTCACGAACCGAACGGCTTCATGAACCGAGCGCGCAGAGCAGCGCGCAGACCCGGTCCTTGGATTCCTCGGCGGCGTCCATGGCGTCGATGCACTGCCAGTACACCGCCTCCTCCTCCGCGGAGCAGGCCAGCCCCACGAGGGCAGCGCCCAGCTCCGAGAGCAGGTCCCGCAGTTCCGTCAGCGCACGGGCCGGTTCCCGCACGCAGGTGAGTATCGACGCCCGGACGGTCTCCGGCCGGGCGCCCGGCAGCCCCGAGAGCCAGGCCGGTCCGCAGGCCCGGCCGCCACCCGGCTCGCACACAGAGAACCCGGCGGCCCGCAGCTCCGGCGGTCCGTGCAGGGCCAGATGGCCGCCCACCGCCTCCGCGAGTGCCTGCGCCTGCCACGCCTCCGTGATCAGGTCCTGAACCTGCCACGCCTGTTCGAGGGCGTGCCGGGTGGCCAGGATGAGCCGTACCGCGTCCATGATGTACTCCCCCTGCCGCTGCGTGCTACCGACCTGTTACCCAGAGTGACGGTCGATGGCCGCGAGCGGAAGGGGGGTCCCCGCGCCTGTGGATTACTCGCCGGTTGTGGATATCCCGGTCACCCGGTCGGATGAAGCGTGCCCGGTCCCTCGTCCTCCGCCGGCATCGGGAAGCGCAGTTCATTGCGGTCGATCTTCGCCGAGAGCGCCTTCAGCACATCGATCTCCAGCACTTGGCAGAACTGCAGCAGATACGCCAGGACGTCCGCCACCTCGTCCTCCACCCGGTGCGCGGTCCCGGCGTCCTCCATCACCCGGCCCGCCTCCTCCGGGGTCATCCACTGGAAGATCTCCAGCAGTTCGGACGCCTCGACGCTCAACGCCGCGGCCAGGTTCTTGGGTACGTGATATTGCTGCCAGCGCCTGGCCGCCGCGAAGGCGGTCAGACGGCGCTGCAGCGCCTGCAGATCCTCGCTCATCCGCACAGGTCTACCGCATGGTCGGCGCCGAACGCGCGGGCACCCGCTCCCCGGCACCCTCCCCCGCTTCCGGCCCCTTCCCGGTTCCGGGCTCCGTGCGCGGCTCGGTTCCGGGATCCGCGACGGCCGCCCCCTCCGCCTCCGTCTCCGCCCCCGCCTGCTCCGGCCGCCGCGGGCGGACGAAGTCGATGACCGACACCCCGCCCAACCCCTCGGCGACGGAGGCGTCGTGCACCGCGCCCAGCAGCCGGATATGGCCGCGGCCGGCCGCCATGCCCGCCAGAGCGAGCAGCTCACGGGTCTGCCGGCGGTCCATCCCCAGATCGAAGCCGTCGCTGAGCACGGTCAGCACCTGGGCGGCCGGGAGGAGTTCGGCGCTCGTGTCGACCGCCAGCACTCCCGGCCCGGTCAGCAGGACCAACGCGATGGCCAGGAAGCGCAGTTCCCCGTCGCCCAGCCGGTCCACCGGCACCAGCCCCAGCGGCCCGCGGTCCACCGCCGCGATCACCGACCGCAGTTCGGCCCCGGAATCGGCGCCGGCCGCCCGGGACCGCAGGACGGTCAGCCCGTCGACCGGCGGGCTGCAGACCTCCCGCATCGCCCGCACCAGCGCCGCGTGCCGTGTACGGCACTCGCCTTCGGTCCTGGCCAGGACCGCCGAGAGGTTCTCGCAGCCCCGGCGGAGCATCCCGTCCCCGGCGTCCACCGGCGCCCGCATCGTCTCCGGCCGCGGCTCCACCGGGAACACCCCGCGTAACGCCAGCACCAGTTGTTCCACCGCAGCCAGCACCAGCCGCTGGCCCTCGGTGCGGCCCGCGACGCGCAGCGGCAGCAGCGCCGTCGCCAGCAGATCGTCGGGAAGCGGCGCGCGGGTGACGGGCACCAGGCCCGCCGTGTGCCACGCCGCCTGGACGGTGCGCCGTTCCGGATCGCGCAGCGCGGTGGTCAGCAGCGTCTCCCCGCCGCCGGTCAACCGCTCGCCGACAATGCGCAGTTCGGGCTCGGCCTGCACGGCCACATCCAGCCGGACCGGTCCGACGGGTCCGGTGACCGTGCAGCCGATCCGGAACCCGCGCCGCCCTTCGGCGTCCGGTTGCGCACCCTGCGGCACGCAGGCCGCGGCCCCGCCCCGCACGCTTCCCGTCCCGTTCCCGGACCCGGACCCGGATCCGTCGAACACCTCGCTCAGCGTCTCTCCGCCGGCCAGCCGCCCCAGCGCGGTCAGCGCCTCCAGGACGCTCGATTTCCCTGTCCCGCTGGCGCCGGCGAGCAGGGTGAGCGGACCCAGCGCGAAGCTCGCGCCCCGGTGCGACTTGAAGGCGGACAAACGCAGTTCGGTGACAGCGGGACGCTCACTCGTGAGGTTCATATCCGCGAACGTAGCCAGCGCGACTCCTGCCGAACCGTTACGTCAGCCCCCACGTCCTCCGAACGGGCGAAGCCCGGCAGGATGACGGTATGGAGATCAAGGATTCCGGCCCCGCAGCGGGCATCGATCTGACCTCGTTCGGCAGCCACGGCGTGCGCCACGTGAGCATCCACCGGAACGCCGGCACCGGAACACCATCCGGGCCCGCGTCACCCGTGGTCGCGGTGGCCCTCATGCACCTGGCCCCCGGCGGCCGCCTCGGCCGGCATCAGGCGACGATTCCACAGGCGCTGACCGTGGTCGCAGGCAACGGCTGGGTCAGTGGCGCGGACGGCAGAGCGGTTCCGATCACCACAGGCCAGGCCGCCTGCTGGGCGGCCGGCGAGGACCACGAGACCTGGACCGACACCGGCCTCACGGCCGTGGTCGTCGAAGCGGCCGAACCACACCCCACCGGCCTGCTCGGGCGCGCCCCGGTCACCGAAGCCTGAGGTTAGAGGTCAGACGTCAGAGGTCAGAGGTCAGAGGTCAGAGGTCAGAGGTCAGAGGTCAGAGGCATCGTCCGACCCCTGGTCTACGGTGGGCCGCGTGACGAGCTATGTGGCGCTGCTCCGCGGGATCAATGTGGGCGGCAAGAACAAGGTGCCGATGCAGACCCTGCGCGAGCTGCTGACCGGGCTGGACTGTACGGACGTCAGAACCCATCTCCAGAGCGGCAACGCCGTCTTCGGCCACCCCCGGGCCGACCCGGCCGCACTGGCCACCGGCCTGGAGGCGCGCATCACCGAGGAGTTGGGGCTCACCATCCGCTGCCTGGTGCGGGACGGCGCCGATCTCCAGCGGGTGGTCGAGCAGAATCCCTTCGACATGGAAGGCGTCGACCCGTCCCGGTTCCTGGTGACCTTCCTGTCCGGCCCGCCGGAACAGGAACGGCTGACCGCCATCGATCCCGCGGCCTACGCCCCGGAGGAGTTCCGGCTCGCCGACCCCAAGGCACCGAGCGAGATCTATCTGCACCTGCCGACCGGCATCCAGAAGTCCCGTCTCGCCCTGCTGTTCACCGACAGGAAACTGGGGGTGACCGCGACGGCCCGCAACTGGAACACGGTGCTCAAGCTCGCCGCGATGGCGGCCGAGTAACCCGGGACCGGCCGCGCCGGAACCCGGGCGGCCCGGAGCCTCAGGCCGACTTCGCCACCGGCGCCAGGATCGCGACGCACTCCACGTGGTGGGTGAGCGGGAAGAGGTCGAAGGCGCGCAGGGAGACCGGCTTGTAGCCCGCCTCCGCGAAGTACGCCAGGTCGCGCGCGAGGGCGGCCGGGTCGCAGGCCACGTAGGCGATGCGGCGGGCGCCGAGCGAGGCGAGGTGCTTGACGGTGGACTTGCCGGCGCCGACCCGCGGGGGGTCGAGGACGATCAGGTCGGCCTCGGTGATCTTGGTGCGCGGCAGTACGGTCTCGACCTTGCCGTGCTCGATCCGCACACGCTCCAGATCGGCCAGGTTGTGCCGGGCGTCCTCCACCGCGCGCTTGCCGGACTCGATGCCGAGCACCGCGCCGGTCTCGCCGACCTTCTCGGCGATCGCGCCGGCGAACAGGCCGACGCCGCAGTACAGGTCGAGGGCGGTGTCGCCGTCGCGCGGCTGGAGGCCGTCCAGGACCGCCTCGGCCAGCAGGTCGGGTGCCTGCGGGTGGACCTGCCAGAAGCCGCCGGAGCCGACCCGCCAGGTGCGGCCGACGGCGCGCTCGCGGACGAAGCCACGGCCGTGCACCTTGTGTACGCCGCCCTGCTCGTCGACGCGGGCGACCGAGACCGGCCGGTCCAGCTCGACGATCGGCAGCCGGCCGTCGGGGGTGGGCGTGACGATGACCTGGCGGTCGTTGGAGCCGGTTGCCGCGATGGCCTCGACGGACGCGGTGTCCGGCCACTCACGGGTCTCGATGCCGAGCTCGGTGACGCCGGGCGCCGCGATCAGGCACTGGTCGATCCGCTCGATCTCGTGCGAGCGGTGGCGGCGCAGTCCCGCGTAGCCCTCGGCGTCGACGGCGAACTGCACGCGGGTGCGCCACGCGGGCACCTTGCCCTCGACGCCCTTGTCACCGGGCGCGGGCTCGACGGTGCCGTCCCAGCCGGCGTCCTGCGGGCTCAGACCCGCGAGGCGGCTGAGCTGCTCGGTGATGACGTCGACCTTCAGCCGGCGCTGGGCGCCGGGGGCGACGTGCTGCCAGTCGCAGCCGCCGCAGGCGCCGGGGCCGGAGTACGGGCAGGGCGCCGGGACGCGGTCGGGGGACGCCTGGAGGATCTCCACGGCGTCGGCGCGCAGGAACTTGGAGTCCGGTCCGCCCTCGGTGATCTTGGCGACGACGCGCTCACCCGGCAGTGCGTGCCGGACGAAGAGCACCCGTCCTTCGTGACGGGCGATGCAGTGACCGCCGTGCGCGACGGGCCCGACCTCGACCTCGTAGCGCTCCCCGACCAGCTCGTCGGCCTGTTCCTTCGTACGGTTCTGCATGATGAACAGGCTCCTGCGAGAGGTGGTGCGGCGGGGTGGTGCGGGCGGGACCGTAGAACGGCAGCTCACCAGTCTACGTCCCGCCGCACCCCCCGCCTTACGGCCTACTTCTGGCCGGTGTGTTCCTTGTCCCGCTTCGGCGGGCTGACCGGGCCGCGCCGGATCGCGCCGGGGGCGTTCCAGTCGGCACGCTTGCGCGCCCGGACCTTGGCCCGCTCGGAGGAGTCCAGCTGCCACGGCACCGAGGTGACCATGACGCCCGGGGTGAACAGCAGCCGGCCCTTGAGCCGCAGGGCGCTCTGGTTGTGGAGCAGGTGCTCGTACCAGTGGCCGACGACGTACTCGGGGATGTAGACGCTGACCACGTCGCGCGGGCTGGCCCGCCGCAGGCCCTTCACATACTCGATGATCGGCCGGGTGATCTCGCGGTAGGGCGAGTCCAGGACCTTCAGCGGTACGTCGATGCCACGCCGGGTCCAGTCGGCCTGCAGGGCCTTGGTGTCGGCCGGGTCGACGTTGATGCTGAGCGCTTCGAGGGTGTCGGAGCGCATCAGCTTGGCGTAGGCCAGGGCGCGCAGCGTCGGCTTGTGGACCTTGGAGACCAGGATGATCGAGTGCACCCGGGACGGGCGCACCTCCTCGTCGGTGCGCTCGTCGCCCGCCGCGATCTCCTCGGCCACCCGGTCGTAGTGGCGCCGGATGGCGGTCATCATCCCGTAGAAGAGCACCATGCCGAGGACCGCGACCCAGGCGCCGTGCGTGAACTTCGTCAGCAGGACGATGATCAGCACCATGCCGGTGAAGAAAGCGCCGAAGGTGTTGATCGCCCTGGACCGGTGCATGTGGCGGCGCTTGGCGGTGTCGGTCTCGCTGCGCAGATGGCGGTTCCAGTGCCGGACCATGCCGATCTGGCTGAGCGTGAACGAGACGAAGACGCCGACGATGTACAGCTGGATCAGCCGGGTCGAGTCGGCGCCGTAGATGTAGACCAGGACGGCGGCGAAGCCGGCCAGCACCACGATGCCGTTGGAGAACGCGAGCCGGTCGCCACGGGTGTGCAGCTGGCGCGGCAGGTAGCGGTCCTGGGCGAGGATCGAGCCGAGGACCGGGAAGCCGTTGTACGCGGTGTTGGCCGCCAGGAACAGGACGAGCGCGGTGACGGCGGCCAGGAAGATGAACGGGATCGAGTTGTGCCCGAAGACGGCTTCCGCGACCTGCGCGATGACCGGGTCCTGGGTGTAGTCGGGGCCCACCGGCTTGCCGTCGACCAGCAGGTCGGTCGCCGGGTTCTCGGCCATCCGGACGTTGGTGTACATGGCCAGCGCGATGATGCCGCAGAACATGGTGACGGCGAGCACGCCCATGGCGGCGAGCGTGGTGGCGGCGTTCTTCGACTTGGGCTTCTGGAACGCCGGGACGCCGTTGCTGATGGCCTCGACCCCGGTGAGCGCGGCACAGCCGGAGGAGAAGGCCCGTAGCAGCAGGAAGACCAGGGCGAAGCCGCTGATGCCGCTGACCTCGGCATGGATCGTGTAGTGCGCGGTGGGCGCCTCCATGGTGGCGCCGGTGGCGATCTTGATGCAGCCCCAGACGATCATGGCGAAGACGCCGGCGACGAACGCGTAGGTCGGGATCGCGAAGATCGACCCGGACTCGCGCACCCCGCGCAGGTTCATCACCATCAGCAGGAAGATCATGCTGACCGCGCCCAGCACCTTGTGGGTGGCGAAGAACGGTACGGCCGAGCCGAGGTTCTCGATGCCCGAGGCGACGGACACGGCGACGGTCAGCACGTAGTCGACGAGCAGCGCGCTCGCGACGGTGAGACCGGCCTTCGGCCCGAGGTTGGTGGTGGCGACCTCGTAGTCACCGCCGCCGGACGGGTACGCGTGCACGTTCTGCCGGTACGACGCCACGACGGTGAACATCAGCACGACGACCGCGACCGCGATCCACGGGCTGAAGTGGTAGGCGGACGCGCCCGCGATCGACAGGACCAGCAGCACTTCGCCGGGCGCGTACGCGACCGACGAGAGGGGGTCGGAGGCGAACACCGGAAGCGCCAGCCTCTTAGGGAGGAGGGTTTCTCCCAACTTGTCGCTGCGCAGGGCGCGGCCGATCAAGATCCGTTTCGGCAGGTCAGTCAGTTTGGGCACGGAGAGGATGGTAAGCGCTGCGCCGTACGTGCATGCGACCGCCACCCTCCTAAGAGAAGGCAAAGTCCCGCTCGGGCCGTCCGCAACCTCCCACTGGGGTGCAAGCGTGTGTAGCTTGGGCCGCGGTCTGAGACGCTTATCGGGTATCGGCCAAAAATGTTGACAGCCGGAAGGACGGGCGTGCACGTCGTGATTATGGGCTGCGGAAGGGTGGGTTCCACTCTTGCGCAATCCTTCGAACAGCAAGGTCATACGGTCGCTGTGGTGGACCAGGACCCGACGGCTTTCCGCCGTCTGGGATCCGGGTTCGGCGGGCGCCGGGTGACCGGAGTCGGGTTCGACCAGGACACGCTTCGCGAGGCCGGAATCGAGGAGGCAGGCGCCTTCGCGGCGGTCAGCAGCGGCGACAACTCCAACATCATCGCGGCCCGGGTGGCCCGGGAGATGTTCGGTATCGAGAACGTGGCCGCCCGGATCTACGACCCACGGCGTGCCGAGGTCTACCAGCGGCTCGGCATCCCCACCGTGGCCACCGTGCGGTGGACCGCGGACCAGATGCTGCGCCGGCTGCTGCCTTCGGGCGCCGAGCCGCTGTGGCGGGACCCGAGCGGCGGTGTGCAGCTCGCCGAGGTGCACACCTCGCCCGGCTGGGTGGGTCACAAGATCAGCAAACTGCAGGACGAGACCGGGGTCCGTGTGGCATTCCTCACCCGGCTGGGCGAGGCGATGCTGCCTTCCTCCCAGACGGTGCTGCAGGAAGGCGATCTGGTGCACGTGATGATGGGCACCGACGGAGTCGCCGAGGTCGAGGCCGCGTGCGCCAAGGGTCCTGAGGAGGCGCACTGATGAGAGTCGCCATCGCCGGAGCCGGCGCGGTCGGCCGCTCGATCGCGGCCGAGCTGCTGGAGAACGGGCACGAGGTCCTGCTCGTCGACAAGAATCCCACCTCCATCTCGGTGGAGCGGGTACCGCAGGCCGAGTGGCTGCTCGCCGACGCCTGCGAGATCACCTCGCTGGACGAGGCGGCGCTGCAGCGCTGCAACGTGGTCATCGCCGCCACCGGTGACGACAAGGTCAACCTCGTCGTCTCGCTGCTCGCGAAGACCGAGTACGGGGTGCCGCGGGTCGTGGCCCGGGTCAACAACCCCAAGAACGAATGGCTCTTCAACGAGTCCTGGGGCGTCGACGTGGCCGTCTCGACCCCGCGGCTGATGTCCGCGCTGGTCGAGGAGGCCGTGAGCGTCGGCGATCTCGTGCGGCTGATGCGCTTCAGCCAGGGCGACGCCAACCTGGTGGAACTCACCCTGCCGCCGGAGGCCGCGCTGGTCGGCACCCGCGTCGGCGACGTGGAGTGGCCGCAGGACACCTCGCTGGTGACGATCATCCGGGGCAACCGGGTGCTCACGCCGTCCAAGGACGACGCGCTGGAGGCCGGTGACGAGCTGCTGTTCGTCGCCGCACCGCACCGCGAGGAGCAGCTGGAGGACCTGCTGTCCGTCCAGCGCGAGGACTGACAGGACCGGTCATGACGACGGGCGCCCCGGACCGGGAAGGTCCGGGGCGCCCGTCGTCATGATGAGCGGGGATGAGCGGAGTCGAGCGGAATACGCCGAGGTCAGGACGCGGCGGCGGCCTTCTTCGCCTCTTCCTCGGCTTCCATCTCGGCGATCACGTTGATCGGCGGCGGAGCCTTCGACAGGAAGATCCACGTCAGGTAGACGGACAGCAGCATCGGCGGGATGCCCAGCGCGACCTTGACCCAGCCGAGCTGAGTGGCGTCCCCCCACCAGTACAGCGGGAAGAGGATCGCCGACTTGGCCAGCAGGATCAGCCCCCAGGCCCAGCTGGCCTTGGTGTAGGCGCGCAGCCGGCCGGGGTTGCGCTTGCGCCAGGAGAGGTTCTCCTTGAAGACCGGGCCGAGGATCAGGCCCAGCAGCGGGACGCCCGCGATGGCGGTGGCGATGTACGCGACGGCCAGCCCGAGGGTGTACAGCATCCCGGGCAGGTAGAAGTTCTTGGCATCGCCGGACATCATCGCGAAGACCGCGCCGAAGGCCACCCCGAAGACACCGCTGAAGGCGTGCTTGAGGGTGTCCTTGCGGGCCAGCCGGGCGATCCCGAGCAGCACGGAAAGACTGAGCGCGGCGATGGCCGCGATGTGGATATCTCTGTTGATCGTGTAGATCAGGACGAAGACCAGGCCGGGCACGGTGGTCTCCACCATGCCCCGGATGCCGCCGAACGCCTCGAAGAGAGCGGCTTCGGTGATCGCCTTGGAATCGCCGTCCGTACCCTCCCCGGTCCGCGGGTCCTCTGTCTGCTTGTCGATCGACGCCACCGACTACTCCTGTCCGACCGGACGCAGTTCGTACTTGGGATTGAACAGGACAGGACGGCCGTGGTTCATCGAGATCCGGCCCGAAGCGATGATCTTGCGCCCCGGCTCTATCCCGCTGATACTGCGGCGTCCCAGCCACACCACGTCAAGGGCTGCGGAGCCGTCGAACAGCTCCGCCTCCAGCGCGGGCACTCCGGCCCGTGGTCGCAGTGTGACCGTGCGCAGACTACCGGTCACCGTCACTATCTGCCGGTCTCCGCAGTCGCAGATCCGCGTGCAGCCGACGGACAGGGCGTCCTTCTGCAGCTCCTCGGAGTGCAGCTCCTCCTGGGAGGACGACAGGCGGTCTATCATGCGCCGGAAGCGGCCGGTGGGTCGGTCCGAACGGGTGGCACCACTCATGTATCCAGCGTACCGGGCCCGGCCGACAAGGCGTCCGGTACGCCGGACGGCCGATCACCGCCCCGCGGATGTCCGTTCAGTGCCCGAAGCGGCTTTTCAGTGCTCGAAGCGGTAGCCCATGCCCGGCTCCGTGATGAAATGCCGCGGATGCGCGGGATCCGCCTCCAGCTTGCGGCGCAGCTGCGCCATGTAGACCCGCAGGTAGTTGGTCTCGGTGCCGTACGAGGGCCCCCACACCTCCTGCAGGAGCTGCTTCTGGCTGACCAGCCGCCCGGTGTTGCGGACCAGGACCTCCAGCAGATGCCACTCGGTCGGGGTGAGCCGGACGTCGGCGCCACCCCGGTTGACCTTCTTGGCCGCCAGGTCGACGGTGAAGGTCTCGGTCTCGACCGTCGCGGCGTCGTCCTCGGGCCCGCCGGGCGCCGCCCGGCGGACGGCGGCCCGCAGCCGGGCCAGCAGCTCGTCCATGCCGAACGGCTTGGTGACGTAGTCGTCCGCTCCGGCGTCGAGCGCCTCGACCTTCTCGTCGGACGTCTGGCGGGCCGACAGGACGATGATCGGCACCCGGGTCCAGCCGCGCAGCCCCCGGATCACCTCGACGCCGTCCATGTCCGGCAGGCCGAGGTCCAGGACGATCACATCGGGGTGGCGGGCGGCGGCCAGCTGCAGCGCGCTCGCGCCGTCGTGGGCGGCGTCGACCTCGTACTTGCGGGCCCGCAGATTGATCACGAGCGCGCGCACGATCTGCGGCTCGTCGTCCACCACGAGCACCCGGTACATGGAGTTCCTCTTCTCGGTCACATCGGTCAGGTCGATCACCGTCACGTCGGTCGTGTCAGCTGCTTCGGTCGCGTCGGTCACGGTGCTGCTGCCCGCCCTCACGACGTCGCCCCCGCCGGCAGGTCCGGGCGGGCCGGACGGCCGCCGAGGGCGGCCTGGAGGGTGAGCACCATGGTCAGGCCGCCGCCGGGGGTGTCCTCGGCGACCAGCGTGCCGCCCATGGACTCGGCGAAGCCGCGGGCGACCGCGAGGCCCAGGCCCACGCCGTTGCCGCGCGGTGCGTCGCCGTAGCGCTGGAACGGCTCGAAGATCCGGTCCTTGGCGGTCTCCGGCACCCCGGGGCCGCGGTCGACGACCCGCACCTCCACCCGGTCGCCCAGCGCGCTGGCGGCCACCACCACCTTGGACCCCGGGGAGCTGTACTTGACGGCGTTCTCGACGACGTTGGCGACGCTGCGCTCCAGCAGGCCTGGATCGACGGCGACCATCGGCAGGCTCTCCGGGATGTCGAGGACGACGCTGCTCTCCGGGACGCCGCCGAGCGCCATCGGCACCACCTCGTCGAGATCGATCTCGCGGATCAGCGGGGTGACCGTGCCGGTCTGCAGGCGGGACATGTCGAGCAAGTTGCCGACCAGGTGGTCGAGCCGGTCGGCGCCGTCCTCGATGCCGGCCAGCAGCTCGGCCTCGTCCTCGTCGGACCAGGCGACGTCGTCGGCGCGCAGCGACGACACCGACGCCTTGATGGCCGACAGCGGTGTCCGCAGGTCGTGGGAGACGGCTGCGAGCAGCGCGGTGCGGATGCGGTTGCCCTCGGCCAGCTCGCGGGCGTGCTCGGCCTCGCCCTCCAGCCGCTGCCGGTCCATGACGACGGCCGCCTGCGCGGCGAAGGCGGAGAGCACCCGGCGGTCCGAGGCGGGCAGCACCCGCCCGGTGAGGGCCAGCGAGAGCCGGTCGCTGACCGGCACCTCGACGTCGGCGTCCTCGGGGCGCAGGCAGGGGCGCTCCCCCACGCTGGCCTCCCGGGTCCAGGCACCGTGGTCGCTGTCGCGGGCCAGCAGCACCACCGAGTCCATGCCGAACGTCTCGCGGACCCGTTCCAGCAGGGCCTCGAGGGAGCTCTCGCCGCGCAGCACGCTGCCGGCCAGGTACGACAGGATCTCGGCCTCGGAGCGCAGCCGGGCGGCCTGCTGGGTGCGGCGGGCCGCGAGGTCCACCACGGAGGCCACCGCGAGGCCCACGACGACGAAGATCACGATCGCGATGATGTTCTCGGGCTCGGCGATGGTGAAGGAGTGGGTGGGCGGCGTGAAGTAGTAGTTGAGCAGCAGCGATCCGGCGAAGGCGGAGGCCAGCGCCGGGAGCAGCCCGGCGACGAGGGCCGCCGCGACCGTGAGGGTCAGGAAGAGCAGCATCTCGGTGGCCTGGCTCATCCCGGGGTGCCAGTTGGTGAGCAGCAGCGCCAGCAGGACGGGACCCACGACCCCGGTGAGCCAGCCGGCCACGACCCGGGAGCGGCCCAGGCTGGCGCCGCGCGCGGAGGGCAGTCCGCGGCCCTTGGCGGCGTGCTCGTGGGTGACGATGTGGACGTCGATGTCGCCGGACTCGCGGGCGACGGTGGATCCGACGCCGGGTCCCAGCACGTACTGCCAGGCCTTGCGGCGGCTGGTGCCGAGCACGATCTGGGTGGCGTTGACCCCACGGGCGAAGTCCAGCATGGCCTCGGGGATGTCCTCCCCGATGACGTGGTGGAACGATCCTCCGAGGTCCTCCACCAGGGTCCGCTGGGCGGCCAGCTCCTTGGCGGAGCCCGAGGCCAGCCCGTCGCTGCGGACGATGTGGACGGCGAGGATCTCGCTGCCCGAGCCCTTGGCCGCCATCCGGGCGGCCCGGCGGATCAGGGTGCGGCCCTCGGGTCCGCCGGTGAGGCCGACGACGATCCGCTCGCGGGCCTGCCAGGCGGCGGAGATCCGGTGGTCGGCGCGGTACTCCTGGAGGTACTCGTCGACCCGGTCGGCGACCCACAGCAGCGCCAGTTCGCGCAGCGCGGTGAGGTTGCCGGGCCGGAAGTAGTTGGACAGCGCCGCGTCGACCTTGTCGGAGGCGTAGATGTTGCCGTGCGCCATCCGGCGCCGCAGCGCCTGTGGCGACATGTCGACCAGCTCTATCTGGTCGGCACGGCGCACCACCTCGTCGGGCACGGTCTCGCGCTGCCGGACGCCGGTGATCGACTCGACCACGTCGCCCAGCGACTCCAGGTGCTGGATGTTGACCGTCGAGACGACGTCGATCCCCGCCTGGAGCAGTTCCTCGACGTCCTGCCAGCGCTTGACGTTGCGCGAGCCGGGCACATTGGTGTGCGCGAGTTCGTCGACGAGCGCGACCGCCGGATGCCGCGCGAGCACCGCGTCCACGTCCATCTCGGTGAACTCCGCGTCGCGGTACTCCAGCTCCCGGCGCGGGATCTGCTCCAGGCCGTGCAGCATCACCTCGGTGCGCGGGCGCCAATGGTGCTCGACGAAGGCGACGACGAGGTCGGTGCCACGCTCGGTACGCCGGTGCGCCTCGGAGAGCATGGCGTAGGTCTTGCCCACGCCGGGGGCCGCCCCGAGGTAGATGCGCAGTTTGCCGCGTGCCATGGCCCCATCGTTCTGCTCGGATGCGCCTGTCGCCCGGACGCGCGTGCGGCGCTTGTCTCGACCTTAGAACGACCGAAGGGGACATATGGGACCGGGGTGGCCGCCGGGGAGTACCTTGACGGCGCCTTAACCCCTCCGGGTGACCCTCCGGACCCTCGCCGGCCGCAGGGTTCCCCGTTCATCAGGGGGCCGCGATGGGCCGCGGCAGCGTGCGACAAACCGCGTTCGCAGGACTGCCATACGGACGTAACGCCGGACCGTTGACCCGCCGCGCGCCGCCAGCGAGCATCGGCGCATGCCCTCCACCGACCGCCCGCCATGGCTCGTCGCCCTGCCGTCCGTGCCCGCGCCGGCCGCCGGCCGCGGCGGCGAGGGCCGCGCCACCGGGGCGGTGCTGCGGGCCGTGCTGCGGGGCGGTCCGGTGGCCAGGACCGCGCTGGCGCGGGACACCGGGCTGAGCCCGGCCGCCGTCTCCCGGCACACGGCCGAGCTGATCGGGCTCGGGCTGCTGCGCGAGCTGCCGCCGCCGGACGGTCCGCCACGGGCCGGCCGCCCCCAGGTGCCGGTGGACGTCGACCCCGCCCACCACGCCGTCTGCGGGGTGCACATCGCGCTGCCGCACACCACCTTCGCCGTGGCGGACCTGCGCGGGCGGGTGACGGCCCAGGAGCGGTTGCCGCACGACGGCTCGGTGGGCGACGTCCTGGGCGGGATCCGCGGCCATCTGCCCGGGTTCCTGCACCGGCACGCCGCCGGGCGTTCCGTGCTCGGCCTGGGTGTGGTGACCGGCGGCTGGGTGGACAGCGAACAGGGCATCGTCGTGGAGCACGCCCCGCTGGGCTGGCGGGACGTCCCCGTACGGAGCGTGCTGACCGCCGCGACCCGGCTACCGGTCCATGTCGACGGGCACGCACGGGCGCTGGCGCAGGCGGAGCTGATGTTCGGCGCGGGCGTGGGACGCGAGGAGCTGGTACAGCTCTTCGTCGGCAACGTGGTCGACGCGGCGATCGCGACGGGCGGCAGCGTCCTGCGCGGCCGCAGGTCGGGCGCGGGCGACGTCGCGCACCTGCCGCTCGGCGCTCCCGGACAGCGCTGCGCGTGCGGCCGTACCGGCTGCCTCCAGGAGGCGGTGTCCGAACTCAATCTGGCCCAGCGGGCCTTCGAGGCCGGCATCGTGCCGGTACCGGACTTCCGGCTGCTGCTGTCCCGGGCCCGCGACGGCCACGCGGGCGCGGTGCCGATGCTGCGCGAGCGGCTGCGCACGGTGGGCCGGGCGGCGGCCCTGCTGCTCGACGTCATCAACCCCGAGGTGCTGGTCGTCGCGGAGGCCGCGGCGGTGCACTTCCCCGAGCTGCTGCCCGATCTCTACGAGGAGGTCGCCGCGCACTCCCATCTGTGCACGGACCCCGAACGGGCCGTGGTCCCCACGAGTTTCGGGGAGCAGGTGCTCGCGGTCGCGGCCGGGGCGGTGGTGCTCGACGCGGTCTACCGGCGGCCGATGGAACTGCGTACGGCGCGGTCCGCGTAGCCGGTCCGGCGTCAGGGTTTCTTCCACCGCGTCGTTAATCATTGCCCGGCGGCCCGGGGTTCCGGAGAATCGACACATGGACGTGACAGGTAGGGCAGCGGCGCGCGACGCCGCCGGGCGGGAGGCGGTCAACGCCTTCCGTGCCCACCATTTCGCCGGTCTCGGCTGTCGTCCCACCGGCTCCACCGGCACCGCCGGTCGCGCCCACCTCGCCGGTCCTGCCGGCCGCACGCGCTGACCGAGCGGTCCCGCCTCCTGACGCCTGATCGCCGTCCTTCTCCGGACGCCTGAATTCCGCCCCTCCCCTGGCGTCTGATTTCCGTCGCCTTTTCCGCTCCCACAGGGGCCGGTTCTCCGGTCCGCGGTTCTCCGCGCCCTGTGGTGGCCGGTTACGCCCTGCCCACCATGCCCACCATGCCCACCCATGAGTTGGAGCTGCTCCGTCATGACCGCACCCGCCCAGACCGCACTCGACGTCGCCAAGGTCGCCGGGAACATCGGCGCCGAGATCAGCGGCGTGGACCTCGCCGCCGATCTCTCCGCCGGAACGATCGCGGAGATCCGCGCCGCGCTGCTGGAACACAAGGTCGTGTTCTTCCGCGGCCAGGACCTCGACCAGGCGGCGCACGAACGGTTCGCCCGCCGCTTCGGCACGCCGACCACCGCCCACCCGACCATTCCCGCGCTGGAGGGCTCACCCGCCGTCCTCGATCTCGACTACGGGCGCACCGCTGGACGCGCCAACCACTGGCACACCGACGTCACCTTCGTCCGGCACCCCCCGCTCGGCTCCATCCTGCGGGCGGTCACCATCCCGCCGTACGGCGGTGACACCGTGTGGGCCAACACTGCGGCCGCCTATACGCATCTCCCCTCCGAGCTGCGCGAACTCGCGGACCGGCTGTGGGCGGTGCACTCCAACAGCTACGACTACGCGGCCTACAAGCCGTCCGACGACACCGACGCCGCCCGCCGGCAGCGCGAGGTCTTCACCTCCACCGCGTACGAGACCGAGCACCCGGTGGTGCGGGTGCACCCCGAGACCGGTGAACGCTCCCTGGTGCTCGGCGGGTTCGTCCGCCGGTTCACCGGCTGGAACGGCGACGACTCCCGCGATCTGCTCCGGCTGCTGCAGTCGCACGTCACGGAGCTGGAGAACACCGTCCGGTGGCGCTGGGCACCGGGTGACGTGGCGTTCTGGGACAACCGCGCCACCCAGCACTACGCGGTGGCCGACTACGGAACCCTGCCGCGGCGGGTCCAGCGGATCACCCTCGCCGGTGACGCCCCGGTCGCCGTGGACGGCTCGCACAGCCGCGCGGTCACAGGTGACGACACCGCGTACAACACCGCCCTCGCCCAGCCCGGCGACGGGAAACGCTGATGCGCCCGCCCTCGTGGTCGCGGCTGCGACCACTCGCCGTCCCGCTCCTGGTCGCCCTCGTGCTGCCGCTGGCCGCCGCCTGCGGCGGAGCGTCCAGCGCCGCCGAGACGTCCGGCAGCGGCAAGGTCACCCTGCGGAGCGGTGACCAGGGACAGAGCGTGGCCACCACGCTCAAGGCGGCGGACGGCGGCTGAGCCCCGGTGCTCAGGCCGCCGGCTCAGCTCTCGTCGACGATCCGGCCGTCGCGCAGTTCGAGCACCCGGTCGGCCAGGGCCAGCAGCTGGGCGTCGTGGGTGGCGACGAGGGCGGTGACGCCCTCGCTGCGGACGACGGCGCGCAGCAGTTCCATGACGGCGAGGCCGGTCTCGGCGTCGAGCTGACCGGTCGGCTCGTCCGCGATGATCAGGACGGGCCGGTTGGCCAGGGCGCGGGCGATGGCGACCCGCTGCTGCTGGCCACCGGACAGCTCGCCGGGGCGCTGGGCCGCGTGGTCGGAGAGCCCGACGAGCGACAGCAGCAGCTCCACGCGCTCCTCGCGCTCGCGCGGCGGCACCTTGCGCAGCCGCATGGGGACGCCGACGTTCTCGGCGGCGGTGAGGATCGGGATCAGTCCGAAGGACTGGAAGACGAAGCCGATTCGGTCGCGGCGCAGCGCCAGCAGGCCGTTGTCGCCGAGCCCGGCGAGGTCGGTGCCGTCGAGCGTGATCCGGCCGCCGTCCGGCGAGTCCAGGCCGCCCACCAGGTTGAGGATGGTGGTCTTGCCGGAGCCGGATCGGCCCTTGAGGGCCACCAGCTCACCGCGCGGCACCCGGAAGGAGACACCGCGCAGCGCGTGCACGGCCGTCTCCCCGCTGCCGTAGGTGCGGCGAAGGTCCTCGACGACGACCATCTCCCCCGTCGCCGGCCCGTCCGCGACCGCCGTCCCCGCGTGCCCCGTCGACTGCTCGCTCATGCTCTGTCCCCCTCCTGACCCGGATCACCGGGCCACACCCCGTTGTGGTCGTTCCCGGCCGTGCGCCGCACCCGTCGGCCCCGGCCGCCGTACTGCTACTGCGTGTACGCGCTTGCCAGCTGGAGCCTATCCACCTGGTCAAGGATTTCCCGGCCCGGGCTCCCCCGGACATGGCGAAGGGCCGGATCCGTGATCATGGATCCGGCCCCTGGCCGTGGTCGGTCATCCGACGCACCGGTGGAACGGGGTGCGGCGGGTTCTAGGGCGTGTTTCGAAGGTCCCGCCTGGCCCACGACGCCTGGCACGCGCCCTAGTGGATCTGGGTGATCTCCGGGCCGCGGCGCAACGGGTCGAGCCCGTCGCCGAACTTCGGCCCCTCGGTCTCCTCCTGCGCGATGCCCTCGGGCACCATCTGGGCGTCGGTCGGCAGCTTCAGCACGATCGGGTCGCGCGGCGCCATGGGCGTCTCGCCGCGCACGACGACGGTGTCGCGGAAGACCGTCTCCAGCAGGCCCGCGGCCTCCGGCTGCACCGCTCCCTGGCCGGAGATGACCCCGCGCAGGAACCAGCGCGGGCCGTCACAGCCGATGAAGCGGACCAGCTGCACACCGTTCGTACCGTCCGGCAGCTGTACGGGCACCTGCGCGCGCAGCTCCCAGCCCAGCGAACCCTCGATCTCGTCGACGATGCCGCCCTGCTTGGTGATGCCGGACGCGATCTCGTCCCGGACCTCGCCCCAGATGCCCTCGGACTTCGGGGCGGCGAACGCCTGCAGCTGGACAGCGCTGTCGTTCAGCACCACGGTCGCGGCGACGATCGACTCACCGGCCACCTCGACGCGCAGCTCCATGCCCTCGACACCGGGCACGAACAGTCCGCCGAGGTCCACCCGGCCCTCGCCGGGCTGCTTGACCTCGCTCAGGTCCCAGGGCCCGTCGGGCCTGGGGGCGGGCGGAAGGTTGTACCGACCCGATTCGCCGGAGTCGTCGGACTCCCCGGCGTCTTCGGCGTCTTCGGCCAGCTCGTCCGGGCTCGCGCCCTCGAGCTCGTCGAGGGCGTCTTCGCGCTCCTTGCGACGACGACGGAACACGGTCACTGTCCTTCCCGGTCTGCAACGACCGAAGCGAATCCATTACTGGTCTGGCCGTCGGGGGCATCACCTACCGAGGCATGCCCCCCGGTGGAGCCGAAGCCCCCAGCGGCCCTGGCAGAACCGGGAAGTTCCGCGACCTCGTGGAAGCGGACCCGTTCGACCTGCTGGACGACCAGTTGGGCGATCCGGTCTCCCCGTTCGAACCGCACGCTCTCGCGTGGGTCCAGGTTGACCACGATCACCTTGATCTCCCCACGGTACCCGGCATCGACCGTTCCCGGGGCATTCACGAGGGTCACTCCGCACCTGGCCGCGAGGCCCGAGCGGGGGTGCACGAAGGCCGCATACCCGTCCGGCAGCGCGATGGACACGCCGGTGGGGAGCACCGTTCGTTCGCCGGGGGCGAGTTCCGCGGCCTGGGTGGTCACCAGGTCGGCTCCCGCGTCGCCGGGGTGCTCGTACGCCGGAATGGGCACCGAGTCGTCGAGACGGCGGATGAGAACGTCCACGGGACGCCGTGCCGCTTCACTCACGGGTTCACCTCGAAGGCGCGGGCGACCTTGACCTGGTCGGGGTCGGACATCGCGGCCTGGATCTCCTCGGGACGTCCGTTGTCCGTGAAGTGGTTGAGCTTCACTTCCAGGAACAGGGCCTCGGCGCGGACCGCGACCGGGCCGTCGGGGGCGCCGATCCGGCCCTCGGCGGTGCTGTAGATCTTCCGTCCGGCGACCGCGCGGCAGTGCGCCCGCAGATACAGGGTGGTGCCGACGGGCACCGGGCGGACGAAGTCCGTCTCCAGCCGGCCGGTCACCGCGATGACCTGCAGCAGCCAGTTCAGCGAGCCGAGCGTCTCGTCCAGCGCCGAGGCCAGCACGCCGCCGTGCGCGAGGCCCGGCGCGCCCTGGTGGGCGGTCTGTACGGTGAATTCCGCGGTGACGCTCACGCCATCACCCGCACGGGATTCCAGGTGCAGTCCGTGCGGCTGACCCTCGCCGCAGCCGAAACACTGGTCGTAGTGCGCCCCGAGCAGTTCGCCGGGCGCGGGCGCACCGGGATGCCGTACGGGCAGGCCTGCGTCTGGCGGCGGCTTCAGGCCCGGCCGGCCAGGGCTCTCGGATGCGGTAGCTCCACTCACGCCCGAGACCCTACCCTCCTGCGGGATCCTTTCCCGTCGGCCGTCCGTTGACCCGTACCGGCTTCCACCCCACCTTGACCGGAGCGCACATGAGTCCCAAGTCCGTCGTCGTCACCGGAGCCGGCCGAGGCATCGGCCTCGCCGTCACCCTCGAGCTCGCGCACGCCGGATTCGACGTGATCGGCACGGTGCGGACGCCGGAGAAGGCCGAGACGCTGCGGGCGGTGGTGGAACGTACGGGGGCGGCGGTGCGGACGGTACTGCTGGACGTGGCCGACGCGACGTCGTGCGTCCAGGCGTTCACGGAGATCGCGATGATGACGGACGGCGGCCCCTGGGCGGTGGTCAACAACGCGGGTTTCGCCCAGCCGGGTGCCGTCGAGGACGTGGGCGACGAGCAGGTGCGGCGCCAGCTGGAGACGAACCTGATCGCCCCGGCCCGTATCGCCCGGCTGGTGCTGCCGGCGATGCGGGAGCGCCGGGACGGCCGGATCGTCAACATCTCGTCGGTCGCCGGCCGGGTCTCGCTGCCGATGCTGGGCTGGTACTGCGCCAGCAAGCAGGGCCTGGAGTCGGTGACGGACGCGCTGCGCATGGAGACCGAGTCCTTCGGTGTGAAGGTCGTGCTGATCGAGCCGGGCTCGCACCGCACCGGGATCTGGGAGCAGGGCGCGGAGCTGCTGCCGGCCGAGCGGACCTCGGCCTACCGCGACCAGTACTCCGGCGCCGACCAGCTGGTGCGCGACGCCCGGACGCTGCCCGGTCCGCGTCCGGTGGCCCTGGCGGTCCTCAAGGCGCTGAACGCCCGGCGCCCGCTGCCGCGGTACCTGGTGGGCGGCGGCGCCCGCTCCGCGGCGGCCCTGGACGTGCTGGCGCCGACCGTCGCGACGGACTGGGCCAAGCAGCTCGCGAGCGGTCTGCGGGCCGCCCCGCCGCGGGTGGCGCGGGCGGTGGACCGGCTGCGCGGGAAGTGACCGGCCGGGCGGTGGACGGCCGGAAAGCGTCTGCCAAGCTGGGTGCCATGCAGCCCTACGACGAACGCCTCACCGTCCCGCGCTCCTGGTGGCTCCTGGCTCTGGGGGCGGGAGTCTCCGCCGCGCTGATCCTTTTCCCCTTCGGGGTGCTGCCGATGCTGGCGGGTCTGGCCGGCGGGACCGCGCTGGCGGCGATGGGCCTGAGTTCGTACGGTTCGGCGCGGATCCGGGTGGTGGCCGGCTCGCTGGTCGCCGGCGAGGCGAAGATCCCGGTCGCGGCGCTGGGCGAGGCGACGGTGCTGGACCCGGCGGAGACGATCGCCTGGCGCGGGCGGAAGGCCAACCCGCGCGCCTTCATGCTGCTGCGCAGCTACGTGCCGACCGCGCTCAAGGTGGAGATCACGGACCCGGCGGACCCGACGCCGTATGTCTATCTGTCGACGCGCTCCCCGGAGCGCCTGGCACAGGCCCTGGAGGCCGTCAGAGCTCGATAGCGGGAGGCGGGGGAGCCTGGGGCAGCTCGGGGCCGGGCAGCGCGTCCCAGGGGATCTGAGCGGCACGCAGGTCCTTTCGGACTTTCTCCGCGAGCCTCTTGGTGTCGCGCCGGTTCATCGTGGCGCCGACGGCCGCGCCGATCATGAACGGGGTCAGCGTCGGCAGGTTCCGCACCGTGCGCTTGATGAGCTGCTGGCGCAGCTCCCGCTTCATCTTGCCGCCGAGTGCGACGTTGAGCGAGGACAGCCTGAGCACGTCGATGCCGCGCTGCTCGGTCCACGACCACAGGTAGGCGGTCGCGCGCTCCCGTACGGTGCCGGCCGCACGGAGCCCGTAGACCTCGTGCAGCTCGGCGATGAGCTTGTACTCGACCGCCGCGACGCCGAGCGTCTCCGCGGCCAGCTCCGCCGGCATGGCGGGCGGGGTCGGCAGCATCGCCGCCGCTCCCACGCCTGCTCCGACGGTCATGGTGCCCTTGACGGCACCGGCGATGAGTTTGTCCGCGATGTCCTCGGGACCCAGACCCGGGAACTGCTTGCGCAGTGTGTCCAGGTCGCGCACGGGGATGCGCGGGGCCGCGTCGACGAGCCGCTCGGCGAGCGAGCCCATACCGACCCGCGCGCCCCTGCCGCCCTTCCTGGCCCCGCTCTTCACCCCGCGCCCTATGGCGGCCGCGAGCGAGGCCGCACGGCCCCGCTCGTCGTCCTCCCGGCCCTCAGGCGAGCCCTTCACGGCTACCCGCTGCCTCAGGCCGCGCAGTCGCGGCAGATCGGGTCGCCGTTCTTCGCCTCGCCGGCCAGCTGGCTGCGGTGGTGCACCAGGAAGCAGGTCATGCAGGTGAACTCGTCCGCCTGCCGGGGAAGCACCCGGACCGAAAGCTCCTCGTTGGAGAGGTCGGCGCCGGGCAGCTCCAGGGACTCGGCCTGGTCGAACTCGTCGACGTCCACAGCGGACGTGGACTTCTCGTTCCGGCGAGCCTTCAGTTCCTCGATGCTGTCCTCATTGACGTCATCGTCAGTCTTGCGTGGTGTGTCGTAATCCGTTGCCATGTGTCGCTCTCCCCCTCTGGGTATCTGCTGGTGTCTGCGCACGTAACGCGCGGGAGGCCGGACTTGTGCCCGACCTGAGGCGGAGATTTTGCCTCACATCAAGGCCTGTTACTCAATCGACACCCAACGTCACCCCGGATGAGGTGATCGTGGCAGTGGCCGATCAGGACCTGTTCCGGTCTGAAAGTCGCACATCACTCGTGCCAACACGTGTACTTCCCGTGATCATGACCAGCGGAAACATGGATTTTCCGGTCTTTTTTCGGTCGTAGTGATCACGCAGGGTAGGCAGGACCGGAAATCCAGGTGTGATCAATCACACCAGCTCCCCTCGATTCACAGACCGCGAAATTACTCGCAAAGCGAACATGATCCGACCCTCACGAGGGGTTCTGCGGCCCTCGGAAGACTCTTCGGAAGACTTCGGCCGACCATGGCGGACCCTGCCGCCGGGTCCGCCGCCGGGTTCGCGGTCAGAGCGGGATCACCACCCGCATGACCAGGCCACCGCCCTCCCTCGGCTCCGCCGAGATGAAGCCGCCGTGAGCGCGCGCCACGGAGCGCGCGATGGACAGCCCCAGGCCCACGCCCTTGTCGCTGCCCGTTCGCTCCGTACGGAGCCGGCGGAAGGGCTCGAAGAGGTTGTCCACCTCGTAGGCGGGCACCACCGGGCCGGTGTTCGTCACTATCAGCAGGGCCTGGCCCGCCTCGGTGCCGGTCGTCACCTCGACCCAGCCGTCGGCCGTGTTGTACCGGACGGCGTTCTGCACCAGGTTCAGCGCGATCCGCTCCAGCAGCACGCCGTTGCCCTGCACCACCGCCGGCCCGAGCTCGCTGCGCAGCTCCACGCCCTTGGCCTGCGCCTCGGCGCGGGTCTGGTCGAGGGCCTGGGAGGCCGCCTCCGCGACGTCCACCGGCTTGCGGTGCACGATCTCGTTGTCGCTGCGGGCGAGCAGCAGCAGGCCCTCCACGAGCTGCTCACTGCGCTCGTTGGTGGCGAGCAGAGTCTTGCCGAGCTGCTGGAGGTCGGCCGACGCCTCCGGGTCGGCCAGCTGCACCTCCAGGAGCGTGCGGTTGATCGCCAGTGGCGTCCGCAGTTCGTGCGACGCGTTGGCCACGAAGCGGCGCTGCGCGTCGAAGGACCGCTCCAGCCGGTCGAGCATGTCGTCGAAGGTGTCGGCGAGCTCCTTGAGCTCGTCGTCCGGTCCGTCGAGCTCGATCCGGCGCTTGAGGTCGGAGCTGACCACGCCGCGCGCGGTGCGGGTGATCCTGCCCAGCGGCGAGAGCACCCGCCCGGCCATCACGTAGCCGAAGGCGAAGGCGACCACGGTCAGCCCTATGAGGGCCATCAGCGAGCGCCTGAGCAGCGTGTTGAGCGCCAGCTCGCGCTGGTGCTGCATGCAGATGTTCAGCGCGGCGTTGAACTGGTCGATGGTGCTGCTGCCGCTGCTGCTCTGCAGATTGGGACACGCGTCCGTCGGCTGCACATTGGCGCCCAGCAGCCGGAAGGGCAGCTCCATGCCCTGGTGCAGCGCCTGTGCGGCCAGCAGGTAGTTGATCCACAGCAGCAGGACGCCCGCGATCAGGAACATGCCGCCGTACAGGACCGTCAGCCGTATCCGGATCGTCGGCCGCAGCCACGGGGGCGGCGCCTCGGCCGGCAGCAGGTCCCAGCCGGGGCGGCGGGGAGCGGCCCGGTCGGCGGGTGGCCGGGGGGGGGGCGGGGGCGGGGCGGAGGAAGTGGTCACGCCGGTCAGATCCGGTATCCGGAGCCCGGCACGGTGACGATCACCGGGGGCTCGCCGAGCTTGCGGCGCAGCGTCATGACCGTCACCCGCACCACGTTCGTGAACGGGTCGGTGTTCTCGTCCCACGCCTTCTCCAGGAGCTGCTCGGCGGAGACCACCGAGCCCTCGCTGCGCATCAGCACCTCCAGCACCGCGAACTCCTTCGGCGCCAGATGCACCTCGGCGCCGTCCCGGAAGACCTCCCGGCGGTTGGGGTCGAGCTTGATGCCGGACCGCTCCAGGACCGGCGGCAGGGCCGTGGTCGTCCGGCGGCCCAGCGCGCGGACCCGTGCGGTCAGCTCGCTGAACGCGAAGGGCTTGGGGAGATAGTCGTCGGCGCCCAGTTCCAGCCCCTCCACCCGGTCGCTCACATCGCCGGCGGCGGTGAGCATCAGCACCCGGGTCGGCATCCCCAGCCCGACGATCTGCCGGCAGACGTCGTCACCGTGGACGACCGGAAGGTCACGGTCGAGGACCACGACGTCGTAGTCGTTCACCCCGATCCGCTCCAGGGCGGCGCCACCGTCGTACACGACGTCGACGGCCATGGCCTCGCGGCGAAGTCCGGTGGCAACCGCATCGGCGAGCAGTTGCTCGTCCTCGACGACCAGTACGCGCAAGGCGCTGTTCCTTCCGTGAGCAGTACGAATGTGCTCCCATCCTGCACCGGACGGCCGTAAACCGGCGGTAAGTGGCGACCGGACCGGAATTCGTCGTCTGCTCGAGGTTTCCTCGTCGCCGGGCCCGGGGAAGACCCGTCGTACACCCACCAACCAAGCCCCGACGCGCTTCCCGCCGCGCCGTTATGGGCTTTGACACACCCCGTGTCAACGACGACGACGACGAGGGGGCGCCAGCTGATGGACGCATTCACCACCGGAATCCTGCAGCGGATACACAGCACTGAATCCGACCTCCACCACGCCCGTGAGGCCGGCGACGAGTTCCTTGCCGAGGTCGAACAGGGCGAGCTCGACGATCTGCGGCGCCTGGCCGCGGAACACGGCGTGCACATCCAGTCCAAGGTCGCCTGACCAGTACGCCTGACCAGTACGCCCGGCCGGGCCGCCAGGCCACGGCCCCCGAACCGGAACGGCAGAGCAGCAGCCGTCGGCACGCCCCGGACACCTCCCTGGTGCCGGGGCGCTTCCGTGCCCGCTGCCGCACCCGGACGGGCGTGCGGCAGTGGGCGGTCGTCAGCCGAGCGGTCAGACGGAGTGGTAGCCGAGGACGTCGACCACCAGGTCGATGTTCCCGCCGCTGCCGTTGAAGAACGAGATCTTGCCGTCCCCGATCGGGACGACGACCTGGTTCGGGACCGTCTGGCCGGCGATCCAGTTGATGTTGGAGGCCACCGGCTTCTGCTGCCCGTGCGGGTACACCGTCAGAAAGCCCGGGGCGCCCGTGCCGGTCACCGTCACGTTGAGCGTGAGCGACGTGGCATCGGAGGTCTGGTAGCAGTTGAGGGCGACATCGAGCGTCCCGCCGGGCGGGATGACGGCGGCCGGGCGGCTCTGGTCGGTGCAGTCGCTCGGGTCGGCCTTACGGGTGTCCAGCACCCGGAAGGGCGTCTCGGCGTGGAAGGTGTTGTGTCCCTGGTCGCTGTAGTAGCCGGCCACGTCCGCGATGACCTGCACCGTGCCAGAGCCGGTGCCCCCGCTGTAGAAGGACACCTTGCCGTCCACCACGGGGACCGTCACCAGGTTGGCGACGGTCCTGCCCGGCGCCCAGTTGAGGTTCGAGGCGACCGGACGGGTCGCGCCGTGCGGGTACACCGTCAGGAAGCCGTAGGCGGTCGGCGCGGTCGTCGTCACGTTCAGCGTCACCGCGGTGACGCCGGTCGCCGGGACGCCGTTGGTACCCGCGATCTGGAGCTCGACGGAGCCGCCGGAGCGGACCGCGCCCTGCGGCGCGCCCGTGCCGTTCCTGGTGTCCATCGCCCGGGTGGGGCCGGCGGTGGTGAAGACGCTTCCCTTGGCGCTGTAGTAGCCCGCCAGGTCGGCGATCACATCGGTGGTGCCCTGACCACCGCGCTGGATGGTGATCCGGCCGTTGTCGTCCACCGGAACGGTCACCAGGTTGGCGACGGTGTCGCCCGCCGCCCAGTTGAGGTTCGAGGCGATCGGCTTCGAATAGGTCGGGTAGACGGCCAGAAAGCCCGCGCCGGTGGTACCGGTGGCGGTGACGTTCAGGGTCACCGCGGTGACGCCGGTGGCCGGCACCCCGTTCCGGCCGGTCACCTGAAGCTGCATGGAGACGGCCGTCGGCAGCTGCGTGGCGTCACCGTGCGACGAGCGGGTGTCCAGCAGACGCGTCGGCCCCTGCGGGGTGTAGAGGCTGCCGACGTCCAGCCACTCCCGGGCACCCCGGTCCCGGTGGCCGCCGCCGCTGTTCGGCGTCAGCGGGTCGTCCACCGCCTTGTTGCCCTGGGAGTCGACGTCGAGCATCCCGGGGGCGGTGATGTCCGCCGAGTCGATGGCCGGCAGCGGCTTGGCGTGCTTGTCGCCCTTCCAGGGGACGAGCGGATCGGCGAAGAAGTCGTGCGTGCCCTGGCCGGTCGCGGACCTGAAGGCCGGCTGGTACCCGTACGCGGTGCCCGCCCAGTTGTACGCCGACCGGCCGTCGATCGTGCTGAGGACGTTGTAGTCCGTCTTCGTTCCGGTGACGGAGCCCGGGGCCACGGTCAGGCGGGTGGGGTGCTCCGAGAAGCACTCGAAGGAGTCCCAGCCGGGCACGTCGGTCGGCGCGATGACGTTGTTCGCGATCGTCGCACCGGAGGAGGCCCCGGCCAGCACGATGCCGTCGTGGCAACGGCTGAAGACGGAGTTGCCCACCACGACCGCGCCGGGTGAGTCCGTGACGGAGATCCCGTCGCCGTCATACGCGTTCACGTGGTTCGTGGTCAGCACGGCGCCCTTGACACCGGGGTCCACCACGATGCCGGGACCGCTGATGACGTCGAGGTTCAGGCGCCCGACGGTGACCTTCTCGGAGGTGCCGAGCACGTGGACGGCGGCCGTGGCGGCCCCGGTCACCCATCCGCTGACGTACGACACGTCCGAGGAGTTCTCGATCCGCACCCCCTCGTCGACGGCGGCGAAGTTGAGGCTCTTGATCCGGATGTGCTGGGCGCCGCTGATCGTCAGCCCGCGGGCCGTACCGCCGGCGTCGCGCTTGCCGATGGTGGCCGAGTAGTAGGCGCTGGACCACACCCCGGATGAGGACACGGGGTCCCCGACGAGAGTGATCGGGGCGGCCTCCGTGCCCGACTTGGTGAGATTGACCTGCTCGGGATAGGTCCCCTGCGGCGCGATGTGCACCGTCTGGCCGGGCTGCACCGCGGCGACCGCGGCGGAGACGGTGCAGAACGGCTTGGCCTCCAGGCCGGAGCCGGTGTCCGTGCAGTGCGCGGACGCCGCGTTGTTGACGTACAGGTTGGCCGGAGCGGCGGCCGCGGCCGGCTGCAGGACGACCGGAAGGGCGACCGCCCCCAGCAGTGCGGCGGCGCCCCACGCGCCTATGCGAATGTTGATGATTCCCCCATGAACGATGCTGAACGGCCCCCCTTGAGCCGCTCGGCGATCATTTCACAGGGCCCTGACACAGCACCCGGAGCGCCCTTCCCGCGAGCGCTGCCCGACCCGCTGCCGCCCGCGGACGGCCGTGCCGGTCCAGGTCAGTCGAGCCAGGCTCCCAGGTCCTCCAGCAGGCTCTGGAGCGCCTCGAAGAGGCCGGGTCCCGCGGCGACGGTCAGCTCGTTCGAGGGAGCCTGCCCGGGGCGCCCGCCGGTGCGGACGCCCGCCTCCCGGGCGAAGAGGGCGCCGGCCGCGAAGTCCCAGGGATTCAGGCCGCGCTCGTAGTACGCGTCCAGCCGTCCGCAGCCCACGTCGCAGAGGTCGATCGCGGCGGATCCGCCGCGCCGGATGTCGCGCACCTTCGGCAGCAGGGTGCGCAGCACCTCCGCCTGCGTCACCCGGCGGTCGGTGAGGTAGCTGAAGCCGGTGCCGACCAGCGCGTGCGCGAACTCGGGCACCGGGCGCGGCCGGGCCGGGGTGTCGTTGACGAAGGCGCCCTGCCCGAGCACCGCCCGGTAGGTCTCGCCGCGCATCGGGGCCGCGACGACCCCCACCACCGTCTCGCCGTCCACCTCGGCCGCGATGCTCACGGACCAGGAGGGCAACCCGTACAGGTAGTTGACGGTGCCGTCGAGCGGATCGACGACCCATCGCACCCCGCTGGTGCCCGGGCTCTCGGTGCCCTCCTCGCCGAGGAAGCCGTCCTGGGGACGGTGCTTCGCGATCAGTTCGGTGATCAGCTTCTCGGCGGCGATGTCCATCTCGGTGACGACGTCGATCGGGCTCGACTTGGTGGCCGCCACCCCGAGGTCGGCCGGCCGGCCGGTGCGCAGCAGTTCGCCCGCCTTGTGGGCGGCTTCCAGCGCGATCTCCAGCAGTTCGGTGCTCACGGCTCTCCTCAGTCGGTGCCCGCGACAGCGGGCTGGGGGCTCCGGGACGGGCAGCAGCCCGCCGGGCAGACGTCGTGGCTCGGACCGAGCGAGCCCAGCGCGCAGGGCCGCGGTGCCAGGCCGCGCTCGCTCGCCGCGCGCTCCAGGACCAGGTCGCGTACGGCGGCGGCGAACCGGGGGTCGGCGCCCACGGTCGCGGCCCGCGCGACCGGCAGCCCCAGTTCGGCGGCCTTGGCGGCCGCCTCGGTGTCGAGGTCGTACTTGACCTCCATGTGGTCGGAGACGAAGCCGATCGGCACCATGACGACGGCGGGCACGCCGCCCTCGTGCAGCTCCGCGAGGTGGTCGCAGATGTCCGGCTCCAGCCACGGGATGTGCGGGGCGCCGCTGCGCGACTGGTAGACGAGCTGCCAGGGGTGCTCGGTGCCGGTCGCCTCCCGTACCGCGTCGGCGATCACCCGGGCGGTGTCCAGGTGCTGCGCCACGTAGGCGCCGCCGTTCCCGTGGCCCTCCACCGGGCCCGAGGTGTCGGCGGCGGCGGTCGGGATGGAGTGCGTGGTGAACGCCAGACGGGCGCCGGCCCTGACCTCGACGGGCAGTTCGCCGAGCGCGGTGAGGACCGCGTCGGTCATGGGTTCCACGAAGCCGGGGTGGTTGAAGTAGTGCCGCAGCTTGTCCACGCTCGGCACCGGCCGGCCCTCGGCCGCGAGCTCGGCGAGGGCGCCGGCCAGGTTCTCCCGGTACTGGCGGCAGCCGGAGTAGGAGGCGTAGGCGCTGGTGGCGAGCACCAGGATGCGGCGGTGCCCGTCGTCGGTCATCTCGCGCAGCGTGTCGACCAGGTAGGGCGCCCAGTTGCGGTTGCCCCAGTAGACCGGCAGGGCGAGGCCGTGCTCGCCGAAGTCCTTGCGCAGAGCGTCGAGCAGCTCGCGGTTCTGCGCGTTGATCGGGCTGACCCCGCCGAACAGGAAGTAGTGCTGCCCGACCTCCTTGAGCCGCTCCCGCGGGATGCCCCGGCCGCGGGTGACGTTCTCCAGGAACGGGACGACGTCGTCGGGTCCCTCGGGGCCGCCGAAGGACAGCAGGAGCAGCGCGTCATAGGGCACGGCCGCGGGACCGGCCTCGTTGTGATCGGACATGGGTCCGATCCTGCCACTGGTGCCCGGCGTCCAGAAAAGCGATTGCCCTGCCACGTAACCTGTGGAGGACAGTCACAAGCCTTACCGACGCCGGCGAAGACGCCGTGGAGTGCCCGTGTCCAGCCCGTATCGCGCGATCTTCGCAGCACCTGGAACCAAGGGTTTCTCGGCCGCCGGTTTCATCGGCCGGCTGCCGCTGTCGATGCTGGGCATCGGCATCGTGACGATGATCTCCCAGGTCACCGGCCGCTACGGGCTGGCGGGCGCGCTCTCCGCGACGCTCGCGATGTCCGGCGCCGTGATGGGCCCGCAGGTGTCCCGGCTCGTCGACCGCTACGGGCAGCGCCGCGTGCTGCGCCCGGCGGCCGGGGTCACCGTGATGGCGGTGGCGGGGCTGCTGCTGTGCGTCGTGTGGGACGCGCCGGACTGGACGCTCTTCGTCTTCGCCGTCATGGCGGGCGCCACTCCGAGTCTGGGCGCGATGGTCCGGGCCCGCTGGGCGGTGATCCACCACGGCACCCCCGCGATGCACACCGCGTACTCCTTCGAGTCGGTGGTCGACGAGGTCTGCTTCATCGTCGGCCCGATCCTGTCGATCGGGCTGTGCACCGTCTGGTTCCCCGAGGCCGGCCCGCTGCTCGCGGCGGTCTTCCTCGCGATCGGCACGTTCCTGCTGACCGCTCAGCGCTCGACGGAACCGGTCCCGCACCCCACGGCCTCCCACGCGGGCGGCTCGGCGCTGCGCTCCCCCGGCCTCCAGGTGCTGGTGACCACCTTCGCCTGCACCGGCGCGATCTTCGGCTCGGTCGAGGTCACGACGGTGGCCTTCGCCGACGAGCTGGGCCACAAGGCCGCGGCCAGCCTGGTCCTCGCGGTGTACGCGTTCGGCTCCTGCGTCGCGGGGCTGGCCTTCGGGCTGCTCCGGCTGAAGGGGCCCGCCTTCCGGGGCTTCCTGGTGGGTGTGTGCGTGATGGCTGTGAGTATGATCCCGCTCCTACTGGTCGGAAACTTGTGGTTCCTGGCCGTAGCGCTGTTCGCCGCGGGCCTGTCCATCGCACCGACGATGGTCATCACCATGGCCCTGGTCGAACAGCTGGTACCGCGTGCGAAGCTGACCGAAGGCATGACCTGGGTGAGCACAGGCATCACGGTCGGCGTGGCTCTCGGAGCCTCGGTGTCCGGGTGGGTGATCGACTCGTCGGGGGCGGAGGCGGCGTTCGCGGTACCGGCCGCCGCCGGGGCACTCGCCGTGGTGGTGGCGGTCCTGGGGTTCCGCCGGCTGCGGCCGGCGCCGGAGCAGGAGGGGGCGCGTACGTATGAGCACGACGAGCACGATGAACGGAACCGCCGAGAAGGCGTGGCGTAACTGGGCGGGGAACGTCACCTCCCAGCCGCGGCGCAGTGTGTCGCCGGCCTCGGTGGACGAGCTGTCCGCCGCCGTTCGCCAGGCCGCCCAGGACGGGCTGACGGCGAAGGCCGTGGGCACCGGGCACTCGTTCACCGCCGCGGCCGCCACCGGTGGGGTCCTCATCCGGCCGGACCGGCTGGCGGCGATCCGGGAGATCGACCGCGAGCGCGGCACGATCACCGTGGAGGCGGGGGTTCCGCTCCACCAGCTGAACGCGGCGCTGGCCGCCGAGGGCCTGTCGTTGACCAATATGGGCGACATCATGGAGCAGACGGTGGCGGGCGCCACCAGTACCGGCACCCATGGCACCGGCCGTGACTCGGGGTCGATATCCGCCCAGATCAAGGGCCTGGAACTGGTGCTGGCCGACGGCTCGGTGCTGACCTGCTCGGCGGACGAGAACGCCGATGTCTTCGCGGCGGCCCGGCTCGGGCTCGGCGCCCTCGGGGTGATCAGCGCGATCACGTTCGCGGTCGAACCGCTGTTCCTGCTCACCGCCCGCGAGGAGCCGATGGGCTTCGACCGGGTCATGGCGGAGTTCGACCAGCTGACGACGGAGAACGAGCACTTCGAGTTCTACTGGTTCCCGCACACCGACAGCTGCAACACCAAGCGCAACAACCGCAGTCAGGGCCCGGCCGCCCCGCTCTCCCCCGTCAAGGGCTGGATCGACGACGAGCTGCTCTCCAACGGTCTGTTCCAGGCCGCCTGTTCGCTCGGAAAGGCCGCTCCCGGCACCATCCCCGGCATCGCGAAGGTCTCCAGCCGCGCGCTGTCGGCCCGTACGTACACCGATATCGCGTACAAGGTCTTCACCAGTCCGCGCCGGGTGCGGTTCGTGGAGATGGAGTACGCCGTGCCGCGCGAGGCCGCGGTCGGGGCGATCCGCGAGCTCAAGGCGATGGTCGAGTCGTCGGGGCTGCGGATCAGCTTCCCGGTGGAGGTGCGGATCGCGCCCGCCGACGACATCACCCTGTCCACCGCCTCCGGCCGCGACAGCGCGTACATCGCCGTCCACATGTACCGGGGCAGCCGCTACCAGGAGTACTTCACCGCGGCCGAAAAGATCATGACCGCGCACGAGGGCCGGCCGCACTGGGGCAAGGTCCACACCCGTGACGCGGAGTACTTCTCCGGGGTATATCCGCTCTTCGGCGAGTTCACCGCCCTGCGCGACCGGCTGGATCCGCAGCGGCTCTTCGGCAACGACTACCTGCGGCGGGTGCTCGGCGCGTAGGACCGCTCAAGGTCCCCGGCGCTCAGTTCTGCGTCCCGGCGCCCGCGGCGGCCCCCTGGGCGCCGCCCTGGGCGCCGGGAGGCGGTCTGCCGCCCGCCCCGCCCTTGCCGTCGTCCGAGGACTGGCCGGGGTCCGGGGTCGGCGAGGTGCTGGTGCTCGGGCTGCCGCCCGAGGACGGGGAACCGCTGGGATCTGGCGTCGGCGAGCCGCTGCCGCTCCCCGAGGGGGTCGGTGACGGCGACGAGGACTCCGAAGGAGTCGTCGACGATCCGGGCGAGGGGGTGTCCCCGGGGGTGCCGGCCGGATCGGAGGCCGGGGCACTCGGCCGGTCGGCCGGCGGCCGGTGGTGCGATCCGCCGCCGTCGAAGACCGCCGTGACCGACGGCTCCGATCCGGTGGCCAGCTCGATCGAGGTGACGGTGCCCATCGCCAGCACGAAGACGACCACGGCGCCGATCGCCGACTTGCGCCAGCCGCGCTTGGTCGTGCCGTGCACGGTCGCCTCGCCGTACTCCCCGTCGGGGATCCCGTCCTCGCCCGGTGGCGGCAGCTCCTCCAGCAGCCGGGTGGAGCCCGCCTCCGGGTCCGTCCCCGGGACGGAGACCGGCAGGTGCCGGGTGGACACCGTGCGGATCTGCTCGCCGGTGCGCCGGAAGAAGTGCTGGAAGACCGTGCCGCCCGCGGTGGCCACGATGCTGACCACGCCGGCGCCGATGATCGTCCCGTACACACCGAGCTGCGACGCCAGCAGTGCCGCGGTCACGGCCGCCAGCGCACTGCCCGCCACTTGGGGGACGCTCAGGTCCAGCCGTCCCCGCTGGGACGTTTCCTCGCGCTCGTCCTTTTCGTCCATATCCATACCTGGGTAGCCGATCTCATCCTCCTTGCACAGAGAAGAGACATATGGGCGAAGGCAGTAGTTCCACTTGCAGGCATTCTGTGAGCCTCGCCACTCAACTCCCTTGTCGCGGGAGAACTTCGGCAGCGCCGCAACCCACCCCAGTGGCCCGAATGGAGTACTGTGGCGAATCCTGGCTCCGGCTTCCCGTCCGGTTGCCCGGACCAACGGGAGGGGAGCCCGGAGGCGGTGCTCATCCCGGGGTGCCGCGTTTGGTCACTCTGAGTGGTCAACTGGTCACCGTCCCATAACGGCGAGTCACGGCACCTGCCCGACACGCCGGGTAACCCTGCAAGGTTGTGGCGTGCCGCACCTGGGCAGGCCACACTCGTCCAACGGGAGCAGCGACGCACGTGACGTCGGCAGGCACCACCCGGGAGGTTCCCATGCCCGAACTGCGTGTCGTGGCCGTCAGCAACGACGGCACACGACTGGTGCTCAAGGCTGCAGACAGCACGGAATACTCGCTCCCCATCGACGAGCGACTCCGGGCAGCGGTACGCAATGACCGTGCCCGCCTCGGCCAGATCGAGGTCGAGAGCCACCTGCGGCCAAGGGACATCCAGGCACGGATACGAGCCGGAGCCTCAGCGGAAGAGGTCGCCCAGACCGCCGGTATTCCGGTGGAACGGGTCCGCCGCTTCGAGGGTCCGGTGCTCGCCGAGCGCGCCTTCATGGCCGAGCGGGCCAGGAAGACCCCGGTGCGGCGGCACGGCGAGAGCGCCGGACCGCAGCTCGGTGAAGCGGTCGCGGAGCGGCTGCTGCTGCGCGGCGCCGAGAAGGAGACCGTTCTCTGGGACTCCTGGCGGCGCGACGACGGCACGTGGGAAGTCCTGCTGGTCTACCGGGTGGCCGGTGAACCGCACTCCGCGAGCTGGACGTACGACCCGCCCCGGCGGCTCGTCCAGGCCGTGGACGACGAGGCACGGGCGCTGATCGGCGAGACCACCCAGCAGGAGACCCTGGAGACCCAGGACTCCAAGGAGCCGCCGAGCTTCCCCTTCGTGCCGCGGATCGCCCGGCTGCCCAGGGACCGCCCGCTGGACCGGGCGCTCGACCGGCAGCTGGAACGGCCCGACCGGCCGCAGGAGCGCAGTGCCGAACGTGCCGAGGAGGACCGGGACTCGCTGACCAGCCTGCTGGAGGCGGTGCCGAGCTTCCGCGGCGACATGGTCGTACCGTCACCGCCGTCCGCGCCCCCGGAGACCGCTCCGGCGGAGCAGCCGGAGGAGCCGGCGGCCGAGGAGGCCGCTCCGCCCGCGGCGAGCACGGGTGCGGGCTCCGCTTACGCGGACGTCCTGATGCCGCGGGCCGTCGCGGGCCACCGCGACCGGCTGGTCGGCACCACGGACCGGCAGGCCGAGGCGGACGGTGTCCGGCCGGGACGCCGGGCGACGGTGCCCAGCTGGGACGAGATCGTCTTCGGCAGCCGCCGCAAGAAGCAGGAGTAACCGCAGAAATCGACGGTAAGGGGCGGCGCACCTGGTGCGCCGCCCCTTACCTGTTCGCCCTACCCCTGTCCGGGGCCCTGTTCCGGGGTCAGCCCGGCTGCGCGCCGGTGGCGACCGGGCGGTCCGGGTCGGCCGTCCATTCGCTCCACGAACCCACGTACAGCGCGGCGGGGATGCCCGCGACCGCCAGCGCCAGCACCTCCTGCGCCGCCGAGACGCCGGAGCCGCAGTAGACGCCGACCTCGGCGGAGTCCTTGGCGCCCAGCTCCGCGAACCGGGCCGCCAGCACCTCGGCCGGCAGGAAACGGCCGTCCGCCGCGAGGTTCTCCGTGGTCGGAGCGCTCACCGCGCCCGGAATGTGGCCGGCGACGGGGTCGATCGGCTCGACCTCGCCCCGGTAGCGCTCGCCCGCCCTGGCGTCGAGCAGCAGACCGCGCCGGGCCAGCGCCGCCGCGTCCTCGGCGGTCAGCAGCGGGGTAGATCCGACGGCGGGGGTGAAGTCACCGTGGGCGGGATCCGCCGTTCCGGTCTCCAGCTGCAGCCCGGCGGCGGTCCAGGCGGCCAGCCCGCCGTCCAGGACCCGGACCCGGGTGTGGCCGGTCCAGCGCAGCATCCACCAGGCGCGAGCGGCGCCCCAGCCCTGCGCGGCATCGTAGACGACCACGTCACGGTCGGCGCTGACACCGGCCGCACGCATCGCGGCGCCGAAGACCTCCGGGTCGGGCAGCGGGTGCCGGCCGGCCGCGCCGGGTTCGCCGGCCAGCTCGGATTCGAGGTCGACGTAGACCGCTCCGGGAATGTGGCCCGCCTCGTACTCCGGACGGCCCGGAGGGGCCCCGAGCTGGTAGCGGACGTCGAGGACGGTGGTCCGGCTCAGCTCGCTCGCGAGTTCGGCTGCAGCGATAATGGGTTCCATACGTCCATTGTGGGCCTCACACGTTGGACGTTCGACTGATCGCCATCGCGCGGCCACCGTCTCGAAACGGAAGTCAAATACCAAAACGGGCACTATTCAGCACTTAGGGGTTGGATGCGGCGCGGCCGGGGCGCGCCGCGGGCCCGGTGGTGGAACCATCGACTTCGGCACCTCCCCCGAATGCCCCGCGCGCCGGCCCCGAGGAGAGAATTCAATGACCGAGGTACCGAGCCGGCGTCCCCCCGGCACGCCCTGCTGGGTCAGCTTGATGGCACACAATCTGGATGCGGCCCAGGAGTTCTACGGTGCCCTGTTCGGATGGGAGTTCCACGAGGGACCGCAGCACCTCGGCCCCTATGTCCGGGCCGAGCTGGGCGGGCGGCAGATCGCCGGGATCGGAGACGGCCCGAAGGACCGGCATCTGCCGGTCTCCTGGACCACGCTGCTGGCCTGCGACGACGCGGACGTCACCGCGGAGCTGATCCGTGAGTGCGGCGGCACGGTGGGCGTCGGCCCGCTGGACGCGGACCACGAGGGGCGGATGGCGGTGGCCGTCGACCCGTCGGGCGCGGTCTTCGGCATCTGGCAGGCCCAGCGTCACCCCGGCGCCGACGTGATCGGCGAGCCGGGCACGCTGGCCTGGAACGAGCTGGTGACGCGCGAGTCGTCGACCGTCGCGAAGTTCTACACCGATGTCTTCGGGTACGAGACGGAGCCCGAGGTGGCGGCGGACTTCGACTACCTCACCCTGCGGCTGAAGGGCCGCCCGGTGGCCGGGATCCACGGCGTCGGCCAGTCGCTGCCCCGCGACCGGGGCGCGCACTGGATGACGTACTTCGCCGTGGCGGACACCGACGCAGCGACCCGCCGGGTGGTCGAGCTGGGCGGCCGGGTGCTGCAGCCGGCCCGTGACTCGGGCTACGGGCGGCTGGCGACGGTGGCCGACCCCGAGGGTGCCGTCTTCACCGTCATCGACGCGGCCCGCTGACCCCGTTCCGGTCGACGGCCTGGTCCACCGGCAGGACGTCCGGGGACAGGGTCGCGGCCTGAGCGCTCGCCGCCGTCATCCGCCGGGTGTGGTGACGGCGGCACAGCACCTCGTAACCCACCTCGCTGGCCGGGCGGTTGACGTCGCCGACGACGACCTGCGCGCCTTCGACGACCATCTGGCCGTCTATGGTGCGGGCGTTGTGGGTGGCGCGGGCCCCGCACCAGCACAACGCCTCGACCTGCAGGACCTCGATACGGTCGGCCATCTCGACGAGCCGCTGCGATCCGGGGAAGAGCTTGGTCCTGAAGTCGGTGGTGATGCCGAAGGCGAAGACGTCCAGGCCCAGGTCGTCGACGATCCGGGCGAGCTGGTCGATCTGGGCGGGCGCGAAGAACTGCGCCTCGTCGACCAGGACGTAGTCGGCACGGCCGCCGCCCGACAGGTGCGAGACCACATAGCCGTAGAAGTCGACGTCGTCGGCGGCCTCGATCGCCTTGGTGGACAGGCCCAGCCGGGAGGAGAGCACGCCCTCGCCCGCCCGGTCGTCGCGGGTGAAGATCATGCCCTGCAGCCCCCGCGTCGAGCGGTTGTGCTCGATCTGAAGAGCGAGGGTGCTCTTTCCGCAGTCCATCGTTCCGGAGAAGAACACAAGCTCGGGCATGAGGAGGACGTCGGCCTTTCGGGAAGCAGGACGGAGGAGGGGCTGCGCTGCGGGTCAGAAACGTACTTCGAGCAGCGGTACCTGCTGCTCGACGGGGGTCATCGAGCCGTGCAGGCCGACCATCTGGGACTCCCCCGCCTCGGTGCGGCTCGCGATGACCGCGATGTCGTCGCGGGCCACGGCGATCACATCGCCGATCCTGCCGAGCACCCGTTCGTCGACGGGGTCGCCGGGGCGGCCGAACCAGCCTGCCGCGACGGCCTCTTCGCGGGTGGCCACCCACATCTGCTCGCCGAGCACCTCGCTCCACACCGTGTACACGTCGGCGGCGGCGCCCGGCACGGCGTAGACATGGCGGGCGCGGGCCTCGCCGCCGAGGACGGCGACGCCGGCACTCAGCTCCCAGTCCTCGTCGAAGTCGATCCTGGACTCGTCGTCGAACGGGATGTCGATCATGCCGTGGTCGGCGGTGATGTACAGCGCGGAGCGCGGCGGGAGTTGCTCGGCCAGCCGCTGGGCGAGCCGGTCGACCATCATCAACTGGCCGCGCCAGGCGTCGGAGTCGACGCCGTGCCGGTGGCCCATGGAGTCCAGCTCGCTGTAGTACGTGTAGACGAGCGTCCGGTCGGCGGCGCCGAGCCGGTCGGCCGCCAGGTCCATCCGCTCGTCACCGGTGAGCCGGCCGTGGAAGGTGCCGCCGCTGAGCGCGATCTTCGTCAGCGGGGTGTGCTGGAAGTTCGGCGAGGACACCTGGCACGTCTCGACCCCGGCGGCGTCGGCGAGCTGGAAGACGGTGGGGTACGGCTGCCACACGTGCGGATCGGTCCAGGGCTGCCAGCGCAGCTGGTTCATCAGCCGGCCGGAGGACGGATCCAGGACGGTGTAGCCGGCGAGCCCGTGGCGGGCCGGCGCCAGGCCGGTGCCGACCGAGGCGAGCGAGGTCGCGGTGGTGGACGGGAAGCCCGCGGTGAGCGGCTGCCCGGTGCCGCCGGTCGAGGTGTGCATCAGGGAGGCGAGAAAGGGCGCCTCCTCGGGGTGCGCGCGCAGCAGTTCCCAGCCCATGCCGTCGACCAGGAAGACGCAGACGCGGTCGGCGGGGGCCAGTTCGAGGCCGGTGGCGGGCATCCCGGGGACGGCGAGCCCGGCGGTGGCCGCGGGGAAGAGGTCGCAGAGCGAAGCGGTGCCGTAGAGCGGTGCCGGTGCGGTACGCGGATCCAGTGGCGCGGGGTCGTAAGCGGGTACGGCGTGCACCATCAGCGGTCTGCCGCCGTCGCCTCGGAGAGCGCCTGCGCGAAGGCCAGGGCCTGGCGTACCGCGTCGGGCCCGTCGCCGGCCTCGCTGACGCGGAGTGACAGGTCGTCGGCGGTCGAGGAGCCGGTGTAGCCGTGGTCGGCGTCGCAGTTGGGGTCGCCGCAGGCGGCGGGCTCCAGGTCCAGCCGGCTGACGGCGCCCCAGCCGATGGTCAGCACGACCTCGCGCGGCAGCGTGCCGGGTACGTACGCCTCGGGGTTGGCCACCACGCGGCTGACCACCACGGACGAGATCCGGCCGATCTTCACGGACTCGGTGGAGGTGGTCGCGTACGGGGTCGGGGACGTGTCGTCGGCGGCCTGCTCGTCGGTGTGGCTCACGATGAAGCGGTGGTCGGTGATGACCAGCACCGTCACATGCCGGCGCACCTCGTTCGCGTCGAACGTCGTCTCCTGATGGACCAGGTACGACGCCACCGGTTCGCCGCCCACCGCCGCCTCGACGGCCTCGGCCACCAGGGCCGGGTAGTAGCCGCTGCGCTCGATGGCCGTGCGCAGGCCCTGGGTCGTCATACCGGTCTTCGCCATGGGGTCCATCTTAAGGGCGGGTACCGCTCAGAAGGACGACAGTGCGCGTGGTCCGAGATCGGTTCTGGCGGGCGGCCGGTCGAGCCGGACGGATGCTCCCAGCACCGTGAGGCCGTGGGCTGCGACGACCACCGGCTCCAGGTCGACGGCGACCACTTCCGGGAGGTCGTCGACCAGCAGCGAGACCCGCAGCAGCAGCTCCTCCAGGGCCGCCGTGTCCACCGGTTCGCTGCCGCGCCAGCCGAAGAGCAGCGGGGCGGCCTTGATGGAGCGCACCAGTTCCGCGGCGTCCCGGTCGGTGGCCGGCACCAGCCGGTGCGAGGTGTCCCCCAGCAGCTCCGAGGGGGCTCCGGCCAGGCCGAACGAGAGCACGGCGCCGACCGCCGGGTCGACCGTGGCGCGGACGACGGTGTCCACCCCGCGCGGTGCCATCGCCTGCACCACCAGCAGCAGCTCCTCCGGTTTGCCGAGCCGCGCGGTCAGCTCCTCGTGGGCCCGCCGCAGATCGCCCTCGTCGGCGAGGTCGAGCCGGACCCCGCCGAGGTCGGCCCGGTGCCGCAGGTGCGGCGCCGTCGTCTTGAGCGCCACCGGGTAGCCGAGCCGCCCCGCGGCGGCCAGCGCCGCGGCGATCCCGAGCGCGGGCAGCGCGGACCGCACGGTGATCCCGTAACGCCCCAGAAGCGCGGCGGCGGCCGCCTCGTCGAGGACGACGCCGTGCTCGCCCTCGGTCTCCCCCGCGTCCAGCAACCGTGCCACGTCGGCGGCCGCCGCGCTCTCCTCGATGTCCGTGAACTGCGGCACCCGGCCGGGCGTCTCGGCCCCCTGCCGCCACCGCGCGTACTCCACCGCCTCCGCCAGCGCCCGCACCGCACGGTCGGCGGCGGGATACGCGGGAACCCGCGCCTGGGCGGTCCCGTCCGCAGCGGCTTCGGCCCCGTCGGACACGGCCTCCGGGACCGGGGCGCCCAGCCGGTCGGCCATGGTCTCCAGGGCGAGATGGGCGACGACGACGGGTTTGCCGGAGCCGGCCGCGGCAGCGCGCAGCGCGCGGGCGAGGGCGGGGTCGTCGCCGGACTCGGGGTCGGGGGCGTCCTCGCAGCCGACCCGGGGGATGGCGGTGACGACCACCGCGTCGCTGCTGTCGTCGGCCAGTGCCGCGGTGAGCGCGGTCCTGAAGTCGTCGGGCCCGGCCGAGGTGGTGAGGTCGATCGGCGCGATCGGCCGCAGCCCGGCGGTCAGCGCCGCGTCGTAGGTGAGCAGGCCGAGGGAGTCGGAGTTGCCGAGGATCGCGACCCGGCCGCCGCGCGGGATGGGCTGGAAGGAGAGCAGCAGGCCCACGTCCAGGAGTTCGGTGACCGTGTCGACGCGGATCACCCCGGCCTGCCGGAAGAGCGCGGACACCGTGCTGTCCGGGATCCGGGTCGGGGACACGGCGTGCCCGGCCGGGGTGGTGCCGGAGTGCAGGGCGCCCTTGACGACCACGACGGGCTTGCTCGCGGCGGTCCGCTTGGCGAGCCGGGTGAACTTGCGCGGGTTGCCGAAGGATTCGAGGTACATCAGGACCGCGTCGGTGTCCGGGTCGTCCTGCCAGAACTGCAGCAGGTCGTTGCCGGAGACATCGGCCCGGTTGCCCGCCGACACGAACGAGGAGAGGCCGGCGCCGCGCCGGTGCAGTCCGGAGAGCAGCGCGATGCCGATCGCGCCGGACTGGGTGAACAGCCCGAGCCGTCCGGTGGCCGGGACCTCGGGCGAGAGCGAGGCGTTGAGGCGTACGCCCGCCGCGGTGTTGACGATGCCGAAGGCGTTGGGGCCGATGACCCGCATGCCGTACGAGCGGGCCTGGCGCACCAGTTCGCGCTGCCGCTCCCGGCCCTCGGGGCCGGATTCGGCGTAGCCGGCGGTGACCACGACCAGCCCCTGGACGCCGTGTTCGCCGCAGGCCGCGACGGCGGCGGGCACGTTCTCGGCGGGCACCGCGATGATCGCCAGGTCGACGGGTTCGGGGATCCCGGCGACGGTGCGGTGCGCGCGGACGCCGTCGAGGGTGCTCTCGCCTTCGGGGAACGAGCGGTTGACCGCGTGCACCCGGCCGGTGAAGCCGCCCCCGACCAGGTTGCGCAGCAGGGTGCGGCCGACGCCACCGGGCCGCCGGCCCGCGCCGATCACCGCCACCGACCGGGGGGTGAGCAGCCGCTGCACCGACCGGGCTTCGGCGCGGTGCTCGCGGGCCCGCATCACCTGGACCGACGCCTCGGTGGGCTCCAGGTCGAGTTCGAGGTGGACGACGCCGTCGGTGAAACTGCGCTGCTGGGTGTAGCCCGCGTCGGTGAAGACCTTGACCATCTTGCGGTTGGCGGGCAGCACTTCGGCGATGAAGCGCAGGATGCCGCGCTCGCGGGCGACCGCCCCGATGTGCTCCAGCAGCGCGGAGGCCACCCCGCGGCCCTGGTGGGAGTCCTGGACGAGGAACGCCACCTCGGCCCGGTAGGCGTCCCCGCTGGCCGGCCGGCCCTCCGCGTCGATGCGGTCGTAGCGGACGGTGGCGATGAACTCGTCGCCGATGGTGGCGGCCAGGCCCACCCGGTCGTCGTAGTCGTGGTGGGTGAAGCGGTGCACGTCGCGGTCGGAGAGCCGGGGGTACGGCGCGAAGAAGCGGTAGTACTTCGACTCGTCGGAGACCTGCTCGTAGAAGTCCACCAGCCGCTGGGCGTCGCCGGGCCCGATGGGCCGGATGTGGGCGATGCCGCCGTCGCGCAGGACGACGTCCGCTTCCCAGTGCACCGGATACGGGCGGGGGGCCGGAGTCGTCATGGGGCCAGGGTATGCGGACAGGTGTCCGGGCGCGCCTTGCTGACCGGGCTGCTGTCCGGGTGTGCCCGGATAGCGTGGGGTCATCGCAGCGGGCAGGCTGAACTGCGTCGAGGTGCCTGAGCAGTCTTCCGCCCGTGCGAGACTGGTCTAGACAACAGGAACGACCTGAAGGGCTACACCATGGTTGAGCGCCGTGTCACCGTCGGCTGGGCCGAGGGCCTGCACGCCCGCCCCGCTTCACTCTTCGTCCGCGCGGTGACCGCCGCCGGCGTCCCGGTGACCATCGCGAAGGCGGACGGCAACGCCGTCAACGCCGCCTCGATGCTGGCCGTGCTCGGCCTGGGCGCGCAGGGCGGCGAGCCGATCGTGCTCGCGTCGGAGGCCGATGGCGCCGACGCCGCGCTCGACCGGCTGGCCAAGCTGGTCTCCGAGGGCCTCGAGGAACTCCCCGAAGCCGTCTGAGCCCATGGGCGTAGGCCCGTGCAGGAATTCGGCGGGGCCGCGTTGTCCGAATGGATAACGCGGCCCCGCCTTTCTTTATTCAGGGCCACGATAATTCTGCCCACTTGTATACGGCGCCATTGTTAATTCCGCCGCCGCGCCGCGTATACAGGGTGTTTCGGAGTCCTCACCGCGACCGCGCGCTCCACATGCCCGGCCGAGATCTTCCGGGCCCGTTCCGCGTCGCCGCGGGCCACGGCGTCGACTATCGCGCCGTGCTCCTCCCAGGACTCCACCGCCCGGCCGGGGTCACCCTCCCCGTACACCCAGGCGATCTTGTGCCGCAGCTGGGTGAGCAGCGCGGCCAGGGTGGGGCTCCCGGAGGCCTGGGCGAGCGTCTCGTGGAACCAGCCGCTCAGGGACGGCAGATCCGACAGCTGGCCCTGCTGGGAACGTTCCTGGCCCAGCCGCACCAGCCCGCGCAACACCTTGAGGTGGGCGTCCGTGCGCCGCTGTGCGGCCCTGGCGGCCCCCAGCGGCTCCAGGAGGCCGCGGATCTCCAGCAGGTCGGCCGCCTCCTGCTCCGTCGGCTCCGCGACGGAGGCGCCCGCGTGCCGGCGGGTACGGACGAACCCCTCCGACTCCAGGGTGCGCAGCGCCTCACGCACCGGGACCCTGGAGACGCCGTACCGCCTCGCCAGCAGCTCCTCGGTCAGCCGGCTGCCCGGCGGATAGAAACCGCCGACGATGTCGTCACGGATCGCGGTGCACACGACCTGTGCGGAGATACGACGCCCCGCGCCGTCCGTCCCGTTCACATCCGATTCCGCATCGCCGGTCTCCATTCTTTTCCCCGTATTCTTCGGCGACTCTATTCCAGCACAACCAGGATTCCGACCGCAGTCCAGAATTCATGGATTATTTTTGGACAGCACGAAGGCCCCGGCGGGGAGCCGGGGCCTTCGAGGGGGACGGGGGTGCTGGTCTCGGGTGGATCAGATGGAGACGCCGTGCGAGCGGAGGTACGCCACGGGGTCGATGTCCGAGCCGTAGTCGGCCGTGGTGCGGGCCTCGAAGTGCACGTGCGGTCCGGTGACGTTGCCGGTCGCGCCGGACAGGCCGATCTGCTGGCCGGTGGTGACGGTCTCGCCGACCGACACGCTGAGCGAGGACATGTGGGCGCACAGCGTGTAGATGCCGTCGCTGTGCCGGATCACGACGTTGTTGCCGTAGGCCGAATCGAAGCCCGCGGTGACGACGGTGCCGGCGCCCACGGCGTGGACCGGGGTGCCGGTGGACGCGGTGAAGTCGACGCCGGTGTGGTAGCCGGAGGACCACATGGAGCCGGGGACCTTGTAGCCGGTGCCGATGCCGCTGTTGACGGGCAGGACGAAGGAGTTGAGCTTCCTCCGCTCCTCCGCGGCACGGGCGGCGCGGGCCTCGGCGGCGCGCTCTGCCTTGATCTTCGCCTCGGCGGCGGCCTTCTTCTTGGCGGCCTCGGCGGCCTGGGCCACGCGCTTGGCCTCATCGGCCTTCCGCTTGGCCTCGGCGGCCTTGCGCTTCGTCTCGTCGGCCGCCTTGTGCTGGGCGGCGGCCTGGGCGGCGAGGGAGTTGGTGAGGCCCTCCGAGGCGTCGAGGGCGCGAGCGAACGACGTGTCCTCGATGGTGTTGGGAACGACGGCGCGTTCCGGGGTGGAGAGCGCGGTGGCCGCGGTGGCGCCGAAGGTGCCGGCTGCGGTCAGAACGGCTACGCCGGCCAGGGTGGTCCCGGTGCGGAGTGCGGCACGACGGGGACGGCGGTGCTTCCCGCTGGGCGCGGGCAGAACAGTGAACGCCATGGGTACGGCGAGATCCTTTCCTTCCTTCTCGCCTACCGGGTTAGCTGACGGGTTCGGAGCAGGAAGGTCTCCTACGGGCTGCCTCGTGTGCTGAGGACGGCCCGATTCACCCCAGGGACGTGGGTCCCCGGCTCCCCAGGCTCGCGCCTGACGGGGACTCGGCGATCACTGCCCGGTTGCCGCTGGTCGCGGCGGATGGTGACGGACAGCAGAGCAGGACGCTAATCGGACCGCGTCGGTTACGGCAAACAGATCAGGTGATTTGTTGCGTTCGCCACAAGGGAGGTTTGCGGGCCGATAGAGATCCAAAACGCCCGGAACCCCGGCGCCCCAAGGGGTGCGCCAGGGTTCCGCCGCGCATCGGGACGGCGCCCGCGAGGAGGGCCGTCCAACCGTCCCCGGGTAGGGGACGGCCGCCGCCGGAGGCCGGTCAGCCGGCCGCGATGACCTTCACCGGGCCGAGTCCCAGCTCCGTGACGGGTCCCTCGATCGCCGAGGCGTCGCCCACGAGGACGACGACCATGCGTTCCAGCGGGAAGGCGCTGACCACCGCGGCGGTCGCCTCCACGGTGCCGGTCCGCGCCAGCCGCGCGTACATCTGGGCCTGGAAGTCGTCCGGCAGGAACTGCTCGACCTGGTCGGCGAGCGTGCCGGCGACGGCCGCCGCCGTCTCGTAGCGCAGCGGAGCCACCCCGACGAGGTTCTGCACGGCGACATCGCGCTCGTCGTCGGTGAGCCCCTCGGCCGCCAGGGTGCGGATGACCTGCCAGGCGTCGGCGAGCGCGGGTCCGGTGACCTCGGTGGCCACCGAGCCGCTGATGGCGAGCAGCGAGGCGCCCGTCCCCTCCTGTGTGGACAGCAGCACCTGGCCGAAGGCCCGCACGCCGTACGTGTAGCCCTTCTCCTCGCGCAGCACCCGGTCCAGCCGGGAGGTCAGGGTGCCGCCCAGGCAGTACGTGCCGAGCACCTGGGCCGCCCAGACCGGGTCATGGCGGTCGGAGCCGGTACGGCCGATCAGCAGCTGGGTCTGCACCGCGCCCGGCCGGTCCACGATCACCACGCGCGCGGTGTCGTCGGCGGTGATCTGCGGCAGCGGGCGGGGCTCCGCGGTCGAGCCGGTCCACTCGCCGAGCGTCTCGTCCAGCAGCGCGACCAGGTCGATACCGGTCAGATCACCGACGACGACGGCCGTGGTGGTGGCGGGACGCACGTACGCCTCGTAGAACGCCCTGACGGCCGCGGCGTCGATCCTCGCCACCGTCTGCTCGGTGCCCTGGCGCGGGCGGGAGCAGCGCAGATCGGCGGGGAACAGCTCCGCGGAGAGCGCCATGGAGGCGCGGCGGGCCGGGTTGGCCAGCTCGTGCGGGATCTCGTCGAGCCGATTGTTGACCAGCCGCTCGACCTCGCTGTCGGGGAACGCGGGGGCGCGCAGGGCGTCCGCGAGCAGCCCGAGGGCCTTGTCCAGCCGGGAGGCCGGGACCTCCAGCGAGACCCGCACGCCCGGGTGGTCGGCGTGCGCGTCGAGCGTGGCGCCGCAGCGCTCCAACTCGGCGGCGAACTCCTCCGCGGTGAGCTTGTCGGTGCCCTCGGAGAACGCGCGGGCCATGATCGTGGCCACCCCGTCCAGGCCCTCGGGTTCAGCGTCCAGCGGCGCCGAGAGCAGCACCTCCACCGCGACGACCTTCTGGCCGGGACGGTGGCTGGTGAGCACGGTCAGCCCGTTGCCGAGCGTCGACCGGTCGGGGGCCGGGAAGGCCCACGGCTTGGGGGCGCCCGGCTGCGGCTGGGGGTGGAACGTCATGGTCGCGGCGACGTCGGTCACTGGTCCGCGCCTTCCTGCTCGGTCTCGTCGGCCGCCTCGTCGGGCGAGCCGGTGGGCTCGTAGACCAGGACGGCTCGGTTGTCGGGGCGCAGCCGGGCCGCGGCGACGGCCTGCACTTCCTCGGCAGTGATCTCCAACACCCGCTGGACGGCGCTGAGCGCCAGCTGCGGGTCGCCGTAGAGCACCGCGAAACGGCACAGCTCGTCGGCGCGGCCGGCGACCGTCGCGAGCCGGTCCAGCCACTCGCGCTCCAGCTGGGCCTGGGCCCGTTCCATCTCCTGCGGGGTGGGCCCCTCGGCGGCGAAACGGGCCAGCTCCTCGTCGACCGCGGCCTCGATGTCGGCCAGTTCGACGCCGCTGGACGCCTTGATGTCCAGCCAGCCGAGCGACGGCGCGCCGGCCAGCCGCAGCAGGCCGAACCCGGCCGCCACGGCGCTGCGGTCGTGCCGCACCAGCCGGTTGTGCAGCCGGGACGACTCACCGCCGCCGAGCACGGTCAGCGCCAGGTCGGCGGCGTCGGACTCCCGGGTGCCGTCGTGCGGCAGCCGGTACGCGGCCATCAGGGCGCGCGAGGGCACGTCCTCCTCGACGATCTCGCGGAGCTGTCCGCCCATCACGTCGGGCAGTGATCCGTCGCGGGGGGCGGGCTTGCCGTCGTGGCCGGGGATGGTGCCGAAGTACTTCTCGACCCAGGCCAGCGTCTGCTCGGGGTCGATGTCGCCGACCACGGCCAGCACCGCGTTGTTGGGCGCGTAGTACGTGCGGAAGAACGCCCGCGCGTCCTCCAGGGAGGCCGCGTCCAGATCGGCCATCGAGCCGATCGGGGTGTGGTGGTACGGGTGGCCGTCGGGGTAGGCCAGCGCGGTCAGCCGCTCGAAGGCCGTGCCGTACGGCACGTTGTCGTACCGCTGGCGGCGCTCGTTCTTGACGACGTCGCGCTGGTTCTCCAGGCTCTCCTCGTCGAGCGCGGTGAGCAGGCTGCCCATCCGGTCGGCCTCGAGCCACAGCGCCAGCTCCACCTGGTGGGCCGGCATCGTCTCGAAGTAGTTGGTGCGTTCGAAGCTGGTGGTGCCGTTGAGCGAACCGCCGGCGCCCTGGACCAGCTCGAAGTGACCGTTGCCCTTCACACTGGACGAGCCCTGGAACATCAAGTGCTCGAACAGGTGGGCCAGTCCGGTCCGGCCTTTCACCTCATGACGGGAACCGACGTCGTACCAGAGGCACACCGAGGCGACCGGGGTGAGGTGGTCCTGGGAAAGCACCACACGCAGGCCGTTCGCCAAGCGGTGTTCGGTTGCTGTCAGGCCGTCGGAGTCCTGCGGCTGTGTGCCGTCCGACGTGGCCGTGAGACCCATGGGCAAGCTGTCCTTCCGGTCGCGTGCACTTGTCTTGGTCGAGTGCTGACACTCTAGGCAAGCGTGCCGACACCACGCGAAGTTCCCGCTAACGGCACGCTTGTGCCGGGCGGTGGTCACCACTGTCAGTGAGCCGGTCCACAATGGTCCGCGTCAGTCCCGCTCAGGTCCAGGAAAAGGAGCAGCAGCCGCGATGGCCCGCCGCACCACGAAGACCCCTCCTCCCGACGACTTCGAGGAGCGCATCCTCGACATCGACGTCGTCGATGAGATGCAGGGCTCCTTCCTCGAGTACGCCTACTCGGTCATCTACTCGCGCGCCCTGCCCGATGCCCGCGACGGGCTCAAGCCCGTGCACCGGCGCATCGTCTACCAGATGAACGAGATGGGGCTGCGCCCCGACCGCGGTTATGTGAAGTGCGCCCGCGTCGTCGGCGAGGTGATGGGCAAGCTGCATCCGCACGGCGACGCCTCCATCTACGACGCCCTGGTGCGGATGGCGCAGCCGTTCTCCATGCGGCTGCCGCTGGTCGACGGGCACGGGAACTTCGGCTCCCTGGGCAACGACGACCCGCCCGCCGCGATGCGTTACACCGAGTCGAAGATGGCCGGGGCCGCCACGCTGATGGTGGAGTCCATCGACGAGGACACCGTCGACTTCTCGCCCAACTACGACGGTCAGGAGATGGAGCCGGTCACGCTCCCGGCCGCCTACCCGAACCTGCTGGTCAACGGCTCGTCGGGGATCGCGGTCGGCATGGCGACGAACATGCCGCCGCACAACCTCGGCGAGGTCATCGCCGCCGCCCGGCACCTGATCAAGCATCCGGGCGCGGACCTCGAGACCCTGATGCGCTTCGTGCCGGGTCCCGACCTGCCCACCGGCGGCCGGATCGTCGGCCTGGCCGGGGTGCGGGACGCGTACGAGACCGGCCGTGGCACGTTCAAGATCCGTGCCACCGTGGCCGTCGAGGACACCTCGCCGCGCCGCAAGGGCCTGGTCGTCACCGAGCTGCCGTTCACGGTCGGCCCGGAGAAGGTCATCGCGAAGATCAAGGACCTGGTCGGCGCGAAGAAGCTCCAGGGCATCGCCGATGTGAAGGACCTCACCGACCGGTCGCACGGCCTGCGCCTGGTGATCGAGGTCAAGAACGGCTTCCACCCCGAGGCCGTGCTGGAGCAGCTCTACAAGCTGACGCCGATGGAGGAGTCCTTCGGCATCAACAACGTGGCGCTGGTCGACGGGCAGCCGCTCACGCTGGGCCTCAAGGAGCTGCTGGAGGTCTATGTCGACCACCGCTTCGAGGTGGTCAGGCGGCGCAGCGAGTTCCGCCGCACCAAGCGCCGGGACCGGCTGCACCTGGTCGACGGCCTGCTCGTCGCCCTCATCGACATCGACGAGGTCATCTCGATCATCCGGTCGAGTGACAATTCGGCGCAGGCCAAGGAACGGCTGATCGCCCACTTCTCGCTGTCCGAGATCCAGACCCAGTACATCCTGGACACCCCGCTGCGCCGGCTCACGCGGTTCGACCGCATCGAGCTGGAGTCCGAGCGCGACCGGCTCAACGCCGAGATCGAGGCGCTCACGGTGATCCTGGATTCGGACGCCGAGCTGCGCAAGCTGGTCTCCAACGAGCTCGCGGCGGTGGCCAAGCAGTACGGCACCGACCGCCGCACCGTCCTCCTGGAGTCGGCGGGCGCGCCGGTCTCGGCCGTCCCGCTGGAGGTCGCCGACGACCCGTGCCGGGTGCTGCTGTCCTCGACGGGGCTGCTGGCGCGGACCGCCAACGGCGAGGAGTTCGACGACGGCGAGGGCAAGCGGGCCAAGCACGATGTGATCGTCTCCGCGGTGCCGACCACCGCGCGCGCCGACGTCGGCGCGGTCACCTCCGCCGGCCGGCTGCTGCGGCTCACGGTGATCGACCTGCCGATGATGCCGGACACGGCGGGGGCGCCGAACCTGGCGGGCGGCGCGCCCGTCTCGGAGTTCCTGTCCCTGGAGACCGGCGAGCGGGTGCTCTGCCTGACGACGCTCGACGAGTCCTCCCCCGGTCTCGCGCTCGGCACCGAACAGGGCATCGTCAAGCGGGTGGTCCCGGACTATCCCGCGAACAAGGACGATCTCGAGGTCATCGGCCTCAAGGACGGCGACCGGGTCGTGGGCGCCGTGGAGCTGCGCACCGGCGAGGAGGACCTGGTCTTCATCACCGACGACGCCCAGCTGCTGCGGTACCCGGCCTCGCAGGTGCGCCCCCAGGGGCGCCCGGCGGGCGGCATGACCGGCATCAAGCTGACCGACGGGGCGAAGGCGATCTCCTTCACGGCCGTCGACCCGGCCGTGGACGCGGTGGTGTTCACCGTGGCCCGTGCCGAGGGAACGCTCGACGGTTCGGTCCAGGGCACCGCCAAGCTCACCCCGTTCGAGCAGTATCCGCGCAAGGGCCGCGCGACCGGCGGGGTGCGCTGCCAGCGCTTCCTGCGCGGTGAGGACGGTCTGGTGCTCGCCTGGGCGGGCGCGGTCCCGGCCCGCGCCGCGACGGCGACGGGCCTGCCCGCCGACCTTCCCCCGAAGGACCCCCGCAGGGACGGTTCAGGGGTGGCGCTGGCCAAGCCGATCACGGTGGTGGCCGGACCGGTCTAGGGCGTGTTTCGAAAGTAGCGCCGTTCGCCCGGAGGGCGTGGCCCACGGCGTCCGGTGCGTGCGCTCGCAAGGCGGAGGGTCGTCCTCGTACCGGACGTACGTGGACGAGCCCGACAACGCAGCGAGGGCGCGTGCCAGGCGTCGTGGGCCAGGCGGGACGTTCGCAACACGCACTAGGCACCGGGTTCACCCGGGAGCGAGCGAACAGGGCGCGGCACCATCGGTGCCGCGCCCTGTCGCGCTCCGGTTAGGCTGCCCTGTGTGAGTACGTGCACGAACGCTTCGGCGGAGCTGGCCGAACCGCTCGCCGCCACCGCCGCCACTGCCAGAACATGGCTCCTGCTCGAACAGCCCGGTCCCTGGGGCGCGAAGGCCTTCACCGCGAGCCATCTGGATCCGGTGGTGGGCCGGGCCCTGGAGAAGGCCGCGGACGGCACCGGCGTCAGGGTCGCGCTGATCCGGCGTCCGGGACGCCACGCGGACTGCCACGTCCCGTCCCGGCACCACGTGCTCGTCGCCCATGTGGTTCCCGGGCGGTCCTGGGTCCGGCAGGACGTGATCGACGATCCCGCCGCCCTGCTGGAGCTGGATTTCCCGGCGCTGGGCGCCGGGGCGCATCAGGAATTCGGCGAGCCGCACCACGAGCCGGTCGCGCTCGTCTGCACCAACGGCAAACGTGACCGCTGCTGCGCCCTGTACGGCCGCCCGCTCGCCGGCCGGCTGGCGGCCGAGGGCGTCAGCGACGTCTGGGAGATCACCCATATCGGCGGCCACCGGTTCGCCCCCACCATGCTCGTCCTGCCGTCCGGCTACGCCTACGGGCGGGTCGACGCGGACCTGGCGCATGAGGTACTCAAGGCGGCCCGTGACCACCGGATCGCGCTCGACGGCTGCCGGGGCGCCTCCGCCTGGGACCGGCCGGGCCAGGCCGCCGACCTCGCGGTGCGTTCCCTGACCGGCGAGGTCCGGGCGGGAGCGCTCGTGGTGACGCGCACGGACGGCTCGGCGCCGTCCTGGACGGTGCGGGTGACGCACGCCGACGGCCGGGCCTGGGACGTCGGCGTCACCGGGTCCGCGGCGCTGCCGCCGCGCCCGGAGAGCTGCGGAGCGGCCCTCGGCTCGCCCGCCCGGATGGATGTCACGGGGATCAGGGCGGTGGCCGGGGGCCGCTGACAGCGGCGGCGCGGGGGCCGGACGGGGTGCGGATCAGCCGGCCTTCTTCACGAACTCCGAGGTGTAGGTCTTCTCCAGGTCCACCGTGGCGTGCTGCAGGGTCGGGTTGAAGGCCTTGAGGACCTTCTCGACGGTCTGCGGCCCGTCGGCCGGCATGACGCCGTCCTTGGTGAACATCGGCAGCGTGGCCTTGATCGCCTGGGCGTACAGCTCCTTGCCGCCCTGCGCGTAGTCGGCCGGCATCTTCGCGGCGATCTCCTCCGGGGTGTGCGTGGACATCCAGCCGAGCGTCTTGACGAAGGCGTTGGCCATCTTCTGCACCGTCGCCTTGTGGCTGTTCACCCAGTCGGTGCTCATGTAGAGGCTGGACGACGGGTAGAGGCCGCCGAGCGCCGCCTTCGAGCCCTCGGGGGTGCGCATGTCGTACAGCACCTTGCCGATGCCCTTGTCCAGGATCTGCGCGACGGTCGGGTCGGTCGTCATACCGCCCTGGATCGAGCCCTGCTGCAGGGCGGCGATGAACGTCTGGCCCGCGCCGACGGCGACGGGTGTGAAGTCGCTGACGTCGACGCCGTTCTTGACGGCGAGGTACTTGGTGAGGAAGTCGGTGGAGGAGCCGAGGCCCGTCACTCCGAGCTTCTTGCCCTTGAAGTCCTTGGCCGAGGAGATGTCGCCGGCCGCCTTGGTGGAGACCACCTCGACCTCGCCGGGGGCCTGCGCCAGCTGCACCACGGACTCGATGATCTTGCCCTTGACCTGCAGGTCGAGGGTGTGGTCGTAGAACCCGACGACGCCCTGCACATCGCCGGAGACCAGCGAGGTGGTGGCCTGCACGCCGGCCGGCTCGGTGAGCAGCTGGACGTCGAGGCCCTCGGCCTTGAAGAAGCCGAGCTGCTGGGTGAGCATCGCGGGCAGGTAGATGACCTTGTCCAGGCCGCCCACCATGATCTTGACCTTGCCGTTGTCGCCCGCCGCCGAGGAGTCGCCGCCGCAGGCGGTGAGGGTGGTGAGGGCGAGCGCTCCGGCGACCGCGGCCACGGAGATTCTGGCCATGCTGCGCATGTTCACGTCCTTGTGAGGGGGTGGAGAAAGTGGAGGGGGTACGGGGATCCGGGTGTTCGGGTCTCGCGGGACCGGGCTCTCGTCCGCGGGGTCCCCGCGTCCGGATCCCGGGCGATCGGGTGTCAGCGTTCGGTGCCTGGCTCCGCCGGCTTCCAGCGGAACAGCCGTTTCTCGCCGAACGTCAGCAGCCCTTCGGCCAGCAGTGCCACCACGGCGAGGATCACCATGGCCGCGTACACCCCGGCCGCGTTGAAGGTGCCCTGCGAGGCGGAGACCAGCAGGCCGAGGCCCTTGGTCGCCCCGATGTACTCGCCGACGATGGCGCCGATCAGCGCGAAGCCGAACGAGACGTGCAGGCTGGTGAAGATCCATGACGTGGCGGACGGGATGACCACCTGCAGCGTCACCCGGCGGTTGCTCGCGCCGAGGATCCGGGCGTTGGAGACCAGGTTGCGGTCCACCTCCCTCGCCCCCTGGAAGGCGTTGAAGAAGACCGGGAAGAAGACCAGGACGACCGCGGAGGCGACCTTCGAGGCCGGGCCGAGGCCGAACCAGATGAGGAAGATCGGCGCCAGCACGATGCGCGGCAGCGCGTTGAGGACCTTGATGTACGGGCCGAGGACGTCCGCCAGGAAGCGAACCCGGCCGAGCGCGATGCCCAGCAGCACACCGGCGATGACGCCGATGATCCAGCCGAAGAGCGCCTCGTAGAGCGTGTACCAGATCTGCTCCCACAAGGAGCCCTGCGCGGTGCCGTGCAGCGCCCACTCACGGATCTGGTCCCAGATCTTCGACGGCATCGAGAAGTTGAACGGATCGATGATCCCGGCGCGGGCGAACCACTCCCACAGGCCGATCACGGCGACGAGCAGCAGCAGACGGGTCCCGTAGACCAGGACCCGGCGGTTGCGGGCGGCCCGCGCCCTGGCCTGGGTGCGCTCGGTGGACGCCTTGGCGGGCCGGTCCTTGGTGGTGACGGTGTCGGCGACGGCGGTTTCAGGCTGCATTGCCGGCTCCCCTCTCGCGGGTGATGCGGACCTCTTCGCCCAGCGAGGACCAGATCTCCCGGTAGATCTCCAGGAACCGCGGTTCCATCCGGACCTCCTCGACCTTGCGCGGCCGTGGCAGGTCGATCGTGAAGACCTCCTTGACGGTCGCGGGTCCTGCCGTCATGACCACGACCTTGTCGGCGAGGGCGATGGACTCCTCCAGGTCGTGTGTGACGAACACGACGGAGGATCCGGTGCCGGCCCACAGGTCCAGCAGTTCGTCCGACATCAGCGCCCGGGTCTGCACGTCGAGCGCCGAGAAGGGCTCGTCCATCAGCAGGATCTCGGGATCGTTGACGAAGGTCGCGGCGAGCGCGACGCGCTTGCGCTGGCCGCCCGACAGCTGGTGCGGATAGCGGTCCTCGAAGGACGTCAGGCCCACCCGGGCCAGCCACTCACGGGCCCGTTCCTTCGCCTCGGCCTTGGGTGTGCCGCGGAAGCGCGGACCGGCCATCACGTTGGACAGCACGGTGCGCCAGGGGAAGACGGCGTCCTGCTGGAAGACGAACCCGACCTTGTCGCCGATGCCGCGGACCGGCTCGCCGGCCACCAGCACCTCGCCCTCGGTCGGCTCCTCCAGGCCGCTGACCAGGGTCAGCGTCGTGGACTTGCCGCATCCGGTCGGTCCGACGATCGCGACGAACTCGCCGCGCTCCACGGTCAGGTCCAGATCACGTACGGCGGTGTGCAGCGCCCCGGACGGGGTCCGGAACGCCTTGCTCGCTCCCCGCAACTCGATGGCGGGACTCGTTTGACTGCTCATGGGGCGGGACGCTAGGCGCGGCCCGGGTCGTGGCGGCAGCCTTGTGAGCACAGGGCGCCTTCTGCTCACAACCGCTGTTCTGCTCGTTTTGCTCGCTCCCGCACAACGAAAGCGAAACGGAGGGTGGGCATCCGCCTCTATGGCGTTTACGTTGCGTTCACAGCCGGGACACGGCGGCACGCCGTGGCAGCGAACCGTTGTGAATCATCCGTTGTCACCGCACATCACCACAGCAGAAGGAGACCGCATGCGCATCCGGTGGCCGCGTCGCGTCTCCGCACAGGTTCTGCTGACCCAGGTCGCGATCACCACGGGCGTCACCGTGCTGGCCACCGGGCTCTTCCTGGCGCCGCTGAGCCACCAGCTCGACGACCAGGCGATGCGTCGCGCCCTGTCCATCGCGCAGACCGCCGCGGCCGAACCGCAGATCGCGGATTCGCTGCTCACCTCGGAGCCCACCCCCGACGGGCCGGTCCAGGCCGAGGCCGAGCGCATCCGCCACGCCACCCGGGCCGAGTACGTCGTGGTGATGGACCTCAACGGAACGCGCTGGTCGCACACGACGGAGGACCGGATCGGTGAGCATGTCTCCACCGATCCCGGCGAGGCGCTGGCCGGTCAGGAGGTCATGCAGATCGACAACGGCACCCTGGGCCGCAGCGCCCGGGGGAAGGTGCCGCTGCGCGACAGCAGCGGCCGGATCGTCGGCGCGGTCTCCGTCGGCATCGCCTACGACAGCGTCCGCGACCGGCTGCTGGGCGCGGTCCCGGGGCTGCTGCTGTACGCGGCCGCCGCGCTCGCGGTGGGTGTGCTGGCCGCGATCGGCGGCTCCCGAAGGCTGCAGCGCCGCACCCACGGGCTCGCGTTCGCCGACATCTCCTCGCTGCTCGACGAGCGCGAGGCGATGCTGCACGGCATCAGGGAGGGCGTCGTGGCGCTCGACCGGCAGGGCCGGATCCGGCTGGTCAACGACGAGGCCGGGCGGCTGCTCGGGCTCGGCCCCGACGCCACCGGACACGTCCTGGACGACGTCCTGCCGCCGGGCCGCACCACGGACGTCCTGACCGGCCGGGTCGAGGGCACCGACCTGCTGACGGTGAGCGGCGGCCGGGTGCTGGTCACCAACCGGATGCCGACCGGTGACGGCGGCGCGGTCGCCACCCTGCGCGACCGTACGGAACTGGAGCTGCTCGGCCGGGAGCTGGACAGCACCCACGGGCTGCTGGACGCGCTGCGCGCCCAGGACCACGAACACGCCAACCGGCTGCACACCCTGCTGGGCCTGCTGGAACTGGGCCTGCACGACGAGGCGGTGGAATTCGTCGTGGAGGTCGCCGACACCCACCGGTCGTCCGCGGAGCAGATCGCCGAGCAGGTGCGGGACCCGCTGCTGGCCGCCCTACTGGTCGGCAAGGCGGCCATCGCCGCCGAACGCGGGGTCGCCCTGCGGATCTCCGCCGCGACCGGGCTGCCCGACCGGGTGGTCGATCCCCGCGATCTGGTGACCGTGCTGGGCAACCTCATCGACAACGCCCTGGACGCGGCGTCCGCGCACCGCACCGCCGACTCCTTCGTTGAGGTCGAGCTGCGGACCGAGGAGGACACCACCGCTGTCCTGCGGGTCTCCGACACCGGCCCCGGGGTGCCGCCCGAGGCCCGCGACCTCATCTTCACCGAAGGCTGGTCCACGAAGGAGCGGCCCGCGCACCGCGGCCGGGGGCTGGGCCTGGCGCTGGTCAGGCGGCTCGCCGAGCGGTACGGCGGCATCGCCCGGGTCACCGCCCGTGCGGGCGGCGGCGCGGTCTTCACCGTGGTGCTGCCGGAGGCTCTCGTCGCGGAGGACGTCAGCGGCCGCCTGACCGGCCACCCCACCGAACGCGATCAGCTCGCCGCGCTCACGGAGCTCACCGGCGCAAGGGAGACACGATGATCGAGGTACTGGTCGTGGACGACGACTTCCGCGTCGCCGAGATCAACGCGGCCTACGTGGCGAAGGTCCCCGGCTTCCGGGTGGCCGGCCGCGCCCACACCGCCGCCCACGCGCTGGCGACCCTGGAGCGCACCCGGATCGACCTGATCCTGCTCGACCACTATCTGCCGGACGAGACGGGCCTGACGCTGATCCGCCGGCTGCGGCAGCTCGGCCACCACGCCGACGTGATCATGGTGACCGCCGCCCGCGATGTCGCGACCGTCCAGGCCGCGATGCGGTACGGCGCGCTGCAGTACCTGGTCAAGCCGTTCACGTTCGCCGGGCTGCGGGCCAAGCTCGACGGGTACGCGGCGCTGCGCCGCACCCTGGACGGGGTCGGCGGGGGCGGCGAGGCCGGTCAGGAGCAGGTCGACCGGATCTTCGGTGCGCTGCGGACGGCGGGAGCGGCCTCGGCCGAACTGCCCAAGGGCCACTCGGCGCCGACCGCGGAACTGATACGGCGGGTGCTGCGGGAGGCCGGGCATCCGCTGTCCGCCCATGAGGTCGCCGAGCTGGCCGGGTTGAGCCGCTCCACGGCGCAGCGCTATCTGAAGTACCTGGAGCAGGCCGGGCGGATCGGCCTGACCCTCAAGTACGGCGACACCGGCCGCCCCGAGCACCGCTACGCCTGGGCGGCGGCGGACTGACCCCGGTGCACGGGCCGTTCCGCAGCCGCGTCACACCGCTCCGGCGCCGGTGAGGGAACGAACCTCCGTCTCCGCGAACTTGGCCTCGTCCCCGGGTTCCGGGAAGAGCACGGTGCCCAGCCAGCCCGCCAGGAAGCCCAGCGGGATGGAGACCAGTCCCGGGTTCTCCAGCGGGAAGAGATGGAAGTCCACACCGGGGAAGAGGGCGTCGGGCCGTCCGGAGACGACGGGCGACAGCACGACGAGGAGCAGTGCGGGGATCAGCCCGCCGTAGATCGCGCAGACCGTTCCCCGGGTGGTGAAACGGGGCCAGAACAGGGAGAACAGCAGCGCGGGCAGGTTCGCCGAGGCAGCCACCGCGAAGGCGAGGCCCACGAGGAACGCGATGTTCTGCCCCTGCGCGAACAGGCTCAGCGCGATCGCCACCGCGCCGATCCCGACCGCGGCGAAGCGCGCCACCCGCACCTCGTCGTTCCCGGACGCGGGGCCCGCGTGCTTCCCGCTGCGGCGCAGCGTGGCGTACAGGTCATGCGCTACCGAGGCGGACGAGGCCAGGGTGATCCCGGCGACCACCGCCAGGATCGTCGCGAAGGCCACCGCGCCGACGACGGCGAACAGAACCGTTCCGCCTGTGGAACCGGCTCCCCCGCCCAGATCCTGGGCCAGCAGCGGTACGGCGGTGTTGCCGGCCGCGTTGGAGGTGCGTACGGCGTCCGAGCCCACGACCGCCGCGGCGCCGAAGCCGAGGACGATCGTCATCAGGTAGAAGGAGCCGATCAGCCCGATCGCCCAGACCACCGACCGGCGGGCGGAACGGGCGGTGGGCACCGTGTAGAAGCGCGACAGGATGTGCGGCAGCCCGGCCGTGCCGAGCACCAGGGCGATCCCGAGGCTGATGAAGTCCAGCTTCGAGGTCCAGCTCCCGCCGTACTTGAGGCCGGGCGCCAGGAAGGCGCTGCCGTGTCCGCTGCCGGCCGCCGCGGAACGCAGCAGGCCGTTCAGATCGCCGTGGAAGCGGATCAGCACCAGCACGACGAGCGTGATGGTGCCGCCCATCAGCAGCACGGTCTTGACGATCTGGATCCACGTCGTCGCGCGCATGCCGCCGAACGAGACGTAGACGACCATCAGGCCGCCGACCCCGATCACCGTCCAGGTCCGGGACGCGCCGCCCTGCCCGCCGAGCAGCAGCGCCACCAGGCTGCTCGCGCCGACCATCTGCGCGACCAGGTAGAGCACCGAGACGATGACCGAGGAGGTGCCGGCCGCGATCCGGACGGGCCGCTGCCGCATCCGGGCGGAGAGCACATCGGCGAGGGTGTAGCGGCCGCAGTTGCGGACAAGTTCCGCGACGAGCATGAGGACGACGAGCCAGGCGACCAGGAAGCCGACCGAGTACAGCAGGCCGTCGTAGCCGAAGAGCGCGATGAGACCGGAGATGCCGAGGAACGACGCCGCCGACATGTAGTCGCCCGCGATGGCGAAACCGTTCTCCATGGGGGAGAAGAGCCGGCCCCCGGCGAAGAACTCGACCGACGAGCTGCGTCGCCGGCCCGCCCAGGCGGTGATGGCCAGGGTGACGGACACGAAGATCGTGAACAGGACGAGAGCGAGCCCCTGGTGCTCGTTCGCCGGATCTGCCAGGTACCGGACCATCAGCGCATCCGCTCCTGGGTGTCCCAGCGCAGGTCGAGCGCCGCCCGGTCCCTGCGCAGCCGCGCATGCCGCGAGTAGGCCCAGGTCAGCAGGAACGTCGTGGCGAACTGCGCCAGTCCCGCGACCATCGCCACATTGAGCTCACCGGCCACCGGGCGGCTCATCAGACCCGGCGCCACCGTGGCCGCCACCACGTAGAGCAGATACCAGGCGAGGAAGGCCGCGACCGCCGGAAAGGCGAACCGGCGGTACTGGCCGCGCACTTCCTGGAACGCGGCGCTTTGCTGCACCTCCAGGTAGACCGCGGCCCGGTCCTGCTCCGCCCCCGCGACGGGCGCCGCAGACGGCGCCGGCACGGGTGACGGTGCCGGCGTCGTCGGGTCCGGAACCCAGAGACCGGCGGCCAGGGCGTCGTACCAGGGGTCGTCCACCCGCAGCGCGCCCGGGTCGCCCCCGTCGTGCTTGTCCACCGAACTCTCCTCGCTTCACAAGCCAATTGGCCGTGCGCCCAAGCATGGACAGAGTGGGAAGATCCGGTGCCATCAAGCTGAAACGTTCACCCCATCAGGTGATGCCGTGCCGGTAGGCATATCCGACGACCTGTGAAAGCAGCGGTGCTCCCCCACCCTGGGGGGTGGGGGAGCACCGGTCGGCCTGCGGGTGCGGCTACGCGTCGATGCGGGACCGGTCGAGCGTCGCCGCCGAGTTGGTGATGAACTCCTTGCGCGGTGCGACCTCGTTGCCCATGAGCAGGTCGAACGCCTGCTCCGCGGCCTCGAGGTCGCTGATGTTGATCCGGCGCAGGGTGCGGTGGCGCGGGTCCATCGTGGTCTCCGCGAGCTGGTTGGCGTCCATCTCACCCAGCCCCTTGTAGCGCTGGATGCCGTCCTTGTAGCGGACGTTCCGGCGCTGCAGGTCGAGCAGCGTCTGCCGCAGCTCGCTGTCCGAGTAGGTGTAGATGTACTTGTCCTGCCCCTTCTTGGGCTGGACGAGCTCGACGCGGTGCAGCGGCGGCACGGCGGAGAAGACCCTGCCCTGCTCGACCATCGGACGCATGTAGCGCTGGAACAGCGTGAGCAGCAGGCACCGGATGTGCGCGCCGTCGACGTCGGCGTCCGCGAGGAAGATCACCTTGCCGTAGCGCGCCTGGTCGATGTCGAAGGTCCGGCCCGACCCGGCTCCTATCACTTGGATGATCGCGCCGCACTCGGCGTTCTTCAGCATGTCCGAGACCGACGACTTCTGGACATTCAGAATCTTGCCGCGGATCGGCAGCAGCGCCTGGAACTCCGAGTTCCGGGCCACCTTGGCCGTGCCGAGTGCCGAGTCGCCCTCGACGATGAACAGCTCGGTGCGGTCCACGTCGTCGCTGCGGCAGTCCGCCAGCTTCGCCGGCAGCGAGGAGGTCTCCAGCGCCGTCTTCCGGCGCTGCGCGTCCTTGTGCTGGCGGGCCGCGATGCGGGTGCGCGCGGCGGCGACGGTCTTCTCCAGCACCGCCCGCGCCTGGAGCTTCGTGTCGCGCTTGGCGGAGGTCAGGAACTCCTTGAGCTCCTTGGCCACGACGTTGGCCACGATCCGGTTGGCGGCCGAGGTGCCGAGCACCTCCTTGGTCTGGCCCTCGAACTGCGGCTCGGCCAGCCGTACGGTGACGACCGCCGTCAGACCCTCCATGGCGTCGTCCTTGACGACGTCGTCCTCGGCGACGCGCAGCAGCTTCGCGGAGCGCAGCACCTCGTTGACGGTCTTGGTGATGGCCCGCTCGAAGCCCGTGACGTGCGTGCCGCCCTTGGGGGTGGCGATGATGTTCACGAACGACCGCGACACGGTGTCGTACCCCGTGCCCCAGCGCATCGCGATGTCGACGCCCAGCTCACGGGTGACCTCGGTCGCCGTCATGTGGCCGCGGTCGTCCAGGACCGGGACGGTCTCCTTGAAGCTGCCGCTGCCGGTCAGCCGCAGGACGTCGCAGATCGGCTTGTCCTGAGAGAGGTACTCGCAGAACTCGCTGATGCCGCCGTCGTAGTGGAAGACGTCCTCGACGGCCTTGCCGTCACCTTCCAGGTCGCGCTCGTCGCGGACGACGATGGTCAGCCCCGGCACCAGGAAGGCCGTCTGGCGGGCGCGCTGGTGGAGGTTCTCCAGCGAGATCTTGGCGTCCTTGAGGAAGATCTGGCGGTCCGCCCAGTACCGGACGCGGGTGCCGGTCCTGGCCCTGGGGACCTTCTTCGACTTGTTCAGGCCACTCGCCGCGTCGAAGGAGGAGTCGGGACCCGCTCCGGAGAAGGAGCCGGGGACACCGCGCCGGAAGCTGATGGCGTGCGTGTGACCGCTCCGGTCGACCTCGACGTCGAGGCGGGCGGACAGCGCGTTGACGACCGAGGCGCCGACGCCGTGCAGGCCACCGGAGGCCGCGTAGGAGCCACCGCCGAACTTGCCGCCGGCGTGCAGCTTGGTCATCACGACCTCGACGCCCGACAGCCCGGTCTTGGGCTCCACGTCGACCGGGATGCCACGGCCGTTGTCACGGACCTCGACCGAGGAGTCGCTGTGCAGGAAGACCTCGATGCGGTCGCAGTGACCGCCGAGGGCCTCGTCGACGGAGTTGTCGATGATCTCCCACACGCAGTGCATGAGGCCACGGCTGTCGGTCGACCCGATGTACATGCCGGGGCGCTTGCGGACCGCCTCCAGCCCCTCGAGGACAAGAAGATGCCGCGCGGTGTAGTTGGAACCGTCGCGATCTGCGCCCGTCAGCAGCGCGGAGGACGGCACGGATGTTTCGGCGGTCACGCGGGCAGCTCCTCGATAAAGTTCTTCGGCTGTGTCGGTGAGAGGGTACCGAGACCTGGTACGCCGGTTGTGCCGCGACCCGGTATCCGGGCCCCAGAGTAGCCCCGTATCGATCGTACGTTCGATACCTCATTTGAGTGATACACATGTCACGTTCCCATTGAGGCATGAACCATTTAGGCTCCGGGCACGTCCTCACCAACAACCGGCAACCCAGTCGGTGGACACAACCGGACAAGCGCCCCAAAAGCGACAACTAACGCATCAGAGGCCAATCAGCTACCAACAGGTAGCATCCAGTCACTTCGAAGTCAGATTTCGAGGAAAAGCCACGAGCGGGAACGTTTTCGGCCTGGTTGGATGTTGACCCTGGTACGACAGCTCGTCGAGCTAGAGAAGAGGCGACGTGACTACAGTTCTGACCCCCGCGAGCCCGCTGACGGCGGCGGACCGCTGCGACCGTTGCGGCGCCCAGGCATACCTGCGCGTCGTCCTCATCAGTGGCGGCGAACTGCTCTTCTGCGCGCACCACGGGCGCAAGTTCGAGCCCGAACTCAAGAAGATCGCTGCGGAAATACAGGACGAAACCGGCCGACTCACCGACACCCCGGCGCAAACGGTCGAGGACGAGCACTGACACATCGCACCTGCGACGAGCTCGGACCGACGGGCGGCCGGACCCCACCAGGGGCCGGGCCGCCCGTCGGCTCTTCCGGGCCCGTCAACGGTGCCGGGTGCCCATGGCGCTCGTGACCAGTGCGCGGACCGCGGAGATCCGGGTGTAGACCCCGGGATGCCCGGCCTCGGCGCATCCGGTGCCCCAGGAGACCAGGCCGACCAGCTTGCCGCCGACGACCAGCGGCCCGCCGCTGTCGCCCTGGCAGGCGTCCTTGCCGCCCTGTGGCTCCCCGGCGCACAGCATGGTCCTGCTGAGGTAGGTGCCGTCCGCGTTGCCCGGGTAGGAGCGCTGACAGACCGCGTCGTCGAGCAGCACCACCTCCGCGGACCGCAGGACCGGTGAGTACGCCCCGGCGCCTGTGGTGTCCCCCCAGCCGGACACGAGGGCCTTCGAGCCCGCCAGGTAGTCCTGCGGGTCGCCCGCCCCCGCCATCGCGATGGCCGAACCTGCGGGCAGCGGCTTCTCAAGTGTGATGACCGCCACATCGCCGGCGTGGGTCACCGGGTCGTATCCCGGGTTGATCCGGACCTGTCGCAGCCGTATTTCCTGGCCGTTCACGCCCCTGAGGTCGAGCCGGCCGGCGATGACGCGCAGATCCCGGGCGTTCCGCCAGTCCCCGCCGAGCACATCGCGGCCGAAGCAGTGCGCCGCGGTGATCACGGTCGAGGCGGAGACCACCGCCCCGCCGCAGAACTGGCCGGATCTCGTCGGTCCGAAACGGTCACGGCTGGCCAGCGCCACCACCCAGGGTTGCTGCCCGGCGACGACCTGGTCGCCGCCTATGACCACCGCCTCGGCCTTCGGCCCGGCGCCGGCGACCCCGAGCGGCACGATCAACGTGGCCAGCGCCACCGCCGATCCGCTGAGCAGCATCCGGAACGTGGAACGCATACGGCCTCCTGACCCTGTGGATCCCTCTGGAAACCCAGAGTGATCCATAGGACCGGAGGCCGCATCCGCTGGATTCGGAAGGATCAGTCCAGATAGTCCCGCAGCACCTGCGAGCGCGACGGGTGCCGAAGCTTCGACATCGTCTTCGACTCGATCTGGCGGATCCGCTCGCGCGTGACCCCGTAGACCTTGCCGATCTCGTCGAGCGTCTTCGGCTGTCCGTCCGTGAGGCCGAAGCGCATGGAGACCACGCCCGCCTCCCGCTCGGACAGGGTGTCGAGCACCGAGTGCAGCTGCTCCTGCAGGAGCGTGAAGCTGACCGCGTCGGCCGGCACGACCGCCTCGGAGTCCTCGATGAGGTCTCCGAACTCGCTGTCGCCGTCCTCACCCAGCGGGGTGTGGAGGGAGATCGGCTCACGGCCGTACTTCTGGACCTCGATGACCTTTTCGGGGGTCATGTCGAGTTCCTTGGCCAGCTCCTCCGGGGTGGGTTCGCGGCCCAGGTCCTGGAGCATCTGGCGCTGCACACGGGCGAGCTTGTTGATGACCTCGACCATGTGCACCGGGATACGGATGGTGCGGGCCTGGTCGGCCATCGCGCGGGTGATCGCCTGGCGGATCCACCACGTGGCGTACGTGGAGAACTTGAAACCCTTCGTGTAGTCGAACTTCTCGACCGCACGGATCAGGCCCAGGTTGCCCTCCTGGATCAGGTCCAGGAAGAGCATGCCGCGGCCGGTGTAACGCTTGGCCAGCGAGACCACGAGGCGGAGGTTGGCCTCCAGCAGGTGGTTCTTGGCCCAGCGGCCGTCCTCGGCGATGATCTCCAGCTCGCGCTTGAGCTTGGGAGCGAGCTTGTCAGCCGCCGCCAGCTTGTCCTCCGCGAACAGGCCGGCCTCGATGCGCTTGGCGAGCTCGACCTCCTGCTCCGCGTTGAGCAGCGGAACCTTGCCGATCTGCTTCAGGTAGTCCTTGACCGGGTCGGCGGTGGCCCCGGCCACCGCGACCTGCTGGGCGGGAGCATCGTCCTCGTCGTCGTCGGAGAGCACGAAGCTCTCGGACTCGGGCTTGTCCGACTCCTCGTCACCCTTGCCGGGCGTGGTCGTCTCGTCGGCTTCTTCACCGTCGGCGGCCTCGTCGTCGCCCGAGGTCTTCTTGGCGGCGGTCTTCTTGACCGCCGTCTTCTTGGCGGCGGTCTTCTTGACCGCCGTCTTCTTGGCCGCCGGCTTCGCGGCGGGTGCGTCGGATTCGTCGACCGAATCCACCGTCTCGGCCTCCACAGCCCCCGCGGGAGCGGTGGCGGCCTTGGCGGCGACGGTCTTCTTGGCGACGGTGGCCTTGGTGACGACCGTCTTGGTGGCGGTGCGCTTCGCCGGGCTCTTGGCTGCGACGCTCTTCCGAGTGCGCTTGGGCTCCTCAGCGGCACTGACCATCAGCGTCACACCTTCCTCATCGAGGACCTGGTTGAGGCTGCGCAGAACGTTCTTCCACTGGGTTGCCGGAATCTGGTCCGCTTCGAAGGCCCGACGCACGTCATCGCCGGCGATCTGCCCCTGAGCCTTACCCCGCTCGATGAGCGCCATCAGAGACTCGGACTCGGCGATCTCCGGCGGGAGCGTACGGGATGTGCTGGCCGACACGAAGAACCTCTCGGAACGATGGGAACGACTCGGTGGAACCGCTCAGGAACACAGCGTCAGAACTGTCGCTGCTATTCCTTGTGCGGCCATCACCTCTTAAGTCATCGCGCTGCCTCGCCAAGCGTTACGCCCGGCCCACGTGGCCCGAGTCACACCCCATACCAACGGTAACGGTCGGATAACAGGACACTCTTCGCGCATCGGCTGCCGCCGGCCCCGGACCGTGGGTCCGGGGCCGGCTGCGGTTCGGCCGTACGGTCAGTGCTCGCGCGGAGCCGGGACGACGTGATCGGTGGCGGCGACCTCGGTGTGCACGGCGAGGAGCTGGCGCATGGTGGCCTCGGCGCCGACCCCGTCGCCCGACGCGAGCGCGTCGACGATCCGCCGGTGCAGGGTCACGGCGGGCTCTCCGGGCCGCTCGCAGCCGGTGACCGGGCCGCCCGACACGTGCAGGGCGGAGGAGACGATGCCGGCCAGGTGCTCGAGCATCCGGTTCCCGGCCACCTGCAGGAGCAGGGAGTGGAACTCCGCGTCCGCCCGGGAGAACGTCAGGGAGTCGCCCTGGGCGGCGGCGTGCCCCATGATCTCCACCATGTCGGCGAGGCGCTGCTGGACGTCCTCGCGGCCGTGTCCGGCGGCGAGCCGTGCGGCGAGCGGCTCGATGGTCCAGCGCAGCTCGAACAGTTCGCGGCGCTGGTCGTCACGCTGCGGGCCGAAGGCCCGCCATTCGATGATGTCGGGGTCCAGCAGATTCCAGTCGGCGACCGGGCGGACCCGGGTGCCGACGTTCGGCCTGGCGCTGACGAGGCCCTTGGCCTCGAGGACGCGCAGGGACTCGCGCACCACGGTGCGGGAGACCTCGAAACGCTGGCCGATCTCCTCCGGGACGAGCGGCCGGTCGGCGCCCAGGTCGCCGGAGACGATCATCTGTCCGAGCTGCTGGACGAGTTGGCCGTGCAGCCCGCGGCCACGGCTGCCGCGGGCCCGGCGGCCGACGCGGCCCATGTCCGAGTCGGCGCCGTCCCAGGAGGGAAGGCCGGGGCGGTCGACACCTGAGGCGTCGGCATACGAGTAGCGGTCGAGCTCGGCCGGGCCGACGATGCTGGAGTCGGCGGAACGAGCCGTGGTCATCAGGGTGTGCGCAAGGGTACTCACGCATCCTTTGTCGGCGATGCCACGGCGGGCCTTGAGGGCTTTGCTGAAAAGCACACGAAAGGGTGAGCACTCATCACCTGATAATTGACGCTTTATCGGAACGAAACGCCCTGCATGACAGGCCAGAGAGACAGTTCCGTTTATCCGACCGCGAGTTGGGCGGCGTCAACGTCGGCGACCCCGCAACACCGTTGCGAGGTGGGCGCAGAGCAGCACGGTGAGCGACAACACGAAGGCACAGCCGACCGGTTGGACGGCCCTCCCGGTGACGCCGGCCGCGGTGCTGCCGACGCCTCCGGGCCAGCCGCCGACGACGCTGAGCAGCGCCCCTGCCGCGTCGATCAGATGGCTTCCCGCGCGGCTGCGGACCGCCAGTCCCACCGCGGGTGCCACGACGAGCGGGACCGCCAGCACCGCCGTCACACCCAGCGCGGTGGTGCGGAAGAGTCCGGCGGCCAGCAGCCCGGCCCAGGCGCAGCCCACGGCCAGCGCGGCCCAGCCGGCCGCCTGCGTGGGCCGGTCGGTGGGCAGCGGAACCGCGCCGGGACCGAGGATCGCGCGGAGCACGACGGTGTCGAGCACCGCGGCCGCGGCCGCGATCAGCAGTGCGGCCGCACCGCTCACCAGCATTTTGGCGACGAGCAGCCGCAGCCGCCGGGGCACCGGTACCTGGGCGGGCGCCAGTGCCGGAAAGCGGAACTCCTGCCCGTAGGCGAGCGCGCCCAGCAGACCGGCGCCCATCGCGGCGGGGGGCAGCGGAAGTTGACGCACCCAGCCGGACATCATCGACAGCGCCGAGGCCTCCCCGGTGCGCGAGAGGACCAGGGCGCCGGCCACCGAGGCGAGCAGGGACAGCGCGGCGATCCACCACGGGGTGCGGATTCCGCCGAGCCGGCGCAGTTCGTACCGGAGCGGCTGAGCGGGGGTGGCCGGCGCGACGGCCGCTCTGGGCCGAGCGGGGATCCGGGCGGGGGTGGCGGGCTCGGCGGGTTTCCCCGGGGGCGGCGCGGCCGGGTCCGCCGGGGAGGCCGCGGCGGGCTCGCGGCCGTCGGCGCGGCTCAGCGGGGCGACCGGGCCGAGGTCGGCGACCTCGTCGGCCAGCCGGTGGAGCAGGATTCCGTTCCGGTAGGCGATCTCCCCGATGTGCGCGGAGGTGGTGCCGTAGATCACCAGACGGCTGCCGGTCGCCGCGGCGATCTCGGCGCCGCCGTCGGTCAGTACCCCGGCGAGCCGCTGGGCGTGCGGGGAGTGGACGGCCACATGCGGGCGCAGCCGGGTGCGGGTGAACTCCTCGGCGGACTGGTCCGCCACCAGGCGGCCGCCGTCGATCGTGACGACCCGGTCGGACGTCCTGGCCATCGCCTTGGCATCGCGCCCGGTGACCAGGACGGCTCCGCCGTCGGCCGCGTAGGCCCGCAGCAGCGCATGCACCCAGGCGGCTTCACGGGGCGTCAGACCGAACGACGGTTCGTCCAGGAAGAGGGTCCGCGGTTCGGCGAGGAGCGCCGCGCCGAGGCCGAGCCGCCGGTCCATGCCGAGCGAGTAGGTGCTCAGCCGCTGGTCCGCGAGGCCGGTGAGGCCGACGACGTCGAGGACTTCGTCGGCCCGCTCCGCCGGCACGCCGAGGGCGGCGGTGAGCATACGGAGATGGTTCCGCGCGGTGCGGCCGGGGTGCCCCGGCACATCGCCGAGGAGGATGCCGACCTCGCGGCTCGGGTGCCGGACTCCGTGCAGGGGGGTGCCGTTGAAGAGGGTGACGCCGCGGCCCGCCTCGAGTTCGAGCATCAGGCGCAGCGTGGTCGATTTCCCCGCGCCCGGCGCGCCGAGCAGGCCGGTGACCTGCCCGGGGCGGACCTCGAAGGTGAGGTCGTCGACCGCGGGCGGACCGTTACGGCGGGGCATGCTGGTCAATCCGATGGCCTGGATCACCCTTGCACCATAACGCCCGAAATCAGACCTCTGGTCGCAACATGGGCGGATTGAGCAGAGCAGCCCCTCCGGCCTGGAACAGCTGGGCGGGGCGGCCGCCCTGACGGGTCGTCGTACCGCCGGTCGGTACGAGGAATCCGACGGTGCCCGTCACCTTGCGGTGGAAGTTGCGGGGATCGAGGGCCACACCCCACACCGCCTCGTACACCCGCCGCAGCTCACCGACGGTGAACTCGGGCGGACAGAAGGCGGTTGCCAGGGAGGAGTACTCGATCTTCGACCTGGCACGCTCGACCCCGTCGGCCAGGATCCGCGCATGGTCGAAGGCCAGCGGAGCGGCCTCGCCCGCCGTGTCGAAGCCGTCCTGCTCCAGCAGCGAGCCGACCGGGGCCCAGCGGGCGCTGCGCGCGTCGCCGCCCGCGCGGGGGGCGGGCAGATCGGGCGCCAGGACGAGATGGGCGACGCTGACGACCCGCATCCGGGGGTCGCGGTGCGGGTCGCCGTACGTGGCCAGCTGTTCGAGATGAGCGCCGCTCTGGGCGCGCAGGCCGGTCTCCTCGGCGAGTTCGCGTGCCGCGGCCTGGGACAGGTCCTCGTCCGCTCTGACGAACCCGCCGGGCAGCGCCCAGCGCCCTTGGTAGGGCGGCTCGCCCCGGCGGACAGCGAGCGCGCACAGGGCGTGGTGCCGCACCGTGAGCACGACCAGGTCGACGGTGACGGCGAAGGGTGGAAAGGCCGACGGGTCGTAGGGCGACATGGCGCGATCATAGTCGTCTGCCTGACGATAAACAGCAGGATGGCCCCCTGCGCCCGCCCTTGTTTCACCCTGCCTCCCCCGCCACGGCCCGCCCCACAGGCCACAGGGGTGCCGGAGGTGCGTGGGTGCCGGGGTGCTGCCCGTGGACGACACGCCGACGGGCGCACCGGGTCGCCTGCGGGCCGGGTCGCCTGCGGGCCGGGTCGCCTGCGGGCCGCGTCGCCTGCGGGCCGCGTCGCCGCTCACGCGCCGAGCTGGAGGGCGGGGGCGGCCTCCTCGACCATCGCCATGCCGAGCCTGCTGACCCGCACCGCGAACGGCTGCTCGTCCACCCGCAGCCCCGAGAAGCGCACCGCGCCCAGCGGGGCGGTACTCATCGGGCGCACCGCGACGACGCCTCCCGGAGCGTCGGGGCGTACCCCCGCGAGCGAGGTCAGCAGATGGACGGCGCCCGCGGCGGCGACGGCGGACGGGCGGCAGGCGGTGGGGTGCGGCAGCGGTGTCCGGTCGGCGGCGCGCTGTTCGCCCACGTACATCTCGGGCAGCTGCCGTCCGAAGGTCCCGGCCGCGTCCAGGACGCCGCGCAGGAGGGCACCGGCCTCCTTCTCGTATCCGGCGGCGGCCAGCCCCGATACGGCGAGGGCGCTCTCATGGACCCGCACCGCACCACCCCGGTGGCCGAACGGACTGTGGCCGGGCGCCCTGGCCGAGAGCGTCCGCAGACCCCATCCGGAGTCGAGGTCCGGGGCTCCGAGCAGCCGCGCCAATTGCCCGGTCCGTGCCTTGCCGAGCAGCCCCTCGGCGAGCGTGCCGCCCCCGAGCAGCCCGGTGTCGAGCAGATGGACCGCGGCCGAGCCGAGATGGATCACCTGCCTGCCGCCGGGGGTGAGCGCCGCGGCGGGCCGGCCGCCGCCGAGGTCGTCGACCCAGAAGTCCTCCTGGAACCGCCCGCGCAGCTCGGCCGCGTACTCGCGCCACGCGGCGGCTCCGGGGCGGCCGTGGGCGTCGAGGAGGTCGGCGCCGTGCAGCGCGGCCCGGTGGGCGTGGGCCTGCACCTCGCAGCGGAACGGGCCGCCGGGGGCGGGATCCGGCACATAGCCCGCCGCCTCCGCGACCGTGCGCAGCCAGCCGAGGCAGCGCTCGGCCGCGGGCAGCAGCAGCTCGGCCTCCCGCTGCGGCATCCCCCAGCGCCGGGCTTCCGCCAGGACGGTGACGAACAGCAGCGTGGCCTCGACCCCGGAGCAGGTGGGCGGCAGATGCGGTCCCGCGTGCCGCAGCGCACCCGGGATCCGGCCGCTGTCCTGATCCTGGAGCCGCGCGAGGGTGCGCAGGGTGCCGGCGGCCAGCCGGGTGCCGAGCGGCAGCAGCATCCTGGCCGCCCACAGCGCGTCGGCGGGCGCCAGCCCCATCCGCCAGGGGGCGCCCGCCGCCACATGGACGTCGGCGAGCCGCGCGGGGTCGCGCAGCAGCAGCGCCCGCAGACCGTCCAGGCTGCCCCGCAGCAGCTCCTCGCCCCTGGCGTCGTCGCCGGACAGCTCCGCGGCGGACCAGGGCACGGGCGCCCGGTCACCCCGTACGGGCGCGGAGACGGCGGACCCGTGTGCCGCGGATTCCCGGGACACCCGCAGCTCGATGGTCCGCCCGGCGCCGGGCGGCACCGCCAGCTCCCAGCGCAGCACACCGGCCGAAGCCAGCACCCCGGCGGGGGCCGGCCGCGCGGTGACCCTGACGCCGATACCGGCATGCGACCAGCGCAGCCCCGCGTCACAGACGCTGGCCGGCAGATCGGGCCCCGCCCGCCCCGCGGCGGCCGCTCCGAGTTCGGCGAGGTCGGTGCCCAGCGCCACTTCGAGCGGCAGCCGGAGCACGGCCGGCCCGGTGTTGAGCACCGTGATGCGCTCGGTGCCGTCGGCGTCCCGCAGCCGTTCCACCGTGACCGCCGGATCGGGACCGGTGTCACCCGGAGTCCTGACCACCGCCACGAACCGGGCCCGGTCCGCGCTGAGCAGCGTGCCCAGCACGGGGATCGGCTCGGCTCCCGCGAGCCGCACCTCGCAGCGCGCCAGCACCCGCCGGCCCTCCTGATAGAAACCGTCGAGCCCCTGCCCTCTCAGCTGTCCGTCCTCTGCGGAGACGACGAGCGAAGGGGCGGCGACACAGATCACCGAGGTGTGCACGGGCTGCGGGCCGGAAGCGGGCCTGGTCAGGGCGGTGGGAGCGGGAACGGTCGGGGCGGTCGGCGGCGGGTTCACATCCCGGTGAACGGCCGGGTGGGCACCCGGGTCACGGCCCGTCTACCGTTCCTGGACAGGGAGCGCATCCCCGGTATCCGCCCGCACCACCGGAAAGAGACGCCATGGCCGTGTACCGCCAGCCCGGCACCGTTGTGACCGACCACGCTTTCGACGTACCGCTCGACCACGCGGCCCCCACCGGGGAGCGGATCCAGGTGTACGCCCGTGAAGTCGTGGCCGCGGGCCGGGAGGGCGAACCGCTGCCGTGGCTGCTGTTCCTGCAGGGCGGTCCCGGCGGACGCTCCCCGCGCCCGCTCGGCCGGGACGGCTGGCTGACCCGGGCCCTGGACGACTACCGGGTCCTGCTGCTCGACCAGCGCGGCACCGGCCGGTCCACCCCCGCCAACCGGCAGACGCTGCCCGCGCGCGGCGACGGCACCGCGCAGGCGGAGTATCTCTCGCACTTCCGGGCCGACTCCATCGTGCGGGACTGCGAACTGATCCGCCGTGAACTGCTCGGCGCCGAGGGGCGGTGGAGCCTGCTGGGGCAGAGCTTCGGCGGCTTCTGCGCGCTGACCTATCTGTCGCTGGCCCCCGACGGTCTGCGGGAGGTGTTCGTCACCGGCGGCCTGCCGGGGCTGCGCAGCAGCGCCCGCGACGTCTACCGCTCGGCGTTCCCCCGGGTGGAGCGCAAGAACACCGAGCACTACGACCGCTATCCCGGGGACGTGGAGACCGCGCGCTCCGTCGCCCGTCATCTGCGCGACCACGACGTGACGCTGCCGGACGGCGGCCGGTTCACCGCGGAGGCGTTCCAGTCGCTGGGTCTGATGCTCGGCACGGGTACCGGCTCGCACACCCTGCACTATCTGTTGGAGGACGCCTTCCTGCCCGGCACCGACGGCCCGGTGCTCTCGGACGGCTTCCTGACCGAGGCGCAGGGTCATCTGTCGTTCGCGGCCAATCCGCTGTACGCCGTGCTCCACGAGTCGATCTACGGACAGCGCTCGGTGTCCGCCGCGGGCACCGGCTGGGCGGCGCAGGCCGCGCATCTGGAGTTCCCCCAGTTCGATGTGGACAAGGCGCTGGCGGGCGAGGGCCCGGTGCTGTTCACCGGCGAGATGATCTACCCCTGGATGTTCACCGGCGACCCAGCACTCGTCCCGCTCCGCGACGCGGCGAACCGGCTGGCGCTGCGCGAGGGCTGGCCGGACCTGTACGACCCGGCTCAACTGGCCCGGAACGAGGTACCGGTGGCGGCGGCGGTCTACCACGACGACATGTACGTCGAGACCGCCGATTCGCTGGCCACCGCGCGCGCGGTGCGCGGTCTGCGCACCTGGGTCACCGACGAGTACGAGCACGACGGTCTCCGGGTGAGCGGCGGCCGGGTCCTCGACCGGCTGATCCGACTGGTCCGCGGCGAGCTTTAGACGCGTCGATCACCCGCTGCCGCCGCTCCTGGCGCAGGCACTGGCGCAGCGGCTCGGGGTCGAGCCCCTCGTTCACCGAGTGATGGAGCAGCCGGGCGAAGGTGTAGCCGGGATCGAGGTCGAGCGCGCGGCCGAGCGCGACGCGCGCTTCCGGTTCGTCCCCGGACGCCCAGGCGACCCAGCCGGCCAGCGTCAGCGGGGCGGCGGCATGGTCCTCGTACGGTCCGACGCACCGCCGGGCGAGGGCCCGCCACAGGCGCAGGGCGGGGTCGGTGTGCGGCGGCTCCATCCACTCCGCCGCCCGGTCCCGCGCGGCGCGGTCCTGGAGGCCGAGGATGATCTCGGCGGCCTCGTCGTCGCCGAGCAGCGCGTCGTCGCGCTGGTCGCTGCGCTGCGTGTCCCCGTCCGCCGGGGTGGCGCGGAAGCGTTCGAGCGCCGCGCCGACCAGGGTCAGCGTCCGGTGCCGCACCGCCTCGCAGTCGCCCACGTCCAGGATCCGCGGGACGAGTTCGGCGCAGGCCATGTCGAGCGCCCGGGCCTGCCCGGAGGTCCGCTCGGTGGCCGGCGGGACGAGCCGTGCCTCCATCTCGCGCAGCGAGCCGCGCACGTTGATGCCGGCGTACGCGGCGGCCGCGGCCATCACGGAGTCGCCCGAGGTCGCGATGGTGAAGCCGTCGGCAGGACAGCAGTCGGTGCCGGGGCAGCAGTAGGACCACCAGCGGCCCGCCGAGACGCACAGTGCCTCGACGACCGGCACGTCCAGGGCGCCGCAGGCCGTGCGCAGCCGCTGTGCCAGCGGCCGCAGGCGCTCCATGACCTGGGCCGGCCGCTCGGTCGCGGACGGGTCCTGGCACAGGAACAGGACGATCGAGGCGGCCCGGTCGCCGCGCTGCTCACTGCCTCGCACCAGACAGTCCGCGAGCTGCGAGGCGACCTCGGGCCATTCCGCGGAATCCTCGGGAATGCCCAGGCGCAGCCGGCCGCCGAAGCGGCCGTGGTCGCCGTGCAGGGCGACCATGACGACGGAGTCGCTGGGGTGAAATCCCATCAGGTACGGCAGGGCGTCGGCCAGGTCGGCCGGGCTGCGCAGGGTGACCTTGGGATCGTTCTCGGACCGGGGCGATTCGATGTGCTGTGTCATGGCCCGACAGTCCCGCAGGCCGGTGATCTCCGCCAGACCCCCCAAAAACCTGTGGATAACTCGGCCCCAAAGTTATCCACAGGTTCGGTACGCGGTTCGCGAGTTGTCGGTGGCATCAGGTTGCATGCGGGCATGACTGACTCCCACGGGGGGCATGACGGACTCCCCCACCATGATCGTCTCGCCGCTCCTCGCGCTGATGCGAAACCAGGTCGAGGCCGCCGAGCGGGCCGGGATCCGTTCACAGGCCGCCCGTCGCGGTCCCGCTTCGAGCTCGTCGGGCACGCCGGGAGTGAGCTGCCATGGGGGCCGGTGACGTACCTCGCCCGAAGAACGCCCGACCGCCGCCACTCAGTCTCGCGGGCTCGAAGACGTCTCCTGCCCGCCTGTGTTGATGACCACGGCCACGATGAACGCGGCCGTCGCGAACACCAGCGCCCCGCCGAGGAAAGCTCTGCTGTAGCCGTAGGCCATGGCCTCCTGGGCCTGAACCACGAGGTTGGCATCGTGCGTGCGCAGACCCGCGAAATAGGCCTCGTCGGCGCGCGGCAGGTGGTTGTCCGCGAACGAGGTCGACAGCACGGTGAGGGTGGCCAGGCCGAGCGCTCCGCCGATCTGCTGGGCGGTGTTGAGCAGTCCCGACGCGCTGCCCACGTCGTTCTCGTCGACACCGCGCACCGCGCCGAGCGTCAGCGGCACGAAGGAGCAGCCGAGTCCGGCGGCGGTGACGAACATGGCGGGCATCAGTGTGCCCGGGTAGGAGGAGTGCGGTGTCAGCCTGCTCAGCCAGAGCATTCCGGCCGCGGCGACCACCAGTCCGGGTCCGGCCACCAGCCGCGGCGGCAGCTTGACCACGAGCTTCGAGCCGATCGCGGCCATCATGCCGATGCCGGCGCTGAACGGCAGGTAGGCGAGCCCGGTCCGCACCGCGCCGTACTCGAGGACGTGCTGCATGTAGAGGGTGAGGAAATAGAACGTGGCGAACATGCCGAGGCCCACGAGGAACAGAACCGCGTAAGTGCCCGCACGGCTGCGGTCCTTGAGGACGCGCAGGGGAAGCATGGGGTGCTCGATACGGGACTGCCGCAGCAGGAACAGGACGAGGAGCACCGCGGCGGTGCCGAAGCAGGCGAGTGTCATCGTGTCGGCCCAGCCCTCCTGTCCGCCGCGCATGACCGCGTACACCAGGCACAGCAGGCCGGCGGTTCCGGCTGCCGCTCCCCTGACGTCGAGCTCCCCGTCGGAGCGGTCGGCCTCGCCGAGCACGGTGGTTCCGGCCAGCACGCCGACGCCGATGGGTATGTTCACCAACAACACCCAGCGCCAGTCGAGGTATTCGGTGAGGACACCGCCCAGGATCAGGCCAACGGTCGACCCGACACCGGCCATGGCGGCATAGGTGCCCATGGCGCGGTTGCGCTCCTTGCCCTCGGGGAAGTTCGTGGCGATCAGCGCGAGCGCGGTGGGCGCCGCGACGGCGGCGCCCACGCCCTGAAGCACCCGCGCGCAGATGAGGACTTCCGAATTGGGGGCCAGGCCGCCGAGCACTGAGGCCAGTACGAAGACGACGATGCCGAACCTGAACACGCGCCGGCGGCCGAACAGATCGCCGGCCCTGCCGCCGAGGAGCATCAGTCCGCCGAACGTGACCGCGTAGGCGTTGACCACCCAGGCCAGGTTGTCCGCGGACATCTTCAGCCCGCCCTGGATGCTCGGCAGGGCGATGTTCACGATGGTGGCGTCGAGCACCACCATCAGCTCCGCCGCGGCGATGACGAGGAGGGCGAGTACCGGATGGCGGATGCCTTCTGGTGGGGCGATCGTTGCGGTGCCCGGGTCGGACCGCGCTCCGAGTGGCATGTGACCTCCAGGTGGTTTCTCTTGTGCTGTGTTCCTGCGCCCCGCACCGCGCGGGGAGCGGACGGCCTTCATGCTCCGCAGCGGCCCCACCGCTCCGGAACTCCGTCGGCTCCACCCGGAACGGGCATGCGTATTCGCGGTCCGCAGCGGTTCCGCCGCGCATCGGGAAGAAAGGAGCTGAGCCGGGCCACGCCAGGCCGGAATCGTATGGATGCTTGGGTCCGAGCCGGGCCGGTTCCGGTGGGGCCGACCGCACCGTTTGCGCCAAGCGGGTACGCCCACCGGAGGCGCTGCCACTACCGTGGATATCCTCGCCCTTGTGACGACTGTGCGGCACAGCTCTTACTACTCAACTGCGGGAGACAATGTGCGTGTTCGCGTAACGAAGGGCATCGCTGTCAGTACTACCGGCCTCCTCGCCGGTGCATTCGGATATGGAGCGGTCAACCTCGGGCCGACCTTCTGGGAGGTTCCGTTGGAAATGCGGCTTTCCTTCCATGCCCAACTGATGAAGATGAACTCGCCGGTGATGCTGACCGCGATGGGGGCGGCCGCCGCCAGCTCGCTGGCACTGGCCGTGCAGACACGTGGCCGGGATCGGCTGCTCAGCGCGGGCGCGACCCTGCTGGCCGGGGCCTCCTTCCTGATCACCCGCTTCGGGAACGTGCCGATCAACGGCCAGATCAAGGTGTGGGCGGTCACCTCGCCGCCGGCCGACGCCGTCGAGATCCTGCACCGCTGGGACCTGTTCAACCGGATGCGCACCTCCACCGCCCTGGTCGCCTTCATCCTGCTCGTCATCACGGCCGTGGCGCCTCTCCCGATCCGGCAGGAAAGTCCCCAGGAACCTTCCGGGCCGGGCGACGCGAAGCTCCGGGAGACGACGGCCTGAGACTCTTACAGGCCTTCCAGTTGACGGTCGAGAGCCTTTTCCATTTCCGTGAACGGCTGGTTCCTGACCATACTTTCGGGATGCCCCGGTGCGGGTTCTCCCACGTCCGGGTAGGGGAGGCAGTAGTACATCTCACCGTAGGCAATCAGTACATTCGCGCACAGGCGCAGCAGGCGACTCATGGACAAACGCATGGAAGTATTCTGTCCGGTCGAGAAAAAAGCCTGATAAAGCAGCTGTGTTGTCATGTCTCCGCGGCCTCGGCCACTCAAGCCGAGACCCGTGTGGGCATGTGGAACACCGTGTCGTCGGCGAGCACGGTCTGGTGGGCCATGCGCAGTTCCAGCCCGGGTTCGATGCCGAGTTCCTCGATGAGCTGCTCTCGGGTGCGACGGTAGGAGGCGAGTGCGTCGCCGCTGCGTCCACTGCGGTGCAGGACCACCATGAGCCGGGCGCAGAACCCTTCGCTGAGGGGGTTCTCGGCCACCAGCCGGCTGAGCTCACCGACCAGTTCGAGGTGACGGCCGAGCTGCAGATCCAGGTCGATGCGCCGCTTGAGTGCGGTCATCCATGCTTCGTCGTACTGCAGGGCGGTGCCCGAGAGCGCGGTGCTTTCCCGCAGGCCCCCCAGGGTCGGGCCGCGGCGGAGCGCCAGCGCCTCGCGGTACTGCTTCGATGCCAGTTCCTGATGGCCGGACTCGGCCGAATCCGCGGCCAGCGCGCACAGCCGGTCGAAGCACACGGTGTCGAGGATGCCGTCGTTGACCTGGAGTTGATAGCCGGGCGCCCGGGTGCGCAGTGTGCACCAGCGGCCGTCGAGGTCGTACCGGATCAGGAACTTGCGCAGTTGCGAGACGTACACCCGCAACGCGGCGAGCGCGGTGGCCGGCGGCTGGTCGCCCCACAACTCGCGGATGAGTGCCTCATTGGACACCGTCGCGTTGGGCCTGATCAGGAGCGTGGCCAGCAGCTGCCGCAACTTGCGCTGCGGCAGCGGTATTTCGACGGAGTCCACCATGACTTCCAGTGGACCGAGCAGTCGCAGGGCAACCCTGCGCGGGGTGATGTCCTGCACGTCGTAGGCCGGGTGCCTATCGATGGTGACGGTCACGCCAGGACCTCCAGCCGCGGGTGGGCGCTGCGGAAGAACGTCAGCGGCTGGTCCTCGCGGAGCAGGCCGAGGTCGACGACCTCACCGATGACGATCATGTGATCCCCTCCCGGGAACGTGGTGTGCAGCCGGCAGTCGAGGAAGGCCAGCGCGTCGACGAGGACCGGGGAGCCGGTCGCGCCGGGGCCGTGGGGCAGTTCGCCGAAGTCGGCGGTGTCGCGTCGGGCGAAGGCGCGGCACAGGGCGGCCTGGTCCGAGGCCAGGATGTTGACGGCGAAGGCTCCGGAGGCTTGAACGGCCGCGAGCGCCCTCGATTCCCTGTGAACGCAGAAGAGCACCAGGGCGGGGTCGAGAGAAACCGAGGTGAACGAATTCACCGTGATCCCGACCGGCCCCTCTTCACTGCCCTGACAGGTAATCACCGCAACGCCGGTCGGATAACGTCCGCACACTTCACGGAGCACACGCGCCTCCACGGCTGCGGCGTCCCTCTCCTCAGTTTCAGCAACGATCAAGCTGTCCACGTGAACCCCCTAGAAAAGACTGCGCTGGCCCCTCGATGAAGAAACTTCAGGCGTCAGGAACGGGGCAGTGCAGGTACCCGACCTTAACGAGGCGACGTTGGCACCGCCTACGGCCCAAAGGACGAGACGGGGCGTACTTTCGGCCGAAGCGCCTGCACCGGAGCAGGGCGCTCAGCCACTCAAGCCCTGGTCAAGGACGTACAGTCTCCGCTGGTCCAAGCTATTCGGCAGCGCCGACTGGGCAATCTGGGAGAGCCGGGAGCCCGCAGCCCCCCGGCTGCCGCCACCCGTGACGGCCCGCGCTACGCCCGACGCCGCACCTGTCGGCCACCTTTTCCGGGTGAATTTTCCCTGCCCTCATCAGCGCTTTACCCCACCGGGTGATTCTGATTTTGCCGCTCGCCGAGCGACCAAACCTGGAACGGGAGGAAAGTGAATGCGCAGCACTCTTATCGTGGCTCGCATGAAGCCGACCGCCGCAGCTGACGTGAAGCAGATCTTCGCCGAATCCGATGCCGGCGAGCTTCCTCACCTGATCGGCGTGAAGGAACGCAGGCTGTTCCGATTCCACGATCTCTACCTGCATTACATTGCGTCCGACGAGGACGTGCGCGGATCGATCGGCGAGTTGAAGGGCCATGAGCTCTTCACCGATGTCAGCGACAAGTTGAGCCCGTACATCGCCGCATACGAGCCCCAGACCTGGCGCGGCCCGCAGGACGCCATGGCCCGCGAGTTCTACACCTGGCGCGCGGAGGACTGAGGCGGCTCGCCGCTCACGCGCTCCGGCGACGGCGGCGTCGCCGTTTGGGGGGAACCGCACCACCGGTGCGGCACAACGAGAGGAGGCTGGCGTGGCCAGCGAAGGAATGACGAAGATCGCGGCGAAGGACATCGAGTCCAACCGGCGCCGGGGCGGGGATCTGCGCACACTGCTCAGCCCGGCGAACGCAGGCGCCACCGCGGGCTTCATGGGGGTGCTCACCCTCGAGCCCGGTGAGGTCGTCACCGAGCACTACCACCCGTATTCCGAGGAGTTCCTGTACCTCGTCAGCGGGGAGATCCTGGCGAAGGTCGACGGGGAGCCGGTCCCGCTCGCCGCGGGTGAGGCACTCCACCTGAAGATCAACGTCCGTCACCGGCTGGAGAACCACGGTGCGGAGCCCGCCTTCATGGTCTTCCAGCTGGGCCCGCTCGCGCCGCGTCCCGAGCTCGGGCATGTGGACACCGAATCCCTTCCGGACCAGGAGTCGGCGTGAGCGGCCGCAGGGCCGTCGTCACCGGGGTCGGAGTGGTGGCGCCCGGGGGCATCGGCACCAAGGCGTTCTGGAAGCTGCTGACCGACGGCCGTACGGCCACGCGTGCCATCTCGCATTTCGACGCGTCGGCCTACCGCTCCAGGATCGCGGCTGAGTGCGACTTCGACCCCGACGCGGCCGGCCTGAGCTCCGAAGAGGTCCTGCGCATGGACCGGTGCGCACAGTTCGCCGTGGTCGCCGCACGGGAGGCCCTCGCGGACAGTGGTGTCGAGACCGACGACGTGCCGCCGCATCGCATCGGCGTCTCGATCGGCAGTGCGGTGGGCTCCACCGTCACCCTGGAGCAGCAGTACGTCCGGGTCAGCGACGGCGGCAGCCGTTGGGTCGTGGATGCCACGGACCCGTATCCGCACCTGTACGGGGCCCTGGTGCCCGGGACGCTCGCCGCCGAGGTGGCCTGGACGGCCGGGGCTCAGGGCCCGGTCCGGGTGGTGTCGACGGGCTGCACCTCGGGGCTCGACTCCGTGGCGCAGGGCGCCCAGTTCATCGAGGACGGGTCGGCCGACATCGTGTTGGCCGGTGCGACCGACGCGCCCATCTCACCGATCACCGTGGCCTGTTTCGACGCGATCAAGGCCACCTCGCCCAACAACGGCGACGCCGCGCACGCCTCGCGTCCCTTCGACCGGCACCGCGACGGTTTCGTGCTCGGCGAAGGCGCGGCCGTGCTGATCCTGGAGGACGAGGAGACCGCGCGCCGACGTGGCGCCAGGATCTACTGCGTGATCGCGGGATACGCGCAGCGCAGCAACGCCTTCCACATGACGGGGCTGCGCCCGGACGGCAAGGAGCTGGCCGAGGCGGTGCGAGTGGCGCTGAACCGCGCCCGGTTGCCGTCGGAGGCCGTGGATTACGTCAACGCCCACGGGTCGGGTACCCGGCAGAACGACCGGCACGAGACCGCCGCGTTGAAGGCGTCGCTCGGCGAGCACGCCTACCGCGTGCCGGTGAGTTCGATCAAGTCCATGGTGGGCCACTCCCTGGGCGCGATCGGCGCCCTGGAACTCGCCGCCTGCGCCCTCGCCATCGAGGAGGACACCGTCCCGCCGACCGCCAACCTCGAACACCCCGATCCCGAACTGGGGTTGGACTACGTTCCGATGACGGCACGGGAACAGCGTACCGACACCGTACTCAGCGTCGGCAGCGGCTTCGGCGGCTTCCAGACGGCGATGGTCCTGACCGCCCCCGGACGGGTGGTGGGCAATGTCTGATACAGCGACGGCCACCCGCCGTGTGGTGGTCACCGGCATCTCCGCGGTGGCGCCGAGCGGCCTGGGCGCGAAGGCGTTCTGGAACGGGGTGCTCGAAGGACGCAGCGGGCTCGGCCCCGTGACGCACTTCGAGACCGACGGTTTCCCGGTGCGGATAGTCGGCGAGGTCTGCGGTGACGGCACCCTGCCCGGTATCGATCCCCGGCTGGCCGTGCAGACCGACCGCTGGAGCCAGTTCGCGCTGCTGGCCGCCGAGGAGGCACTGGCCGATGCCGGAGTGCGTCCGGAGGCGTTCTCCCCGTACGACCTCGGCGTCATCACGGCGTCCTCCTCGGGGGGCAACGCCTTCGGCCAGCGGGAGATCTCCGCCCTCTGGTCGAAGGGCCCCCGGCATGTCGGTCCGTACCAGTCGATCGCCTGGTTCTACGCCGCAACGACCGGTCAGCTCTCCATCCGGCACGGCATGAAGGGACCCTGCGGAGTCACCATCGCCGAGCAGGCCGGCGGTCTCGACGCGATCGGTCAGGCCCGCCGCGCCCTGCTCCACGGTGATGCCAAGGTCATCCTCACCGGCGGCACCGAGGCGCCGCTGAGCCCGTACGCCCTGACCTGCCAGACCGCCTCCGGCCGGTTGAGCACCAGTGGCGACCCCGAGCGCGCCTACCTGCCGTTCGACGAAGCCGCGGGTGGTCATGTACCCGGCGAGGGCGGCGCGATCCTCGTGCTGGAGGACGAGGACAGCGCTCGTGAGCGCGGCGCCGACGCCCCGTACGGCGAGATCGCCGGTTACGCGGCAACGTTCGACCCTGCGCCCGGCATCCCGGCCGGCGACGCCCCCACCGCGCTTCGCCGGGCCGTCCAGTTGGCCCTCGCCGACGCGCGCGTCGGGCCGGAGGAGATCGACGTGGTCTTCGCCGACGCGGCGGCCACACCCGAGCTGGACCGTGCGGAGGCGCGGTGCCTCACCGAGGTGTTCGGGCCGCGCGGGGTGCCGGTCACAGCGCCCAAGGCGCGTTACGGACGGCTGTACGCGGGCGGCGCGCCGCTCGACGTCGTCACCGCCCTGCTCGCCCTGCGCGAGCAGGTGATCCCGCCCACCGGGCCGGGTGTCATCGCGGATGCCGCCCACCGGATCGACCTCGTGTCGGAGCCCCGGGTGTCGCGGCTGCGCACCGCTCTGGTGCTCGCCCGCGGCTACGGCGGCTTCAACTCCGCTCTCGTCGTACGGACGGTCAACCCGTGACGCCCGTACCCGATCTTGACCACACGACATCGAAAGGACCGCTGTCCATGACCGTGCCGCCCCTCTCGTACGAGGACTTCCTCACCACCGTCGAGCGCTGCACCGGGGTTCCGGCGAAGACGCTGCGGACGGACGACCCGACCGTGACCATCGAGGACCTGGGGGTGGACTCGCTGGGTCTGATCAACGTACTCACCGAGTTCGAGAACCGCTACGACATCGAGCTGGACGCCGAAGGCCTCACCCGCCTTCCGGAGGTCCACGCACTGATCAACGAGACGCTGAAGCCGGCGGGGGCCCGTACCGAGAACCACATCGTCGTAGACGCCCCGTTCGACCTGGTGTGGGACATGACCAATGACGTGGCCGGCTGGCCGGACCTGTTCAGCGAGTACGCATCCGCCGAGATCCTGGACCGGCACGGCGACACCGTGCGCTTCCGTCTCGCCCTCCACCCGGAGGTCGACGGGAAGGTCTGGAGCTGGGTCTCCGAGCGCGTCATGGACCGCGCGAACCGGACCGTCGAGGCGCACCGCGTCGAGACCGGCCCCTTCGCCTTCATGAACATCCACTGGTCGTACCGGGAGACCGGCGCCGGTGTGGAGATGCGCTGGGTGCAGGAGTTCCACATGAAGCCGGAGGCGCCGATCGACGACGCCGCCATGACCGAGCGCATCAACAAGAACTCGAAGATCCAACTGGCGCACATCAAGGAGCGGGTGGAGGCCGCTGCCCTCGCCGGTGCCGGAGCAGCGGTGGCGCGATGAGCGACATCGGCTTCGGGCTCAAGGGCAAGCACGTCCTGGTCACCGGCGGCGCCCGGGGCATCGGACGGGCCACGGTGCTCGCGCTGGCCGCAGAGGGCGCCGCGGTGACCACCTGTTACGTCAACGAGAGCGAACAGGTCGAGTCGCTGCGGCGTGAACTGGACGAGCAGGGCGCGCGGGGCTCACTCGTGCGCACCGACATCACCGACCACGAGCAGGCCGGCCGGTTGAGCGCGGACGCGCACGCGACGTACGGGGCCATCGACGCCATCGTGAACAACGCCGGTGTCATCAGCCACCACCCCCTGCGGGACCTGGCCCCCGACGAGTGGCGCCGCGTCCTCGACACCAATCTGACCGGCATGTACAACGTGATCCGCGGATCGCTGCCGTACGTCGCCGAGACGGCCTCGATCGTCAACATCAGCTCTGCCGTGGCCCACCACGGCATGCCGGGCGCCGCCCACTACGTGGCGTCCAAGGCAGGCGTGATGGGGCTGACCAGAGCCCTGGCCAAGGAGCTGGGCTCGCAGGGGATCCGCGTCAACTGCATCGCCTCCGGGCTGATCGAGACGGACCAGATGCAGGCCGTCACGGCCGAGGGGAAGGCTCGTTACGAGCAGATGATCTCGCTGGGCCGGCTCGGCCGACCGGAGGAGATCGCCGACGTGGTGCTGTTCCTCGCCTCGCACGCCGCCCGCTACATCACCGGTGCCACGCTCGATGTCGACGGAGGCATCTGACGGGAAGGAGACCGTACTCCGTGCTGCGCACCGTGCTGGAAATGACGGTCCGGGAGGGTTGCGAGGACGAGTTCCGCGCGACCTGGCTGGAGACGGCAGAGGATGCCGCGCGGTTGCCGGGCTCCATAGCCCAGGCACTGCTGCGGGATCCGCGCCACCACCGTACGCATCTGATCATGGCCGACTGGATCGACCAGGCCGCCCTGGAGGCCTTCCAGAACGGCCCCGAGAGGGAGCGGCTCAGCGCCCGACTGGAGCCGTTCCGTGAAAACGCCCAAAAACGCGTGCTCGAACTCGTCCAGTACGTGTCAGCCACCCCATCGTTGAAAGGTGATCCGTCATGACCGTACGCGTCATGGTTTCCGCCCGCGTCGAGGACCAGCACCAGGAGGCCTTCGAGGAGGCCTACCGCCAGGTCACCTCCGTTGTCCGGGGCACCCCCGGACACCTCCGTGACGAGCTGCTGCGCGACGCCGAGGTGCCCGGCCGCTACATTCTGCTCGCCGAGTGGGAGAGCGAGGAGGCGTTCCGCACGTGGGAGGACGCCCCGTCCCACCGCGAGATGGCGGCGCCCATGTTCCCCTACTGGAGCGGCGGCGACATCGAGCGGCGGATCTTCGATCTGCGTGCCCGGGTCCACAGCGTGCCGTCCCACACCTGAGCGGACCGCGACCATGGCGACCATCCGCAAGGCCCTGGTGATCGGTGCCGGTATCGGCGGGCTCACCACCGCGGCAGGCCTGCTGCGACAGGGCATCGAGGCGCAGGTGTTCGAGGCGCGTCCCACTCCGGGACGGCTGCTGACGGGCGGCGGCTTCATGCTCTGGCACAACGCCGTCCTGTCGCTGCGCAGGATCGGTCTCGACGAGGCCGTCGTCGCCGATTCGGTGCGCATGCGCTTCCACGAGTTCCGTTCCGACTCCGGCCGGCGGCTGGCCCGCTGGCACCTGGACGGTCCGACGGCACAGGCCGGCGCGCCGGCCTGTGCCCTGCGCCGCTCCCATCTGCACACGGTGCTCACCGAGGCGGTGGGCAACCACCGCATTCGGCTGGGCAGCCGGCTCACCGGTTACACCCAGGACGCCGACGGCGTCAGCGCACGCTTCGAGGACGGGTCCACGGTCCGGGGCGATGTGCTGATCGGTGCGGACGGCCTGCGCTCCACGGTGCGCGCCGCGATGCGGGGCGGGTTCGAACCGCCGCCGCGGTACGCCGGCTACACGGCCTGGCAGGCCATCACCCGGCTGCCCGGCGAGTCGCTGGTGCCCACCGGCACGTTCTTCAACCTGTGGGGCAAGGGCGGCTTGCGCTTCCTGTACTGCCGGCTGAACGAGGACGAGGTCTACTGGGACGCCATCACCAGTGACCGCGCGACCGCCGGGATCGACACCATGCACAACTCGCGTGGTGCGGCGCTGGCGACCGCGTACCGCGACTGGCCGGAGCCCATCGGCAGGATCATCGCCTCGACCGACGAGGAGGCGATCCTGCCCGTGAGCATCCACGACCGGCCGCCGGGGGGTGGCTGGAGCAAGGGCCGGGTCGTGGTCATCGGCGACGCCGCCCATCCGATGACGCTCAATCTCAGCCAGGGCGCGGGCCAGGCCATCGAGAGCGGTGTGGTGCTCGCCGACATGCTGGGGCGTGCGGAGCCGGACGCCGTGCCGGAGACACTTCGCGCGTTCGAGCATGCCCGACGGGCGCGGGCCGCCGACATGGTGACGACCTCGTGGCGCATCGGCACACTGGGGCTCGCCCACAGCGCGCCGCTGTGCCGGGTGCGCGACGTCATGATGTACGCGTTCTTCGACAAGGTCGCCAAGGGCCAGAGCTACTCGCTGATGCTGGACGGCCGGCTGGAGCGGGCGCCCCTGCGGACGGCCGCGGTCCCCGGCCACGGGGCGGGGTGAGGTCACCCGATGCTGGTCGCCGCTCTGGCCACCGTCTTCGTCCTGTGCACCGGGGTCCTGGCGGGTGCGCTGATCGCGGTGGAACGCGCCATCGTGCCCATGCTGTCGGGCCTGCCACGGCAGACCTGGTCCGAGGTGCACCGGGCGCTGGACCCCGGCTTCGACCCGCTGATGCCGACCGTCAACAAGGTGGCGCTGGCCACCGGGATCGGGCTGTCGTTCCTGGCTCCGGGGGCCGGCGCGAAGGCTGCCTTCGCGACCGCCCTGGCCGGGGTGGTGGGCGTCGCCCTGGTGTCGGAACTCCGCAACGTACGGATGAACCGGCATATCGACGCGTGGGCCGAGGCCGGAGAGATTCCTGAGGGCTGGCACACCCTGCGCGCCCGGTGGGCACGTGCCAACCGGCTGCGTACGGCCTTCTCCGTCCTCGCGTTCTGTGCGGCGCTCGGCGGCTGCTGGCTGACGTGGGCCTGAACGCCCCGTCCACAGCCGTACCCATGCCCGTACCCATGCCCGTACCCGCATCCGTATGACGAGTACTCAGGTCTTCGAGTTGAGGAGCAGAACCGGTGAACCCTGCACGCGAGGAGAGCGAGAACAGCACGTCCGCCGCGGAGTTCGCGGGCCAGGTCGCCCTGGTCACCGGCGCAAGCCGGGGCATCGGCGCGACCACCGCCCGGATCCTGGCTGCCCGGGGCGCCCGGGTCGCGGTCAACTATCACAGGAGCGCCGACCGGGCGCAGGAGGTCGTGGAAGCGATCCGGCAGCGCGGCGGCGACGCGGTGGCGCTCCAGGGCGACATCACCGATCCCGACCAGGTGGCCGCGCTGGTCACCCGCGTGAAGGCCGAACTGGGCGCGATCGACGTCCTGGTGCTGAACGCCGCCGGTCTGGGCGCCCACGAGGCACGCATCGCTCCCGCGACCGAACTGGCGTGGGAGGACCTGGAGCACGTGGTCACGCAGCAGCTCAAGGCGCTGTTCCTGACCACGCACGCGGTGCTTCCCGACATGATCGCCCAGGGCGGAGGCTCCGTGGTGGCGGTGGGGGCGGCTCTTGCCCGCCGACCGGCGCCGCGCTTCCTGCCGCTGTCCGTGGCCAAGGCCGGCGTGGAGGCCGCCGTGCGCACCTTGGCGCTGGAGGTGGGCCCGCACGGTGTGCGGGTCAATGCGGTGGAGCCCAATCTCATCCTCACCGAACTCGCCCAGTACATCCCCGAGGAAGCACGCCGGGCCGCCGCCGAGCGCTCCGCACTGCGGCGCAACGGAACCCCTGAGGACATCGCCGAGATCATCGCGTTCCTCGCCTCGCAGCGCGCCTCGTACCTCACGGGCAGCTGCCTGGTCGCGGACGGCGGCACGGCGCTGGCCTGATCGCCTGGCCGCCCCGCAGGCCATGACGCTTTTCGCCTCCTTTATCACCCCCTTTTCAGCCGCTGATTGCCTGTCCAACGACTGCCGTCCGTCAGCGGACGGCCCGACCGAAAGGAATGACCTTGTCGAAGCCCGAACGAAAAGTTGTCAACCGGGACGATGTCGAGCCCGTCTGCTGGTTCGGTGAGGAAGGCCGGTTCCTGTTGCGCAAGGAGGACACCGGCGGGCTGTACAGCTTCTACCAGATCACCACCCAGCCGGGCAGTGGTCCGCCGCTGCACGTCCACGAGACCGCCGACGAGGCGTTCTTCGTCAACAAGGGCACCTACGAGTTCGAGGTCGGCGGGGTCACGGAGACCATCACCGCGGGCACCGTGATCTACGGGCCGCGCGGAGTGCCGCACCGTTTTCTCAACGTCGGTGACCAGCCTGGCGAGTTGCTGGTCATCGCGACTCCCGGCGGCGTGGAGAACTTCTTCATCGGCCTGTCCGAGATCGTCTCGGGCGGTGCCCCGGACTGGAGCAAGATGCAGGAGCTCGCCAACGAGAACCAGATGCGTGGATTCATGCCGCCGCCCGGTGCCCGCGGTGACGTGGGCGGCCCGCCGGCCGGACTCCGCGGTGGTGCCGGCGGTCCGGCCGCCGCGCACGGAGTCCGTGGCTGACACAGCCCAGCCCGGGTGCCGGTGGCCCACTTCCTCGGGCCGGCGGCCTCCCCTGCACCGTGTGGCTCGCAGGACTCCGGCCGGGGCGGCGCGGCCTTCCGCGCCACCCCGGCCGTCCCCCCGTTCCGCTCCGGCGCACTCAGGCGCCGCCCACTCACTCCAGCCCGACGAGGAGCAACCATGCCAGGAGACCTCTCCGGCAACCGCGCAGGCCTGCGGCCGGCCACGCCGCCCCGCCGCCATGACGTGATCATTTTGGGTTCCGGCATCGCCGGGGCGACCCTGGGCGCCATCCTGGCGAAGCAAGGCGTCTCCGTCCTGCTCCTCGACGGCGGAACGCACCCCCGCTTCGCCGTCGGCGAGTCGACGACGCTCTACACCCTGAAGGTGTTCCGGCTGCTCGCCCGGCGCTACGGTGTTCCCGAGCTGGAGTCGCTCACCTCCTACCAGGGCATCCACGACGACATCGCCCCGACCTCCGGAACCAAGCGCCACTTCGGCTTCATCCGGCACGAGGAGGGCAAGGAGCCCGACCCGGCCGAGTTCCTCCAGTTCAGCCCGCCGTCGAAGGTGCTGCAGACCGGCCACCTGTTCCGCCAGGACACCGACGCGTACCTCTTCCACGCCGCAGTCCGCTACGGCTGCGACGTCCGCCAGGCCTTCCACGTCGAGGACGTGGAGCTGAAGGAGCATCACGTCGCCGTGGTCGGGAAGGGTGGCGAGCGCTACGAGGGCCGGTATCTGGTGGACGCCAGCGGGTTCCGCTCCCCGATCGCCAAGGAGCTCGGGCTGCGCAAGCCCCCGGAGAAGGTCAAGCACCACTCCCGCTCCATGTTCACCCACATGCTGGGGGTTCGGCCGACCGACGAGTGCCTGCGGGTGGGGCCCGAGGACGCGCCGCCCATTCCGTGGGTGGAAGGGACCATGCACCACCTCTTCGACCGCGGGTGGTTCTGGTCGATCCCGTTCAACAATGCGCCAGGATCGAGGAATCCTCTGGTCAGTGTCGGTCTCACGCTCGACGAGCGCATGTACCCCAAGAACCACGACGTGACCCCGGAGGAGGAGTTCCGGAGTTTCGCGGCACGGTTCCCCGCGGTGGAGCGGCTCTTCGCGGACGCCAAGACCGTACGGCCGTGGGTGTCGGCCGACCGGATCCAGTACGCCTCCGACAAGACCGTGGGACACCGATGGTGCCTGATGTCGCACGCGGCCGGCTTCATCGACCCGCTGTATTCGCGCGGCCTCACCAACACCGGTGAGGTGGTCAACTCCCTTGCTTGGCGGCTGCTCGACGCGCTGGCGGAGGACGACTTCGACGAGGAGCGCTTCCGGTACGTCGACGAGCTGCAGCAGGGACTGATCCGCTACAACGACGAGCTCGTCAACTGCTCGTTCATCTCCTTCAAGGACCACTCCCTGTGGAACGCCGTCTACCGGATCTGGTGCGCGGCCGAGGTGCCGATCAATCTGCGCTTCGACCGGTTCACCGAGCGTTTTGCGGACTCCGGAGACGACGGGGTGCTCCGCGCGATGGAGGAGGCGGCCTACCCGGGGCTTCCGGTACCCGGGTCCCCCGGCTACAAGGCGCTGTTCGACGAGATGGTGAGGCTCTGCGAGGCGGTCGACCGCGGGGAGGAGACCGCCGCAGACGCGGGCAAGCAGCTGCTGGCCACCGTGACGAACACCCCCGTGGTGCTGGACCACCTCGGACTGCGCGACCCCGGCTGCCGGTTCGTCTACCCCATGCCTGACGACCTGAGGCGGATGGCTCACTGGCTGCGCCACGAGGGCCCGGACGAACTGCGCTATCTGATCACCGGCGTCGATGTGCACGGCGTGCCGTTGCCGGCGGCGACCGACGACGAGATGGGCGTGCCGCACTGACGCGGTCGCACCGCACGGCCGAAGCGGGCGGCTCCCACGAATCCGTGGGAGCCGCCCGCTCACGTGCTCTCGTACGGCCGGTGTCCGCACGGGCGGACCCGGGCTCAATCGGCCCGCGGGGCGACGCGGAAGACGGGGCAGCGCGCCGCCGCCTCCTCGAAGTGCTCCGGGGAGCCGGAGTCGACCAGCCCGTTGCGCACGAAGGCGCCGACTCCCCTGGGGTTGTGGCCGGGGAACTCGCGCAGAATCCGGCCCCGTTCCTCCTCGGGAAGCTCGACGAGTTCCACCCGCTGCTTCCGGCGCCCCCGGGTGAGCACCCCGTACCCCGCGGCACGAGCGTTCTTGACCCAGTCGGACCCCGGGTACGCCTGCAGAAGGTAGCGGGTGCCGTCGACCACCACCGGGGCGACCGGGGTGGTTCGGGGCAGACCGCTCCGGCGTCCGGGGACGGTGAGCAGGTACAGGGGGCCGAAGGGCAGCCCCAGGCGGTGAAAGAGGATGACGACGTTGTTGCGTACCCGGTGCCGGGGTGAGAGGGAGCGCTGTGCGGTCATGTCCGTCACCTCTCGTGGACGCGTCGGGTGATGGCCCTGACCGCGGACCGGGGCATGGCCCGCATCAGGGGGAGCCTGATCCGATACGCCAGGCCTGGCACGGTGGACGTCCGCCCCACCGCCACCGCGTCCAGGCCGGCCCGGGCCACCTGATCGGACGTCAGCCACTTGATGTTGGGCAGCGCACTGGTCGGCACGCCGGCCGCCTCATGGAATCCGGAGCGGGTCAGACCCGTGTGGACGGTGGTGACATGGACACCGTGGCGTGCGACCTCCATGGCCAGGGTCTCGCTCAGCGATGACAGGAAGGCCTTGGAGGCGGCGTAGGTCGCGGAGCGCGGCTTCGGCAGCACGGCGACGAGTGAGGAGACGTTCACGATGCCCCCGGCGCCTCGGGCGATCATGCCGGGGAGGCACGCGCGGGACAGCCTCAGGGGCACGATGGCGTTGAGTACCGCGGTGTGCAGCTCACGCTCCACCGGCAGCTCCGCGAAGTACCCGGAGCCGCTCGAACCGGCGTTGTTCACCAAGAGTTCCACGGGCCGGTCGACGTCGGCGAGCCGCTGCTCGGCAGCGGTGACCTGGCTCTCGTCAATGAGGTCGAGCTGCATCACCTCCACGTTCACCTCGTGGGCGGACTCGAGCTCGCTCGCGAGCTGTTTGAGCAGATCGCCCCGCCTCGCGACGAGGACGAGGTCCACTCCCTCCTGTGCGAGCAGGCGGGCGAACCCCTCGCCGATCCCACTCGACGCCCCGGTCACCATGGCAGTGCCGTACGGAAATCGCCGCATGATATTCCTCGAATCTCTTCGACAATTAACTGCATACGCCGGAACAGATTAGCCGCAACCCGGAGAACAGGCCAGCAGACAGGAAGTCTGAGAGGCATTACGGACCCGGTTTATTTTGGCTTAAGCGAGGGTTCATCGATCGATGATGAAATGCTGCCGCATGATTGGCTCGACTCCGATAGGCCGTCGCGCCCGCTCCATTCCCGCCCCCATTGAAATGGCTGGTGCCAGTGCCATGACTTCCTCCGCTCAAAGACGAGAATCCCCGCCCCTCGCACCCCTCACGCCCGGGGGCGGACCGGCCGGCCGGCTGGACTCCCTCACCGGCCTGCGCTGGATCGCGGCCTTCGCCGTCTTCCTCTCGCACGTCAGTACTCTGCTGCCGCTCCCCGGCACCAAGGCCGTGTTCTCCCTGGGTTCCTCCGGAGTGACGTTCTTCTTCGTGCTCTCCGGCTTCGTCCTCACGTGGACCTACATGGCCCGTGACCGGGTCGGCCCGTTCTACGGACGCCGGTTCGCCCGCATCTGGCCGCTGCTGGCCATCGGCGTCGCGATCCCGCTGCTCCTGCAGCTTCCCGACGCGCAGCCGGGCCAGTCCAACACCCTGACCCTGATGGCGCTCTCCGCCGTCCTGCTGTACCAGGCGTGGATTCCCAGCTACATCCTGGGCAGCACGAACCCGGTGACCTGGTCCCTCGCCTGCGAGGCGTTCTTCTACGCGATCTTCCCCTTCGTGGCGAAGTACGCGGTACGCCGGTCGCTGCGCTGGCTCGGCTGGGCGGCCGTCGTCCTCCTGATGGTGGGCTGGGGCATCAAGGTGTGGCTCTGGGAGGCCTATCCGCCCCAGGCGCGCCCCGCCTTCACCGGGATGGACGGGCTGATCTTCGGCACCTATTCCCCGATCGCCCGCGTCTGGGAGTTCCTCCTCGGCATGGTCGCGGCGGCCGCGGTCCGCAAGGGCTGGCGCTCACCGCTCGGGGTCCGGTCGGCCACCGCACTGCTCGCCGCCGGCTTCTTCGTCCTGTGGCTGCTGCGTGATGAGACCTGGCGCCTGGCCGTCGCCTACGACGCCCTCGGCCAGGTCTCCGCTCCCCTGTTCGCGCTCGTGATCGTCGCGGTGGCCCAGCGGGACCTCACAGGCGGTGCGTCGTGGCTGCGGGCGAGGCCGATGGTGGCACTCGGTAAATGGTCGTACGCCTTCTACCTTCTGCATTTCACCGTGCTCTTCGAGATCTCGTCGGCAGTATTCGATAAAAAGAGCATTATCGAATTCTACATACGGCCTGTCCAGCCCAGCTGGTCGAATGCGGGCTGGGCACTGCTCGCCCTCGCCATCACTCTCGCCGTTTGCGCCCTTCTGTACCAGTTCTATGAGCGTCCGGTGGAGCGGTGGCTGCGCAACCGAATAGGTCGGCGAGCCGCACACGTTCCGGCTCCGGCAATCCGGCCGGTTGCCGCGGAGAGCCATCGCACCAAAAGCAGTTCCACATCAAGAGAATGAGGTTGCCGAGCATGACGCTGCCAGGACCTGTCACGGACCCCTTCGACGTGATGTTCGTCGGCTGGTCCTTCTTCCGGAGTAAGCTCCTGACCGCGGCCTTGGACCTGGAGGTCTTCTCGGTGCTGGGCGACAGATCGCTCAGCGCCGAGGAGTTGTGCGACCGTACGGGCCTGCACCCCCGCGGCGGCCGGGACTTCCTGGACGCACTGGCCGCCATCGGCCTCCTGGTGCGGGCCGACGACGGCTATCGCAACAGCCCCGGCACGCTCCGCCATCTGCTGCCGGACCGGGAGGGGTACGTGGGAGGCTTCCTGCGGATGACCACCGAACTCATGGGCAGCGACCAGGGCTCGCTCACCAGGCTGCTACGCGACGGCACCGCCCGGAACCAGGGCGCCGACGGCGAGGTCCCGTTCACGAAGATCTTCAACGACCGCGCCCGGCTGCGGCAGTTCTTGTCCGCGATGGACAGCTTCAGCGGGGCCGTGGCCGAGGAGTTGGCACACGTCTTCGACTGGTCGCGGTATGCAACCTTCAGTGACGTGGGTGGAGCGCGCGGCAATCTGGCGGCGCATCTCGCCGCGGCGCATCCCGGGCTCACCGGCACGGTGCTGGACCGCCCCTCGATGGCGGAGCACTTCGACCAGCTCGTAGCCGAGCGCGGCGTGGAGGAGCGGCTGCGGTTCGTAGGTGCCGACTTCTTCACCGCCGACCTGCCGCGCGCGGATGTCGTGATCCTCGGCGGTGTGCTGCACGACTGGCCGATGGAGCAGCGTGCCACGCTGCTGCGCAAGGCATACGACGCCGTTCAGGACGGCGGGGTGGTCATCGTGTACGACACCATGCTCGATGACGAGCGGCAGCAGGCGGACCCTCTGATGCTCAGTCTCATCATGATGCTGCAGTCCGCACAGGCCGCCGGCTTCTCGCCGGCCGAGTGCGGCTCGTGGATGACGGAAGCGGGCTTCATCGTCGAACGGGTCGTCAGGCTGCCCGCGCTGACGACAGCGGTGATCGGCCGCAAGAACTGACGTGGAGATCGACAGGTCCCTCCCGGACCGCGGCCCGGCAGGGGTGTCGCAAAGTCCCGTGATCCCCGGGGTGCGCCGGCCCGGTGAGGCCCAGGAGGTTCCGAGGGCGGGCGACGGCGGGGACTCCGGTCAGGTGGGTTTCCCCGCCGCCGTGCCGGGATCCGCGGTCAGCCAAAGGCAGCTGGTGACGGGCTGACGGGCTGACGGGCTGACGGCACATCGAAACTCCGATGGTTCAGGGCGACTCAGGACGGTCACCCCGTTCAACCGGAGTTTCGCTGCGTCCGTGACGACTCGGACCGGACTCGTCAATCTGGGACAATAGCCAGCTGGATCCGACCGACATCGGCCACGCTATTCTGGCCGAGGACCGCACCGTCCATGAACTCCGGGGGAATAAATGCCAGGTTCGCCATGCATCAGCGTCCTGCTCGTCGATTCGCACCCCATCTCACTGACGGGGCTGCACACCATTCTCGACGGCCGCCCGGATATGCGGGTGACCGGGGTCGCCCAGGACGACGACACCGCGGCCGCCCAGTACGGGGAGCAGCGACCGGATGTCGTCATCATCAACTCTCACAAGGACGCCGCGCAGGCCCTGAACAGCATGAATGCGCTCTCCCGGTCCCGTTCGCCGCTCCCACCGCCCAATGTCCTCGTCCTGGTCGATGACGTGGACGCGGTGGCCGACCACGTGCTGCAAGCCGGCGCGAAGGGCCTGCTGTCCAGTGGGAGCAGCACTCAGGAGCTCACCGCGGCAGTCCGCATCATGGCCACCGGCCGGTCCCTGCTCATCCCCAGGGCCCAGCAGGAGTCGGGGGACTCTCCACTCGAGCAGCTCACGGAAAGGGAAATAGAGGTGTTCGGCCTCATGACACGCGGATACAGCAATGCTGAGATTTCCACGGAATTGACGCTGAGCCAGAGCACCGTGAAGTCCCATATCCAGAAAGTAATGGAAAAGCTGAGCCTTCGCAACCGGGTACACGCGGTCATTTTCGCCTACGAGAACAACATTATTACTGCCGGCCCGTTACATCATGGGCCGAACGCGGAACTTGTCCGTCCGGCGCGAGAAGTTGCGAAATGACCCGCCGCGTATCGAACACGTTCCGATCCTCGACGACCAGCCCGTTCTCCACCCGCCACAGCTGGATGCCTTCGGAGCAGATCGCGCGCCCCGTGGGTTCCACGCCGCCGAACCTCCCCACATGCGTACCGCGGGTGGTGTACCAACTCGCCACCCAAGGCCCCTCCGCCACCTGCAGTCCGACGTCGACCGTGAGCCCGGAGAACGCGGCGCGCCGCGACTGTACGCTTCGCTTGGGCCCATCGGGGCCGACCCGTTCGCCGCCCAGCAGGAACTCGGGGGCGAAGATCCCGTCGGCGACGTCCAGGTTGCCCCGGCTCCAGCCCTCCTCGAACCAGCGGCACGCGAGAGCCTTGTTGGCTTCCTGGTCGCTCCGTTCCTCATGAGAGGTCACGCCGTTCACCGGCCTCCCTCCACAGAAACGGAGGCCGGTGCGGTACCCGCCGCGCGTAGCGCCGCAAGGCTTTCCCGACCGATGGTGCTCAGTTCCGGAAGCGGCGATGCCGCGGCCCATTGCAGGAAATCCTCTATCTGGCTCCGATCCGGGTGGATGAACCGCTGTTTCGCGTCCTTCCAGCCGAATCCGGCGTGCACCGCCTCGGATTCCTGGATGAGTTGGAGAATGATGTCCGCCGCCGTGTCGCCGTCGATCAGCTTCGCCTCGTACTGCGCACAGGCCTCGGCCGTTCCGGCGAGCAGTGCCTTGAAATGGTCGTTGTCCGGCCACCAGAGGCCGGTGTGGGGTGCCTTCTCCAGGGCGTCGAAGACACTCACGTCGCGGTCGGTGCGGAACTTGCGCAGCGCGTTGTTGATCCGAAGGGTGCCGGGCGTGTTGCCGCTCCCCCAGACACGGAACACCGCGTCCCAGAGGCGGAAGTGCGAGAAGGCGATGAACGAGCAGTTGACGAGGGTGTCGTTGTAGTCGAGCAGGCCCTGTTCGAGCTCCTCGACGTAGCGGAAACGCTCCTCGTCGAAGTCGTCGTCCGCGAGTGCCGCGAGGAGGCGCGGGGCGAGGGCGTGGATGATCTCGAAGGTGTTGGACATGCCGCGCGAGTACAAGGGGTCCAGGAAGCCCGCGGCGTGCGACATCAGACACCACCGTTGGCCCACGGTCTTGTGGGACGAGTACTGCAGCCGCCCGGTGGACACCCACTCGCGGACCTTGGCGGCTCCGTCGAATTGCCGCTCCACCGCGGGGAACCGGTGCAGCAGCTGAGCGAACTCCTCCTCCGCGCTGATCCCTTCCGGCTTCGGGTACAGCCGCGGGTCGAGGGTGACGCCCACGCTGCACAACGGGTTGCGGGAGAGTTCGTGGTTGTCGAAGGGGATGATCCAGAACCAGCCCCTCTCGAAGATGTGGTGCATGGTGCCGTTGTGCCACCGCACGGGCGGCCGGCTCTGCTCGGGGACGTCCAGCACCTCGTCGAAGGGGCGCACCCCGATCATGTGCGTGAACAGGGACCGCGAGTGGTGCTGGAACCGGGCGGGCTCCTCGCGCAGGCCGAGCTGGTCCGCCAGCGGGGAGCGGAAGCCGCTCGCGTCCACCAGGTAGCGGGCCCTGACCACCTGCCCGTCGGCGCCGGTCACCGTGACGCTCTCGTCGTTGAAGTCGATCTTCTCCGCCCGCCACTGCTGACGTGTCTCACAGCCGTATCCGACCGCGACGCGCAACAGGTAGGCGTCGCTGTCCTGCCGGAAGAGGTGGCTCGCGGAGGTCAGCGCGTCGGGAATGACGAACTGGTGCGCTTCGGTCGGGTCGGGCTCCTGGCCCGGCCGGTGCAGCATGAACCCGAAGTGCTGCTTGCGGCCGAAGGTGTTGCTCACCTTCTCGTTGATCGTGGTCGAGTCGGTCAGGGCCTCGAACTCCGGCACGTCGTAACGCTCGGCGAGCACCTGGAGCCACGCGACGAGCTGGGGGATCATCGACTCCCCCACCGCGAACCGGGGATGGCTCCCCGCGTCGACGATCAGCACCTTGGCTCCGCTGCGGGCCAGTACCGCGCCGAGGGTGGATCCGGCGATTCCCGACCCCAGGATCACCACGTCGTGACTAGGCCTCTGTGTGGACATTGTCGGTTCCCTTCGCAGTCGTCCGGTCTCGGACGCCATCTGGAGCCCGGCGTCCGCACAACCACCCTTGCGCATACCGATGAAGGCGTGAGAAAGCACGTGCAGGCCACCGCGCTCAGGCGCGGTGGCCCACACGGTCAGGCGCGGCCCTGCGGGCCCGCCTTCGGCGAGGAGGCAGCGTCGGCCAACGCCGCCACCTGGCCCTCATGACCTTCCGCCACATCGTCGGCGGGGTCTGACCTCGGGCCGGAAGCCTGTCCGGGGGTAGTAACAAGCAACCGGCCCAAGGAGTGCGGGAACCACCAGTTGGACCGCCCGAGGAGGGTGACCAGAGCCGGGGTGAGGAGGCCCCGGACAACGGTGGCGTCGATGATGATGCCCGCCGCCAACGCGGTGGCGAACACCTTCACATCGGTGATGGGGATGCTGGCCAGTGCGATGAAGGCCAGGAAGAGGATGAGCGCCGCGGAGGTGACGAGCCGGCCGGTGCGGCTGATGCCCGTCACGACGGAGGGGATCACGGTGTCATGCTCCCCCTTGGCGGTCAGCTCGAGATGGGTCTCACGGATGCGGTGGAGGATGAACACCTCGTAGTCCATGGACAGCCCGAAGAGGAAGGCGAAGACCGCCATGGGAATCCAGATGGTCACCGCCCCGATCGCCGGGGTGTCGAACAGCGCCTCGCTCCCGTAGCCCTTCTGCCAGATGAGCACGACCACGCCGTAGGCGGCACAGGTGGACAGCGCGTTGAGGATCAGGGCCTTGATGGGCAGGACGACCGAGCGGAGGGTCCGGGCCAGCACGATGAAGGTGAGCAGGGCCACGAAGATGAGGATGAGCCCGAGGGATCCGTAGACCGCGTCGATGAAGTCGACGTCCTGAGCGGGTCCGCCTCCCACGAGCGCGCCGGGAGTCCCCTGTGCGGCATCCATGATGCTCGTCACCGTGTCCCTGCCGTCAGCGCTCGACGGGTCGGCCTTGGTCCACACCTCGACGATGCGCTGTCCGCCACTCCCCCAGTCCGCCGGGGCGACGGATCCCGCAACGCCTTCCAGGCCGGCGAGTTTGCTGTTCATCGCGTCACTGCCGCCCGCCTCCACGAGGACCTCGACGGGGCGTGCGATGCCCTCGCCGAAGCCCGCGTCGACGATCCGCTGGAATGCCGCGGCGGGCTCACCACCCTGCGCGAGCGTCACGGTGGCCGGCTGCCCCAGACGCAGGGCGAACACGGGCGCGGCCAGGCCCAGCAGCAAGGCGCCACTGATCACCGCGGTGAGCACGGGGCGACGTGTGGTGACTCCGGCGATCCGCCCCCACACCTTGCTGTCCGGGCGGTGGACGCGGCGCGGCCGGTCGAGCTTGTCGCCCCAGGAGTACAGCAGGACGGGCAGCAGGGTGAGGGCGACGGCGACGCTGACGAGCGGAATCAGCAGGCCCGCGTATCCGACGCTGCGCAGGAAGGGAACGGGCAGGACCACGAGGGCGGCGAGTGAGATCGCCACGGTGGCGCCGCTCAGTGCGACCGCGTGGCCCGCGCTGGCCACGGAACGGATGACCGCCAAGCGGCGCGCCGCGGGCTCGGGGCCGTCGGCTCCGGGCTTCTGCCGCTCCTCCCGCCAGCGGGTGACGACGAGCAGTGCGTAGTCGATGGCGATGCCCAGACCGATGAGGGCCACCAGGTACTGGACGATGAACGAGACGTCGGTGACCCCGGTGATGGCGCGTACCAGCAGGAACGTGGTGGGGATGGCGACCCCGGCCATCAGCAGGGGGACGATGGCGAGGCCGCTGGTGAACACCAGGCCGAGTACGACCAGGGCTCCCAGGGCGCCGATCAGCGTCTCGAAGATCGGGCTGCGCTGGGCTCCGCTGTCGCGGCCGGACAGGACGGGCTGGCCGGTCAGCTCGACCCGGGCGCCCGCGACCTTCGTCCGTTCGACCGTCTGCTTGATCCCTGGGAGCGACTGCTCGTAAGGGACGTTGGTGTGGTTCGCCGGCGGGTAGACGAGCGCCACGGTGGTGCGCTTGTCCCGGGAGATCAGGGAGTCGTCGCCGGTGTTCGCGTAGGAGACGCTGCGGCCGCCGTGCGGAGTGACCTTGGCGACCAGGTCGCCCCACTCCTTGCGCACGCCGTCGCTGTCGGCGGTCGTGCCCTCCGGCACGGTCACCACGAGCAGCAGGGGGGCGTTCTTGCCGCCGGTCTGTGAGAAGCGCTGGGCGAGAGTGTCGTTCGCCACCTGTGCAGGCTTGTCCGGGAGCCGGGACTCGAACGAGAGTCCCTTGATCGTGCTGCTGGACAAGGCGCCCCCGACCAGGGTGAGTACCACCCACGCCAGGACCACTTGCAGCCGATGGGCCAGCACCCATCGTGTCATGCGCTCCATGGGACCCCTCCTGTAGGGACGCTATTGTGTAGCCACACTACGTATCAAGGGAGAAGGTAGCCCGACATCACGGCGATCGCAACACAAAGCCTTGACCGGGCACGGAAGTTGAGTACGGGATGGCCTGTCCGGGGAACGCAGAGAGCTCCCGGCGGGAGGGCACCCGTAGAAGGGTGTCGCCCCTGCCAGGAGCTCCGGTCGCGATCCGTCCGGGACGGCTGCGACGCCGTCGGTGCGCTGGGGTGTTACAGGGGGCCGGCCCCCCGCATGGCGGAGACGAAACGCTTCAGCGCCAGTCCGAAGTAGCCGCCGGCCAGGAGGGTCAGGGCCGTCGGAATGGAGACCATCGGCCAGTCCAGGGATTCGGGATGGGTCAGACCCCGGTTGAGCAGCAGCAGGATCAGCGCACCCAGCACGGAGAGCAGCCCGATGAGAGCCGCGAGCGTCCCGGTCGTGACCATCTGGTCCCGCCGGGCGGCCGCCGCCTCGAAACCGATGCCCTTACGGAGGCCGGAGAGGGCTCCCGCCAGGGAGAGCACACAGCCGAACGCGACAATCGACAGCCCCGTCACCAGCAGCGGCGGATGGCGGTACGCCCAGGGTCCGGCCGGCCCCCCGAGCATGGCGGACGCCCAGGTCGCCGCGAGCAGCGGCAGCGTACACACGGCGTGCAGGGACAGCCGGTTGGCGCTGAAGCGCAGCGTGGCGTCGTTGTAGGCCCGGGCGACCTCGGTGGGCGAACCCCACTCCTGGACGGCGCGGTGCGCGGCCTCCTCGACGTCGGGGCAGACCTCCAGATTGCCTTCGGTCGCACACTCCAGGCCGTCCAGCACCTCATCGATGATGGCCGATCGCCTGGAGTACGGTCCGACGAGGTGCTCCGCCACGTGGTCCGTGTAGCGCTGCAATACCGCCGTCTCCGTCACGCCCCTCCCCCCAGCACCACCGAGATGACCGAGGAGACCTCCCGCCAGGCCGTACGTTTGTCGGCCAAGGCGCGACGTCCGGCCGGGGTGAGGAAGTAGTTGCGGCGGCGGCGGCCGTTGAACGTCGACCACTCGCTGCCGACCAGCCCCGCGGCCTCCAGCCGGTGCAGAGCCGGATAGACCGTCCCCGTGGGCAGGTTGATCGTGTCACCGCTACGCCGCTTCAGTTCCTCGATGACGGCATAGCCGTGCTGTTCTCCGGGCTCCAGCACGGACAACAGCATGCCTTCCAGGTTCCCTCGCAAGGTCTCCGCCTTCATGTCTAGCCACACTACACATCGGCACCGGAACCGGACATGCCATCTTTCAGCACCTCAGTGTGCGGACAGCGCCGTCCCCGCCGCTGCCGGCCGGTTCCGTCTCCGCGGGGTCGAGCGCGATCTCCGCTGGTAGATCCCTGCGGGCCCGCACGCCGAGCTTCCGGAAGATACGGGTGAGGTGCTGTTCCACCGTGCTGACCGTGACGCAGAGCGTCGCCGAGATCTCCTTGTTTGTGTGACCGCCCACCGCGAGCACGGCCACCCGCCGCTCCGCGTCGCTGAGCAGGTCGAGAGCGGCGACCCGGTCCATCAGGCCGCCGCCGGTGGGCCGACCGCCGCGTGGTCCCAGCGCATCGAGCTCCGCCGCGAGTGCGGTCGCCAACGGCTGCGCCCCGCACCGCCCGGCGAGTCCGGCAGCCATCTCGAACACCTCCCTGGCCCGGCCCGGCCTGGCCTCCCGGAGGTGGGCGCGACCGAGCTCGGCCAGAGCGCCGGCCGCCTGCAGCGGATCGCCGGCCGCGCGCAGGACGCCGACGGCCTCGGTGAGCAGAGCCACACGGTCGGCGGAATCCCCGGTGACGGCGAGGACCCGCAGAGTGAGCCCCCGGGTGCGGGTGCGCCCGGGTCCGACGAGGGCAAGCTGTTCACGAGCCAGGGCCTGGGCGGTGGCCACGTCCGCGAGTGCCAGGTGCGCGCGGGCCGACTCCGTCCGCCACGGCACGAGGGCGGGCTGGTCACATCCCCAGCCGCGCATCAGCCCTGCGCAGGCCGCGAAGTCGTCGAGAGCCTCGTGGGGGCGTCCGGTCTCGAGGTGGTGGCGGCCCCTGGCGTGCAGGTATTCCGGCCCGAAGCGGGTCGAGAACATCCTGTCCGGCACCGGCACGGTGAGATATTCCGCCGCCGCCTCGTGGTCGCCCGTCTCGGTGGCGGCCTGGACGAGAACGGCGAGCGGCCCGCCCAGACATACGCCCCAGCCCTCCGCCGGCACCTGGACCAGTGCCGCCTCGGCAAGCGTTCGTGCGGTGCCGGGGTCCCCCTGGCGCAGCCGGATGCTTGCCAGCAGCGACGTGAACTCTGCCTCCCACAGCGGAACCCGGCGGCTGCGCGCCTCGGCCAGCCAGTGCTCGCACCAGCTGTCCGCCGCCTCCAGCCGCTCGGCGAACAGCAGCGCCGTGACGGCGCACACGATCCATTCGTGGGTGTTCCCGCCGAGCCGCATGGCGCGTAGAGCAGCTTCCGCATCGGTGGCTCCCACCGCGCCGGGGCCGTGGGCGAGCACATCGGACAGGGCCGCGGCGGCCTGGATCCTGGCATCGCCGCCAGAGGGTGCGCGGGCGATCCCGGCGGGGGCGGTCACGGGCTGATAGGTCGCCGACAGCAGCCGACGGAAGGCGCGCGCCTCCGTGACGATCACCGGATCGGAGTCGGGCCTCCTGCCCGGATTCCCCGCGTGCACAACGGCCTCGGCGGCCTCCTCGAACCGGCCGTGCCACAGCAGATGCCTGGCCAGCGTCAGAGCGTGCCGATCGGGAAGCCGGCCGCCGCGCAGCGCCGAGGTCAGCTCGCCGAAGTGACGGGCGCCGAGCGACGGATCGAGGATCCATGCGATGGCGGCGAGTTGGGCCCTGAGAGCCACCCGTTCGCCGTCGTCCCGGCTCACGGCGAGAGCGACGTCCAGGCAGGCATGCGCATCCTCCGGGCGGTCGGCCGCCAGGTGGCGTTCCGAAGCCTCCTGGAGAACGGAGGCCGTCCACGACGGGTGGCCGCGTTCGGCCGCGAGCAGGTGCGGTGCGATCCGCAGGGCGTTCGCCCCGTCCCGGTGAAGCAGTTCGGCCGCGCGGAGGTGCAGCTCCCGGCGGGCGGGCGCGGTCAGGCTCCGCAGGACCGCCGAGCGCGCTACGGGATGCGGCAGGCGTGCGCCGTCGATGAGCCCGGCCGCTTCCAGTGCGCTGCGGCACTCGTCGACGGTCGCGGGCTCCTCCTCGATCAGCCGGGCCAGCAGGCCGGTGTCCGCTTCCGTGCCATCGAGTACGGCGAGTGCCTGGGCGATCCGCAGCGCGGGGGGCCTGCCGCGGTGCAGGCAGCTCAGCACGGTGTCCGCGTAGGCCTCGGCGACGACGGGCTCGCACGGGAGAGCGCCCGGAGGCGTGCCGGAACGCCTCTGGTCCTCCACGAGTGCGCGCAGGAGCAGGGGGTTGCCACCGCTGATGCGGTGACAGCTCTCGGCCAGGGCCAGGGCGGTCTGTGCGCCCAGTCGCTCGGCGAGCACGTCGGCCACCGCGGCCGGCGAGAGGCCGTCCAGTACGACCCGGCGGTAGTTCGGCTGGCGCAGCAGCTCCGCGTGCAGATGCGGGTGGGCCGACCGGGACAGGGTGCACTCGGCGGCCACCAGGGCGATGCGCGACGAGCGCAGGGCGCGTACCAGCTGCAGGATCCAGTGCAGGGAGAGGGAGTCCGCGAACTGGATGTCGTCGACGCACAGCAGGACCGGTACCCGCCCGGAGATCCGTACCACCTCGGTGGACAGTTCGTGCAGGGCCGCGATGGTCACCGGGTCGGGCGGCCACTGCTCGAAGGCGCCACCGCGGGCGGCGGCTCCGATGCCGACGACCCGCGTCAGCTCGTGAGCGAGATCGCCGCCGAGGCCGGCGGGGGCGTCGGTGTACCGCAGCAGTTGGCCGAGCACACCGCCCTGCGTGCGCCGCTCCAGCCATGAGCCGGTGGCCCGCAGCACGAGGAACCCGGCCTCGGCCGCGACATGCCGCAGGGCGTCGAGAAGTTCGGTCCGCCCGCAGCCGATGCCCGCACTGACCACCGCGATGCTTCCCTCGCCCCGGGCGGCCTCCCGGAGCACCTCGGCGAGTTCGGCGAGCTCGCGATCCCGCTCAGCCAACCGCACGGCTGCCTCGTCCCGCGCTGCCGACACCCTCCTCGGCGTCCTCGCTGTCGGAGACGTCCTCGGCGAGCGCAACGGGCCGGCGCTGCCGGGACGCCTTGCTCTCGATCAGGGACAGCAGCGGTCCGGTCATGGCCGTCGTCACCAGGGCCATGACGACCATCAGCGAGTACAAGGAACCGTCGAGTAGGCCCAGTTGGAGGCCGACGCCGAGGATGACCAGTTCGGTCAGGCCCCGGGTGTTCATCAGCGCCGCCAGGGTGGCCGATTCCCTCGCGGTGAGGTCCTGCGACCGGGCGCCCAGGTAGGTGCCGCCGAACTTTCCGCCGATCGCGACAAGCAGGATGACACCGAGCTCGGTGAGTCCTTCGAGGCCCACGCCGCGCAGGTCGACCTTGAGGCCCGCCACGACGAAGTACACGGGAAGCAGCAGCGAAGTGATCTCCCCGGTACGTTCGCAGATCTCCTCGCGCAGCGCGTGCACGCCTTCTCGGGGCATCAACGCGCCGAACAGGAAGGCACCGAAGATGTAGTGCATCCCCATCGCTTCGGTGGCCGCCGCTGACAGGAGAGCCCCGACCATCACGACTGCCTGCCCCGTCTGGGTGAGGGGCTTCTCGATGCCGCCGGGCGCGAATACCCGCCGCAACAGCGGTCGTACGGCCAGCAGAACTCCCGTGAACGGGATGAGCAGAGCCACCAGCCAGTAGTCGTCGGCACCGCCGACCACCGCTTGCACCCCGCCGAGTGCCGACCAGGCCACGACATCGACGACCGCGGCCGTGGCCAGTGCGAGGCCGCCGATCGCCGTACGGGTCAGCCCCCGGCTGCTGAGGATGCGGGCGAGGACGGGAAAGGCGGTCACCGACACGGACAGGCCCACGAACACCACGAACGCGGTGCGCTGTTCGGTGGGGTGATGGCGCAGCAGGTAGAAGGCGAGGGCGATGCCGAGGACGAACGGCACCAGGGTCGATCCCACCGCCGCTCCGGCGGCGACCCGCATCCTGCCCTGCAGGAGGCGGTGCTCCAGTTCCAGGCCGACGATGAACATGAAGAGCGCGACCCCGATGTTCGCCAGGCCGGTCAGCAAGGACCGTACGTCGGCGGGGAAGAGGTGGTCGGCGACCAGGCCGCCGAACAGCGTGGGGCCGAGGAGGATCCCGGCGAGGATCTCGCCCACAACGGGCGGCTGGCCGATGCGGGCGGCCAGTGCGCCCAGCCCTCTCGCCAGCAGCAGAATCAGCGCGATATCCAGCAGGAGCAACTGCACTTGGTGACTGGTCATCTTGGGTACAGACCTCGATCGGCTGTCGTCGGATGGAAGGGCGATGGCTGGGCGGCCCCGCTCACGAGAGCGTGGGGGCGGTGAGCGAGAACACCACCTGGGCGCCCGCGGTCCGTGGTGCCCGGCCTGCGAGCAGGGTCTGGACGGCCGCCGGACGCGGTCAGGCCCGGCCGGACGACGGCCCGGGCCCCCGCTCGACACTCGCGGCCGCCGACGGGATCGAGGAAACGGCCACAGCCGCCGGGGGTCCCATCCAACAGACGGGTCTCGGTGCCGAGTTCGGCGACCGGGGCGCGATGTGTCCCGGAGGACGGATGCCGGTCTCCCGGCGGCCTCCCCAGCCTGCGGCTCGGCGTGAGTCCCTGTCATCGCCCAGATTGCCCAGCTGGCCGGAGCCCACCGGTATCAGGGGGCGGCTGGGACGGCCACGGCGGTGACGGCGAGCCCGTCGCGGGCCGCCCAGCGGCCGTGGAACTCCGTCAGCGGACCGTGTCCCGCGAGCGCCGGCGGCGGTACCAGCAACCGGGCCGTGAACGTACCGCGCGCCGGATCGAAGTCGAGGGCCGCGTCGGTGAAGGCCAGCGACCGGCCGGTCAGGGGGTACCACGCCTTGTAGACCGACTCCTTGGCGCTGAACAGCAGCCGGTCCCAGTGGACCTGTGGGTGGGCCTCGGCCAGGTCGGCGAGCGCGGCACGTTCGCCGGCCACGGTGACGGCTTCCAGCACCCCGCCCGGGAGCGGCTCGTGCGGTTCTGCGTCGATGCCGAGCGCCAGGATGTCACGGCGCCATGCGACCGCCGCGGCACGGTAGCCGACGCAGTGCGTCATGCTTCCGACGGTTCCCTCGGGCCAGCGCGACGCGCCGCCCTCCGCCCTCGTGATGGGGCCGGGAGGGATGCCGAGCCGGCCGAACGCTCGCCGAGCGCAGTGTCTGACGGTGGCGAATTCCCGGCGCCGCTTGGGCACCGCCCGACTGACGAGTGCCTCCTCCTCCGGGTAGAGGCCGCCGTCCGGCACGTCCCGCACCGTGGCCACGGCAGCCACCGCGGACGGGAGCAGTCCCTCGATCACGGGCGCCGCAGACTACCCGGATCGGGGTTTTCCGCTTTCCGGAAACATTCTTCCAATGCCGGTCCGCCGACGGCCGGCGGCACTTGCGGATATACGCCATGCGGCACAGCGGGGACTGATCCTGGATTCTTCTGACAGAGGTCGGTGGTTGAAGCACGGACGTCACAGAATTCCATGAACGGCGATTTCACGCCAACCGCCGCCTCGCAGTCGCCCATCCGGACGATGTCCGTCCTCTTGGTAATGCCAAAGTATCGCATGCCACCCCTATCCAACCTGCTCCACATTACACAAGCGCCTTGCTCCCGGCACTCCGCGAGGCCGACCAAATCACTGTTGCCTTCTGGTTGACAGGTGTGCGACGCTCAGACCAGTCATGACAGATTGCAACGGGGGTTGCCAAGTGTCCATGAAGAAGACAGCCGCGTGCAGGGTCGATTTCCGTGCGGTGAACCGCAGAGCCGGTCGGGATCATTCGCCGACGCGTTGCACGCCATCCCTTGGCTGGAGTTCTTTCTCGCCGAGCGGCGCACGTCCAGTACTCCCCTGGAGAACAAGCAGCTTTCCGAGTCTGCCGGGGATTTCGTCGGTTCACCGACGGGAGAGCTCTCGGCATGCCCAGTTCCCAGGCGGGCGTCCGAGTAAGGGATGAGCCGCAGGGCCGGCGAACCGACGTCCGTCCAACTCCTAGCCGTGTCGGTCACCCGACGGAATCCGCCTGGTGATCCGGCCTGCGCCGAGGGCCGCGTCCGAACCAGCTGACCACATGGGCTCAACGTCCTTCCTCAACACCCCTTCACGAGCACGGCCCGGCGCTCGCACCGCGCGCATTTTCGCGATGCCCATTCACGTCTCTCAGGAGCGTTCGCCGCGCTATGCCCGGAAGTGCGATGTGGCCGAAGCGCAGCGCCTCTCGCGCGTTTCTCAGTATCGAAGATCAACGCAGGGAGCCCGGAGAAATGGAACATTTCACTCGGAGCGCGATTACCACTATCCGCCAAAACTACCACGAGCCCCTTTATCTTGACGACCTGGCTCGTTCCGTGATGATGAGCAAATTCTACTTCCTCCGGGCATTCCGGCGTACCACGGGCGTGACGCCCGGCCGCTTCCTGAGCGCCGTACGCCTGCATGAGGCCAAACGCCTTCTGGTCAATACGTCCTTCACCGTGGCCGACATATCCGCACATGTTTGCTACAGCAGTCCCGGCACATTCTCCCGGCGCTTCACGGCCTCGGTCGGCCTCTCACCCACCCAGTACCGAAGAATCGGTCAGGACGACTCCGGCGAGTACCCCCGGATAACTCCCTTCCCCGTCGCACCCGGGCCTCTTGGATCCATATCGGGGACGGTTCACGTGACGGGGACCGCGCTGTCACCGCTGTACATCGGGGCCTTCGACAGTCCCATCCTGCAGGGCCAGCCCTCGGCCTGGTCCAAGATCGACGGAGCCGGGCCCTTCTCGTTGAACAACGTGCCACCAGGCACCTGGTACCTGCACGCGGTGGCGCACGGTGCCCGGGCCACGAGCGACCCGTGCAGCGTTTCGCCGCTGCTGGTCGGCACGACCGACCCCGTGCAGATCGGCGCCGACGCCCCCAGCCGCCTCGACATCGCGGTCGGGCAGGAGGACTGGACCCGGCCGCCGGTACTGCTCGCCTTGCCCGGCTTCGGCTCACAGCTCAGGGGTGTTCCGAAGTCCTGCGATCTGGTGGGTGCGCCGGCCAGGTGAGGTCCGGCCGGTGGACGGCGGCGGGAGCCCGGCCGCACCGCGGAGTCCTTCAGCCCCGCCAGCTGTGCGGGGGCTGGAAGCCCCGACTGCGTTCCAGGCGTCGCCAGCCGGCCTTGCGGGGCTCCTCCCCCGGGCCGCCGCCGGCAGCGCCCGACCGGGCCGCGGCGCGGGCCAGGAGGACCACGGTGATGGCCGCCAGTTCCTCGGACCGGGCGTGGCCCCTCTCGACCCGCAGGATGTCCTCGGCAGTGGTGCTCGACATGGGATTGCCCTCCCTCGTAGGACGACTCGGCAGCGTTACTGCGGAGGGTTGCCGTGCTTGCGGGACGGCAGGTCGGCGTGCTTGGTCCGGAGCATCGCGAGGGCGCTCACGAGGACCTCGCGGGTCTCGGCGGGGTCGATGATGTCGTCCACCAGACCGCGCTCGGCGGCGTAGTACGGGTGCATCAGCTCGGCCTTGTACTCCTTGACCATCTGCGCACGCATCGCCTCGGGGTCCTCGGCATCCGCGATCCGCTTACGGAAGATCACATTCGCCGCACCCTCGGCACCCATCACCGCGATCTCGTTCGTGGGCCACGCATAGGCGAGGTCCGCACCGATGGACTGGGAATCCATCACGATGTACGCACCGCCGTAGGCCTTCCGCAGGATCAGCGATATCCGCGGCACCGTCGCGTTGCAGTACGCATACAGCAGCTTGGCACCGTGACGGATGATCCCGCCGTGCTCCTGGTCGACACCCGGCAGGAACCCGGGAACATCCAGCAGCGTGATGATCGGAATGCTGAAGGCATCGCAGAGCTGGACGAACCGCGCCGCCTTCTCCGAGGCATGAATGTCCAGCACACCGGCAAGGTGCCCGGGCTGGTTGGCGACGATACCCACGACCTGACCGTCCATCCGCGCGAGCGCACAGATGATGTTGCGCGCCCACCGCTCATGGATCTCCAGGACATCGCCCCAGTCGACGAGTTCCTCGATGACCTTGAGCATGTCGTACGGGTTGCTCCCGTCGGCCGGAACCAGGTCCAGCAGGACCTCCGAGCGACGGTTCGACGGATCGTCACACACGTTGACCGGCGGGTTCTCGCGATTGTTGGACGGGAGCATCGCGATGAGGTAGCGGACCTCGGCGATGCACGTCTCCTCGTCGTCATACGCGAAGTGCGCCACCCCCGAGGTCTCCGCGTGCACATCCGCGCCGCCCAGACCGTTCTGGGAGATCTCCTCACCCGTCACCGCGCGGACCACGTCCGGGCCCGTGATGAACATCTGCGAGGTCTCCCGCACCATGAACACGAAGTCGGTCAACGCCGGCGAATACGCCGCGCCACCCGCGCACGGGCCCAGCATCACACTGATCTGCGGGATGACGCCCGAGGCCTTCGTATTGCGCTGGAAGATACCGCCGTAGCCGGCAAGGGCCGAGACGCCCTCCTGAATCCGGGCACCCGCACCGTCGTTGAGGGAGATCAGCGGGGCGCCGGCCGTCATCGCCATATCCATGATTTTGTGGATCTTCATCGCGTGAGCCTCGCCCAGCGCCCCGCCGAAGATCCGGAAATCATGCGCGTAGACGAAGACCGTGCGGCCCTCGACCGTGCCCCAACCGGTGATCACACCATCGGTGTACGGCTTCTTCGTCTCCAGGCCAAAACCCGTGGCCCGGTGACGACGGAGCTGCTCGACCTCCCGGAAGGAACCCTCATCGAGCAGCAGCGCAATACGCTCACGCGCGGTCAGCTTGCCCTTGGTGTGCTGCGCAGCGGTAGCCCGGTCGCTCGGCCCGCGCCGCGCCTCGGCACGGATGGAGTGCAGTTCGGCCACACGCCCGCGGGCATCGGATGCGGAAAGAACCGCGCGTTCCGAGCTTTCGTCCGCTGTCCCCATATCCATCGGCCTTCCCGTAAGTCGCAACGCGCACAACGCGCAAATTGCATTCCTCACGGTACGCGCCACTCACGCCGGGAAAAACCCCTGTTCCATGCCCCTCGAATTTATCCGGACCTAATAATCACCCCCTATTCAGGACCGGTTGACATCAGGGGAGATCCAGCCCAACCCCGCCGGACGACGCGGTGATTCCCCCTATGCGAAATCCAGGGCTAGACAAGGTCGAAGCGGTCGGCCTGGGGGCCCTCGATGCGTCCCTTGGGAAGTTTGCGGCCGAAGGTCAGGAGCAGCAGGTCCTGTGCGGTGCCGGTGACCGGCGACCCGGTGCCGAAAGTCCAGTCGAGGTCGATGGCGCGCAATTGGACGCCGTCGAGCCGGGCGCCGAAGAACTTGAAGGACTTGGGGTCCACGGCGTCCAGCAGGATGCGCAGCCGGTCCTCGGGGACCTGGCGGTCGACGCCGGTGGGGACCGTGATGTCGAGGCCGTGGACTACGTCGTGGCCGAGCGCCGCGACGATGCCGCCGACCGGTGGCTTCCACGGGTGGGTGGCGTTGTCCCGGAGGAAGCCGGTGAGCTGGCCGGTCGAGAAGGATGCCGCGTCCTGGCGTGCGCAACGGTCGGTCATGCGGTTGAGACTGCCGCGCGCCTTGACAAGTTCCTTGGCCACCCGGGGAATGGAATAGCGGAACCCCAGCGACATATGGGCGACCACTTCTCGAACCCGCCAGCCGGAACACAGCGTCGACTCGTCCCACTTCTGTTCCGGTAATTTGTCAAACACGGCCGCGAGTTCCCGACGTTCTTCGGCGATCGCGGCGCGGACCTCGGATTCCGGACACCCGTGTGCAATTTTACCCATGGAATGACCCTACCCCCGGATCCGCCGAAAGAACAAGAAGCACCCTCTATCACTGCCAGGATCAGTCTCTATGGCCGCCCCTTGCCGTCGAGTTTTCCGCACCGCGTTCCGGGGGCACTCCTTTCACCGCCCGGCTGTCAGGCCGGTTGTCGTGTCACCCGGGCGAAGACCCGCCAGATCCACAGCTGGCCGAGGAGGACCGCGATCAGCGCGGGGAGCACGGTCGCGGTCAGCAGGGTGAGTGAGGCGGTGTCCGCGATCGCTCGGGACAGGGTCAGCGCGCCCTCCCCCGAGCGAGTGGCCAGCACCGTGGTGCCGTTCGAGAAGCCCACCATGACGGGCAGCACGACGAGCGGTGCGGTGCCGAGCAGTAGCGCCACCCCGGTCCGGCCGGTCGCCTGGACGCGGTCGGAGACGTACACACCGACGACGGCGAGGACCGCTACGGTGACCACGGCCACGGGCGCGTCCGTGGCGGCCGCGCCGACGGCGCCGGTGACCAGGAGCAGCAGGATCAGGATCGGGGTCAGTACCCGGGTCAGCCTGCCGAGCCGGACGCGCAGCGTGCCGCCCTCCGGCAGGCTGCGGGCGGCGAAGAGCGATCCCTGGCGCAGGCTGCCCGCGACGGTCAGTCCCGCGCAGAGCAGGGTGAAGGGGTGCATCAGATCGCCCGCGGTGGCCACGGCGTGCCCGTTGCCGTTGGTGGACAGTCCCCGGATCAGAGTGGCCAGGACGGCGCCCCAGCCGGCCGCGAGAACCAGGCTGGCAGCCGGCACCACGATGTCCCAGCTCCGCCGCCAGCCGGTGCCCGGGTGGGCGGTACGGAACCACAGCGCGGCGTCGCGCAGGAACCAGGCGCAGAGCACGGCGAGCAGGGGCTGCCGCAGTGCGTACAGCAACTCCCCCTCCAGCAGCGGCAGTGCGCCGAACAGGAGTCCGCCGAAGGCGACCAGCCACACTTCGTTCGCGAGGAAGAGCGGTACGACGGTACGGCGCATGCGCGCGCGATCGGTCTCCGTGCCGGCGAGTGGCAGCAGCATCCCCACCCCGAAATCCAGGCTCTCCAGAGCCAGATAGCCGGCGAGGAGCAGCCCGACCAAGGCGTACCAAAAGACATCCACGGTGATTCCCCGTCAGCTCTGCTTACGTACGTTGATGGGATGAGTCAGTAGCTGTGGCGCACATCGGCCGAGGGCGATGCCAGTGCGTCCTCCAACAGCACCTGGTGCTCGGTGGCGTCCGGGAACAGGCCCGCGTCGCCGAGGAGCCCGGCGTCCGGTCCGAGCCGTGCGTAGCGAAAGATCAGGACCCAGTCGATGAGGGCGAGGGTGCCGAGCACGAGCGTGAAGACGACCAACGACGCGAGCATTCCTCCGGGGGAGGTGTCGGCGACGGCATCGCGAACGGTGAGCTCGCCGGTGACCATCCACGGCTGGCGGCCGACCTCCCGGCTGAGCCAGCCGCAGATCACGGCCAGGAAAGCGGCGGGCAGCAGGATCACGGGCAGGAACAGCCGGAACCGCCGGCGGGACAGCGACTCGTCCGGGGCCTTGCCGCGGACGGCCATGGCCGGGATCCAGTTCAGGAAGAGCATCAGGATGCCGATGAGGAGCATCAGTACCGACGCCGCGCCCACCCAGGCGGGCGGCATCCAGTTGCCGGGTCCGTACGCGGCCTCCGCGACAGCGCGTACCCGGTCGAGTTCCTCGCCGCTCCCCCCCATCAGCACGGCGTACTTCTCGGGCTGGTAGTCCTTGAGCTTCATCAGGTGCACCATGCCCGCGACCGCGGAGACGACCGCGCCGCAGCCCGCGATCAGCGAGCCCTGGACCAGCGTGGGACGGAAGAAGCCGATGTCGCGATCGCGGCGCAGATGGTAGGCGCTGACGGCGGCCATGAACAGTCCGGCGAGCAGGGCCACGGCGCCCGCGATGTGCAACAGCGCGTACCAGGTCGCCCCGTTGGTGAGGACGGCACCCCAGTCGGTGACGACAGCCGTGCCGTCCCTCATCTCGTAGCCGACCGGCTTCTGCATGAAGCCGTTGACCACCATGATCCAGAAGGTGGAGGCGTACGCGGTGAGGGCGACACCCCAGATCAGCGCGAGGTGGACACGGGCGGACACCCGGCCGAACCCGAATGCCCACAGGCCCAGGAAAGTCGACTCCAGGAAGAACGCGACCATGCTCTCCACGGCCAGCGGGGCGCCGACGACGTTGCCCATGACATGTGAGAGGCCTGTCCAGTTGAGCCCGAACTGGAACTCCTGGGTAAGGCCGCTGACGATGCCGAGCGCGTAATTGATGACGTAGAGACCGCCCCAGAAGCGCACTCGGCGCATTCTCGTGGAGCGAAGGGCGGGGTCGTCGGTGCGTATCGCCCGGGTCTGCATCGCGACGACGACCGTGACCAGTCCGAGAGTCAGGGCGACGAACAGGAAGTGCAGCGTCGCCGTGACGGCGAACTGGAGTCGGGCAAGGTCAACTACGTCCACGTGGCGCTTTCCGGTGAGAGGGGAGGGGATGCGCGGGGAGCTGGGGCCGGGCCCTGGCCGGGCGGCGACCTAGCCCAGCATCGTGCATGCCTGCGTCACGAGGGCCCTGGCCGCCGGGTCGATGCGGCCGCTGGACCGCCAGACGAGCGCGAGACCGCCGCGCAGATGCGGGCTGAGGATCTCGACGGGGTGCAGCTGCTCCGGCTGGGCGAACACGAACCGCTCGGGAAGGATCGCCACCCCGAGTCCGCGCGCCGCGAGTTGGGCCAGAACCTGGGGGTCGCCGGCCTCGAAGGCGATACGGGGCTTGATCCCCGCGACGGCCCATGCCACGTCGGCGGTGGCGCGCATGGCGCTGCCGCTGGACAGGCACATCAGCGCGTGGCGCTCCACCTCCTCGACGGTGATGCTGTCGCGCTGCGCGAGAGGATGGTTGTGGCCAACGGCACCGATCAGGGACTCATCGGCGATGACCACGCTCTCCAGGCCGGCCGGCGGTTCGGCGGATGTCCCGATGATCGCGACATCGATCCGGCCCGCACGCACGGCCTCGGTCAGCTGGTCCGTACTCCCCTCGCTGAGGGAGATCTCCACAGCCGGGTGCTTCTCGCTGAAGTCCGCGATGAGTTCGTGGAGTCGCAAGGAGAGAGAGGAGGCGACCGAGCCCATCGAGACCTGTCCGCGCACGAGGCCGGAGAGGTCCTCGACCGCGCCCCGCATACCGTCGATCGCGGCCAGCACGGCACGCGCGTGCGGCAGCGCCGCGGCTCCCACATTCGTCAGTTGCACCGTCCGGCCGCCCCGGTCGAGCAGGTCCTGTCCCAGCTCGCGTTCGAGCCGCCTGATCTGTGCGCTCACACATGGCTGGGTCACAAACACGCGCGCGGCTGCCTTCGTGAAACTGGCCTCTTCCGCCACCGCCACGAGGTACTCCAACTGACGCAACTCCATGAATTCATCGTACCGGCCGACCGCTCCATGAACGCTTCGCATTAAGGACATCCAAGGAATGAGAATCTGCACAATCCGTCAAATCCACGTGTGTCAATGTCAGATCCCGGCTAAGCCGTGACACTCGGCACGGTGAGTCGGACAAGGGTTCCCGTCTCGTACTGTTCCCGGCACGGACGGCGGCGCACCTTGCCGCTCGTGGTCTTGGGCAGGGTCCCGCGGCGGATCAGCACCACGTCCGCCACATCGACCCGGTGGTCGCGCAGCAGTGCCGCACGCACCGCCGTCGTCACTTCCTCCGCACTCGCGTACCTGCCCACACGGCTGTCGCCCTCGACCACCACGACCACCGACTCCTGCTCACCGTCATCCACGGCGAACGCGGCCGCGGACGCGGGACGAAGCAGCGGATGGCTGTTCTCGGCCGTGTGCTCCAGGTCCTGCGGGTAGTGGTTGCGGCCCTTGACGATGATCAGGTCTTTGCGACGGCCGGTGATGAACACGTCGCCGCTGCGTACGAAGCCCATGTCCCCGGTGCGCAGGAACGGACCGTCCGCCGCCGCGCCGGCGATGCGGGCCCGGAACGTCCGCTCGCTCTCCTTCTCGCGCCCGAGGTAACCGGCGGCCACACACGGGCCGGAGACCCATATCTCGCCGACCTCGTCGGGACCCGCCGCCCTGAGCGTGTGCGGGTCGACGATACGAACGCGGGTGTCGCCCACCGTACGGCCGACGCTCATGACCGTGGCGGTGAAAGCGGACGCCTCCGCGTCCTCGGCGAGTGGGACCACCCTGCCGTGGCCCAGCGCCTGCGCGTCCAGCACGAGCGGCGCGGATTCGACGTCCTGCGGGCTGCCACACACCTTCAGGGTGTTCTCGGCCAGGCCGTAACTCGGGCACATGGCACGGGGGTCGAACCCGTCGGCGGCGAACTTGCCGACGAAGTCCTGCACGGTGTGCGCCCGGACCGGCTCGGCGCCGTTGACGGCCATCCGCCAGCGCGAGAGGTCGAGAGGGCCGCGGACGCTGTCGCTTCGCACGCACAGGTCGTACGCGAAGTTGGGAGCCGAGGCGTGCGTACCCCCGAACCGCGACAGCGCCTCCAGCCAGCGGCCGGGACGTCGGATGAAGGCCTCGGGCCCCATCAGGTAGGCCGGACGGCCCGCCCACAGGGGCAGTACGAGGCCCAGCACGAGGCCCATGTCATGGAAGAGCGGCAGCCAGGAGACCACGGTCCCGTCGTCCTGGACCGGCCAGAGCTCATCGATCGCCACGGCGTTGAACCAGAAGTTCGCGTGCGTGACCATGACGCCCTTGGGGTCCCCGGTGGACCCGGAGGTGTACTGGAGCAGCGCCACGTCCGAGAGCCCCGGCGTGGGCAGCTCGACCTCGGCGGCCGGCGCGAGGAGCTCGTCGGTCGCGACGAGCTCCAAGCCGGCCAGCTCGGGCAGGTCGGGGAAGTCGGCGAGCACCCGGTCGCGGACCTCGCGGGTGGTCAGCACGAGTGTCGTGTGCGCGTCGTCGGCAATCGTCCGCAGCCGCCGCACGGCGTGCCCGCGCGTCGGCACCTGGATGGGCGCCCCCTTGATGCCGGCCGCCGTGCAGCCGAGCCAGGCCCTGATGAACTCGAGGCCGGTGGGGTACATCAGGACGGCGCTGCGGCGCTCGCCGGCCAGTTCGGCGAGTGCCGCGGCCCTCGCCCGCACGTCGGCGTCGAGCTCCCGGTAGGTGATCTGCTCGCCGATCTCCTCGCCGTTGCGCAGGTAGACGTAGGCGACGGAGTCCGGGGTCCGTTCCGCACGCTGGGCCAGAATGGCCGGCAGCGGCAACGGGGTGCGCTCTGTCGTGGGATCAGTACTCATGGCCGTCCGTTCATCAAGGGTGGCAGCGGACATCCTCGAAGGGCCGCTCAGGCGAGGTCGGTGAGTCCCGCCCGGCGCGCGTTGACCAGCGCGGCCATGTTGCCGGGGGGCTGGCGGTTCTCGTGCATCTGCTGGTGCGCCTCGCCGATCTCCCCGAAGGTGAACAGCTCGGAGAGGCAGGGGTCGAGCTGTCCGGAACCGACGAGGTGGATCACGGCCCGGCACTGGGCCGGGTTGAAGCCGTGCGAGCCCTGGAGGCGCTTCTGGCGCATCCACAGGAAGCGCAGGTCGACATCTGCCGCGTAGCCGGAGGTGCCGCCGCAGATGGTGACCATGCCGCCGGTGTCGCACAGGTACATGGAGGTGGGGATGGTGTCCTGGCCGCTGTGCTCCAGGACGACCTTCGGCGCACGCCGGTCGCCCAGGGCCTCCCAGTACGCGCGGCCGAAGGACCGCACCCCTGCCATCCAGGCACCGAACGCGGCCTGGTCGTCGAGATCGGGCATCCGGCCCCAGTGGGCGAAGTCGTGGCGGTTGATGGTGCCGACGGCTCCCAGCTTGCGGCAGTACTCGGCACGCTCCTCGCTGGAGACCACCGCGATGGGCAGCCCGCCCGCGTTGCGGACCAGCTGGATGGCCATCGAGCCGAGGCCACCCGCACCGCCCCAGATCAGCACCGGGTCGCCCGGCTGGACGGTGTTGGGGGCCCAGCCGAACAGCTGGCGGTACGCGGTGGCACCGGTGAGGATGAAAGCCGCCGCGGCCTCCCAGGTGAGGTTCTTCGGCTTCGGGTGGCACTGGAAGTCCTGGACGAGGGCGAACTGGGCGAAGGAGCCGTAGTTGGACTCGTACCCCCAGGCCTGCAGGGTGGGAGACAACGTCGGGTCGCCGCCGAGACGGATGTCCTGGCTGGTCTCGTCCCACTGGCCGCCGGAGAGCACGACCTGGTCGCCGGCCCGGACACCGGACACGCCCTCGCCGACTGCGAAGACCACGCCCGAGCCCTCGGAGCCGCCGATGTGGAAGTCCTCCGGCTCGCCTCGCTTCTGGCGGGCTCCGATGACGTCCAGGGGATAACCGAGCCCCGCCCAGACGTTGTTGTAGTTGATGCCTGCCGCCATGACCCACACGAGCACCTGGCCTCGGCCCGGCTGGGGGGTGTCGATGACCTCGGTGGCGAAGGCCTTCTGCGGCTCACCGAACCGGTCCTGACGGATCACGGACGCGTACATCTTCTCCGGGATGGAACCGAGCGGCGGCATCTCACCGAGCTCGTACAGGCTCTTGCCCATGGTCACTGCTCTCCTGATGCTCGTGAACTGGTGGTGTGTCGAAAAACTGCGGGTCCGGGGCAGCCGGCTGGGTCAGGCCCCGGGGACCGGGAACGCGGAGCGTTCGAAGGGGTAGCCCGGAAGCGAGGTCTTGCGGGGATCGCGAAGCGGGTGCAGCGCGGGCCACTCGACCTCGACCCCGGCCGCCCACAGCGAGCCGATCGTCGACAGGAGGATCTGGGTGTCGGGCGTCGGGTCCGTCGGGTGCGGCAGCCCCTGGAGGATCGGGTGGCTCCAGCGCAGCTCCCCGTGGCGGCGGGCCAGCGAGGTCAGTGTGGTGCCGGGGCCGACCTCGACCAGCGCACTGCCCTCGACGGCTTGGAGCGTCTCCAGCACGTCGTGGTAGCGCACGGCGTTGCGCATGTGGCGGCACCAGTACGCGGGCGTGGAGATCTCCGCCGGGTCGGCCCAGGTGCCGGTGGTGTCGGAGACGATCCGGATCGCCGGCTCGTGGAACACGATGCCGGTGAGGAACGCCTCGTACTCGTCGAGTACCGGGTCGACCAGTGAGGAGTGGCCGGCGCCCGGAATCTTCAGCAGGCGCGTCTCCAGACCCTTGGCGGCCTGCTCCTCGACGAAGCGGGTGACCGGCTCGCGCGGCCCGGAAATGGTCACCTGGTCGGGTCCGCTGATCGCGGCGATGCCCACGCCCTCAGGGAGCAGGGGCAGCAGTTCGGCCTCCCCCAGCCGTACCGCCGCCATGGCGCCGTCGGCCAGGCCCAGCAGCAGCTCGGTGCGCTTGATGACCATCCGGATCGCGTCCGGGAAGGAGAACACCCCGGCGACGCATGCGGCGGCGTAGCCGCCGAGGCTGTGGCCGACGACCGCCGATGGCCGTATCCCCCAGCGGATGAAGGCCCGGGCCAGCGCGTACTCCAGTACGAACAGAGCGAGTTGGACGATCGCTCCGTCCGCGAGGAACTGGCGGGCCGTCTCCTCGGCCTCCTCGCCCCGGGGGTCGAAAATGACGCGCAGGTCCACACCGGCGGCGGCCCGCACGTGCTCGGCGCACCGGTCCAGGTCGGCCCGGAAGTACGGATCCAGGCGGTACAGCCCGCGTCCCATGCCGACGTGCTGACCGCCGTGCCCGGGAAAGGTGAACACCACGGGCGGTGCCACGCCGACGGAGCCCGCGCCCGCTCGGTCCTTGGCCTTGATCTTGACCTCCGCGAGCGCGGCGGCCGCCTCGGCGTGGTCCTGTGCGACGACGAAGCCCCGGTGGGCGTACGCCGTACGGCCCGTCTGGAGGGTCCAGGCCGCGTCCTGGAGCTCCTCGGCGCCCTTGGCCTGTTCCAGGTGGCGGCCGAGCCGCGCGGCCGCACCGGCCAGGGCGGTCGGCGACTTCGCCGAGAAGGGAATCAGCTGCCGGCCCACCTCGGCGGCGGACGAGGGCGCTCCGATGAGGGACTCGGGGGCGGGCGCCTCCTCCAGGATGACGTGGGCGTGCGTGCCGAAGGGGCCGGACCCGCTCACCCCGGCGCGCCGCGGCCTGCCGGCGCCGCCCGATTGGTGTTCCGCGTCGTGCACGGCGAGGACGGCCCGGATGAAGGCGGCCGCGGCAGGCGCCGTGTCGGTGACGCCGGACCCTGCGGGGGTGTCGATGGCGACGACCGTGTCTGCGGCGACACCGCTCACCACGAGGGCGTCGCGGACGGTGCGGCCACGGCCCGCCTCGGCGGACTCGCCGGGTCCCGCCGTGCCGACGGCTGTGCCGCGCACCACGGCGTAGATCCGGTCGCCGTCGTCCAGGGCCGCGCGGAGCGGCTTCAGCACGACGACCCCGCAGCCCCCCGTGGCGACCGCGCCGCCCTCGGGAGCGTGTACGGTGACCGACCCGGCCAGGGCGAGGTCGCACTCGCCGCCGAGCAGCGCCTGGACGGCGGTGTGCACGGCGACCAGCGCGGTCGCACCGGCAGCCTGCACGGACACGGCAGGGCCGGTCAGCGCCAGCTTGTAGGCGACCCTCGAGGCGAGGAAGTCGGCGCCGGTGGCGGCCCGGATCTGCCGGTCGTCGGTATGCGGCGACCGGTCGGCCTGCCGGCGCAGCCGCGCCGCGTGAGTCGTGGTGGCGCCGCCCGCGTAGATGCCGACGACCGCGTCGTCACGCGTCGGGTCGTGGGCGGCGTCCTCCAGGGCGTGATGCGCGCATTCCAGCAGGATGCGCTGCTGCGGGTCGAGTACGACCGACTCGCGCGGCGAGATGCCGAAGAACTTGTGGTCGAACACGTACGGGTCGGCCAGCGGCTCGTCGGTGACCGCCTCGCCGGGGGCGCGCAGCCGCTCACGGAACGCGCCGAGGTCCCCGGCCTGCCCGAAGCGCGCCGCCACTCCGACGACGGCGGCGCAGGCTTCGGGGTCGATGTCGGCCGGTGCGAGGTCAGTCATGCGATCCGTCCTTCCTGTTCACGTTCAAGTCGTCCGCTCACGTGGGGTGTTCAGGCCACTGGAATGGTCGGGCCGATAAATCGACCGGCTTCGCCGCCCAGTACGGCCTCGCGGTGGCCGGCGATCAGCTCGTAGGGCTGTCCGAGGTGGCACGCACTGGCCTGTTCCAGACGGTCGAACTGGGCCTCGTTGAGAATGACTTCGAGTGCGCCGAGGTAGTCGTCGAGCTGATCGGCGGTGCGGGGCCCGATGACGGGCACCATGGTGGTGGCCGAGCGTGCCGCGCGGGCCCGCAGCCAGGCCATGGCGACCTGTCCGGCGGACGCGCCCGTCTCCCCGGCGATGGCCAGGACGCCGTTGACGATCTCGGTGCGCTGCTCGGAGTCCTCGACCCGGATGGCCCGGCCCTCCCAGTCGCTGAGCCGGCCGCGGGGGCTCTTGCGGTACTTGCCGGTGAGCAGGCCGCCGCCGAGCGGCGACCACAGGGCGGCGCCCAGGCCCAGGGCCTCGGCCATGGGCAGCAGCTCGCGGTCGGCGCCGCGCTCGGCGAGGCTGTACTCGAACTGGATTCCCACCAAGCGGCTCAGGCCGCGCAGTTCGGCGATGGTTGCGGCGCGGGAGATCCGCCAGGCCGGGAAGTTGGAGAGCCCGGCGTGGAGGATCTTGCCGGCGTGGACGAGGTCGTCGAGCGCGGCGAGGACCTCCTCGATCGGAGTGACCGAGTCGGGCAGGTGGGCCCAGTACACGTCGATGTAGTCGGTGCCGAGCCGTTTGAGGCTCGCCTCGACCGAACTGCGGATGTTCTTGCGACTGTTGCCGGTGTTGGAGATCCGGGCACGCCCGGCTCCCAAGGTGAACTTGGTGGTCAGCACGAAGTGGTCGCGGTCGGCCGCCAGGAACTCGCCGAGCAGCTTCTCCGACTCCCCGATCTGGTAATTGTCGGCCGAGTCGATGAAGGTGCCGCCCGCCTCCGCGAAGCGCTCGAAGATCTTGCGGGATTCCTCGCGGTTGGCACCGCCGCCCCACAGCGTGCCGAAGTTGGCGGTGCCGAGCGCGTACTCGGACACGCGCAGGCCGGTGTTGCGGCCGAAGGTCGTGTAACGCATGCGTATCCCCTAGTTCTCCGTGCTCAGTGCGCCGCCGATGAGTCTCAGTAGTTCGGCCTGCTGCTCCGGGTCGCGGAAGTAGAAATGGCCGCCGCGCAGAACGTGTGCGCGGTAGGTGCCCCGGGTGTGGACGTCCCAGCCGAGTTGGGCGGGATCCTCCTGGTCACCGGCGAACGCCGTGACCGGGATGTCCAGTGGCTCCTCGGCCAGGTACTCGTAGGTCTCGGCGAGTTCGGCGTCGGCCCGGAGGTAGCGGAGGGCGAGCTCCTTGAGCTCCGGCTCCTCGTGGACGACCAGCGGCAGTGCGCCCCAGCGGCGCTCGATCTCGGCCAGCAGCTCGTCGTCCGGCAGCAGATGGGCGCGCTGCCGGGTGGTGATGGGGGGCGGCTGCATGGAGGACAGCAGCAGTCTGCCCGGCTGGCGCAGGCCCGCCTGGCGCAGGGCGCGGGCGGTCTCGAAGGCGATCAGCGCGCCCAGGCTGTGGCCGAAGAACGCGAAGTCACGCCGTCCGAAGTCGACCTGTTCGACAAGGTCGGTGACGAGTTCGGTGATCCGGGAGTAGGGGGGCTCGTCCTGCCGGGGGGCTCGGCCGGGCAGTTTGACCGACCAGAGCCGGATGCCGGGCAGGCTGCCGGACCACCGCAGGAACTCCCCTGCGGAGCCGCCCGCGTGGGCGAAGCAGAACAGGTCGAGGGTGGTCTCGGTCTTCGGTTTGCGGCTGGAGATCCAGCGGGCCTCCAGGTCGGCCGCCGCCGTGGTGCCGGCTCCGGTGCCGTTCATGTGGACCCCTCTTCCGTGTCCTGGTCCAGCTCGGCCAGCCTCTGCTCGATCAGTCCGGCCAGATCGGCTGCCGTGGCCGAGGTGAACAGCGAGCGCATCTTGATCTCGACCGGATAGATCTCCCGGATCCGGGCGAGGAGCTTCACGGCGACGAGAGAGTCGCCTCCGAGCTCGAAGAAGCTCTCCTCCGGTTCGACGTCGGCCAGTCCGAGCGCTTCACCGAAGAGGCGCAGCACCAGGCCGAGGGGGGTGTCGTCGGCCGGGCGGTCGTCGGCCTCCAGCCGGCCGATGCCGTCGGCGGCGCTCCCGGTGGCCGGTTCCTCGTCCGTCGTCCGGGCGTCTTCGGACGCGGTCCCCCGGATGCCCGCACCGGGTGCCGCCCGGGCCTCTTCGGCGGGGTGACGGACCAGGTACGGCAGCCGCTCGTGGGGGTAGGTGGGCAGCGCCACCTTGACCCGGCTCTCGCCTTCGTGGACCCCGGTCCAGGAGACCGTGATCCCGGACAGCCACAGCTGTCCCAGTGCCTGGTAGAGGGCCGCCAGCGCGTCACCGCCCTCGTCGAGGTCGGCCAGCGCGGCCAGCAGGAGGTGCGCGGGAGTGTGCGCGGGCTGCTGCCGGGCGAGCCTGACGAGGGTGGAGCCCGCGCCGATCTGCAGGAGGACGCGCCCGGGGTCGGCCAGCGCCGTGCCGAGCGCGGCGTCCGGGTCTGCCTGGTCGCGCAGTTCACCCGCCCACTGCTCGGCGATGATCGGCATGTCGGCGTCGTACCAGGTGCCGTCGCCGAGGATCACGGGGATCCGGTGCGCCTGTGTGCCCACCGAGTGGACCAGCCTGCGCAGTTCCTCGTCGCCCGCTCGGGAGCGGGTGGGTTCGGTGATCAGCCGCAGCGCGTCGGCGAGAGGGAAGACCCCCGCGACGACGGCCGCGGCCAGGGAGCCGACTCCGGTGCCGAAGACCGCGCCGGGTCGCACGCCCCAGCGCTGCCACAGCGCCGCGAGAGCGTACTCGAACGCGAAGACGTAGGCGTCGCGCACCACCGGGTCGCCGGGCCGGCGAAGGCCGCGCGCCACTTCGCGTACAGAGGTGACGAGTTCCCGATCGCCGCTGTCCAGGGCCGCGTCGAACGCCTCCTGGAAAGCGGGTTCGGTGGTGTACAGCCGCCAGGCTTCCGCGGGGCCGATCGTGCCGGGGAAGAGGAACACCACGGGCCGCTCCCGCGGGGGCCCCGCGGCAAGGACCGGCTCCGGGGCCGAGCCGTCGCCCGCGACCGCGAAGGCACGGTACGCGTGCTCGCGGCGGCCCGTCTGGAGGGTCCAGGCGACATCGGCGTAGGCAGGGTGGACCTGGCCGGCCAGATGGGCCTCGAACCGGTCCAGCCGGGCGCGCAGCGCGTAGGGCGTGCGTGCGGAGTGCACCAAGAGCTGGGCGCGGCGCTCGGACTCGCGCACCGGCCGCTCCGGGGCCTCTTCCAGGACCAGGTGGGCGTTGACACCGCCGACCGCGAAGGAGCTCACTCCGGCGCGCCGGGTGGCGCCGGCGGGCGCCCAGTCCCGGAGTTCGGTGGCGACCCGGAAGGGACTGGACTCGAAGTCGATCTGCGGGTTGGCCTCGGTGAAGTGGAGGCTCGGCGGGATCTGGCGGTGGCCGAGCGCGAGGACCGTCTTGATGAAGCCCGCGGCGCCGGCCGCCGCGTCCGCGTGCCCGATGTTGGTCTTCACCGAGCCGATGGAGCAGAAGCCCTGCTCGTCGGTGCCGTCCCGGAAGGCCTGGGTGAGGGCCGCGATCTCGATGGGGTCGCCCAGCGGAGTCGCGGTGCCGTGGGCCTCCACGTACGTGATGGTGCGGGCGTCGGTTCCAGCGGTGAGTTGCGCCTCCCGGACGGCGGCGGCCTGGCCTTCAACGCTGGGCGCGGTGAAGCCGATCCGGGCCGAGCCGTCGTTGGTGACGGCGGAACCGCGCAGCACGGCGCGGATGTGGTCGCCGTCGGACAGCGCGTCGGACAGCCGCTTCAGCACGACGACGCCGACGCCGTTGCTCGCGACGGTTCCGTCGCCCTTCGCGTCGAAGGCGCGGCAGGTGCCGTCGGGGGACAGGGTGCCGTCCGGGCCGCTCCAGGTGATCTTCTTCGGCGGTACATGCACGGCGACGCCGCCCGCCAGGGCCATGTCGCAGTCGCCCGCGAGCAGGCCTCGGCCCGCCGTGTGGATGGCGACCAGGGCCGTGGCACAAGCGGACTGCACGGCGATGGCCGGGCCGCGCAAGCCCAGCCGCTGGGCCGTGCGGGACACCAGGAAGTCGGGTGAGGTGCCGAGCAGGATGTCATCCTCGGTGACGCCCGCGAGCTGCTCACGCTGCGCCGACAGAGCCTGCGCGTACTGGGTTTCGGTGGATCCGCCGTAGACGCCGATGGCGCCGGGGAAGCGGTCGGGGTCCTGGCCCGCGTCCTCCAGGGCCACGGCCGAGCACTCGAGGAAGACCCGGTGCTGCGGGTCGATCAGGAACGCTTCCTTCGCGGAATAGCCGAAGTAGTCGGCGTCGAACCACTCGGCGCCGTCCAGCCGGCCGCGGGACGGCACGTAGGTGAGGTCGCTGCCGTCGGGCGCGCCGCCTGGAAAGACCTGGGGAGTCTCGCGGGTGACCGAGTCGGTTCCGGCGGCCAGATTGGCCCAGAACTCGTCGATGTCCGCGGCACCCGGAAAACGTCCCGCCATTCCGATGACGGCGATGAACCCGTCGGCGTCATCCTGGGGGTCGAAGTCATTCACTGAATTCTCCCCGGGTGTCCGATGAGTTTCCGTCGAGCTGGGCCCGCCGGTTTGCGAGGCGGTTCACCCGCCCGGCCGGGCGGCGTCGGCTGTTCCTCGCCAGTACACCGCCGTCATTGTCGAGGTGACGCGCAATGGAGCGTACGGTCGGGTGATTGAAGAACTCAATGAGCTCAACGTTCTTTCCGAGTCGCTGGACGACCTTTTCGCGAACCATCTGGAGCAGAATGGAATGCCCGCCGAGATCGAAAAAGTTGTCGTCACCACCCACTTCGGGGACTTCCAGAACTTCACACCAGATCCCGGCAACGACAGCCGCTGTCTCTATTTCCAGTGGATTCGTACGAGATGTGTGATCCACTCCACGCCCCCCCTTTGGCTCGCCGATTTGGCGGGTTCCACAGGATCATCTGCCGCACTCAGGAAGGTGTCCAATAGATTCCTTCCCCACCAAGCAGAACTGTTGTTTATAGTGATGGCCGCCGAGTGCCCCACGGCGGTCGGACGGGCCACCGGGCGTAGCGTCGCGTCGGCTGCGATCCGCTGGGCCGGTTCCACCGTGCGGTCCCGGGAGGATCCCCCGGCCCGGTACCCGCGGAGAGTCGTAGCCGACCTCCGGGACCTCGTTGCGGATGCTTCAGACCCGGACGACGGTCTTGCTGCGCATCAGGAACTCGCCGAGGTAACCGTCATGCGGCAGACCCGGGCGGTGCCAGTGCGTGGCGTGGCTGCCCACGTGCAGGTTGCTGATCGTCGGTTCGTCGATCAGCGCCTCCACGAGGTGCTCGTCCTCCGTGACGACGGTCAGCACGAGGGTGTCGCGCAGCGGCTCGACGCCGTCCTCGCGGCTCCAAGGCGCGACCCACACGCAGGGGAAAGGGACTTCGGCGGAAAGCTGGGGGGCGTCGGCCGAGTCCACCTGGTGGACCACCGGGCGCAGGACGGCGCTGCCGTCACCGAGTTCGTCGACGAAGCCGGCGCCGCCGAGCCAGGCGCGGGTGCCCTTGGCGCGGTCGAGCACGAACTTCTCCAACGCCCGGGCGGCCTTGGTGTTCTGGACCGGCAGCCGGGCCTTGTCGTCGTACGGCGGCAGGCTCGGCAGTGCGGCCAGCCGCTCGGCGATCGCGCCGGCGAGCGGGGCAGGGTCGCCCTCGACGAGCACGGCGGTGGCATTGACGCAGCCGCTGCCGGCGTGCCGGCTGACCGAGTCGACGATCATGTCGAGGTGGTCGCGCCAGTCGGTGTCGGCGGTCAGCAGGATCTTCGACCGGCCCGGCTGGAGGGACAGTACTCCGGGGTCGTCGGCGTACCGGCGGATGATCTCGTCTCCACCGTAGGCCAGGTCGGCGCTGCTCACGATCGCGTCGGCCGCCTCGTGGCCGCAGGGCAGCAGCACGACGTGGTCGTTGCCGAAGCCCGCCTCGCGCAGGGCGAGGACCAGGCGGTGTGCGGTGAAGGGCTCGCGGGTTGAGGCGCGGACAGCGACCCGGTAGCCGAGGGCGAGCGCTTCGGGCCAGAAGCCGTGGGTGCCGGGGTGGTTACCGGGGACGTGCACGGCCAGCACGTCGCCGCGCCGGGTCCACACGGCCTGGGTGGTGCGGACCAGCGGGTCGCGCCAGTCGGACACGGCTCCGCGGGGCCGGGCCAACTGGACGCTGCGGTAGGAGTGGGAGACCCGGTCGGCGCAGGTCTGGGTGGCGACCCGGACGATTTCGACCGGCAGCCCGGAAACCCGGGTGACGGCCGCCTCGTAGTCCTGCAACGTCAGTCCACCCAGCGTGGCCGTGCGGAACAGCTCGGCGGCACGGGCCAGAGCGCTCGCGCGCTCGGCGGCGGGCAGCGGGGCAGCGGCATGCAGGGCCTTCATCGCCCGGTTGACGAACAGTGCGGGCACCAGGCTCATTTCAGCCATGACCGCGCCGGTCACGTCCCTGACCTGCTCGCGGGTATGGGTGCGGTACGGGCCACCCGGGCCCAGCGCGTCCAGCACGGGCAGCCCGGGCTCCTGCTGCCCGGTCCCCTGCTGCGGCTCCTGCTCGGCGCCCATCAGTAGACCCCCTCGATGACGGCCTCGTCGTCGAACCGGGCCACCGGGGCGATGCCCGCGGCCGAGTCGCCGAGCCGGCCCTCGGGCGCGGCCACCCGGATCGCGGTGTCGCGCTCAAGGTTGTTGGGCAGCAGCAGCGCCTTGCTGACGTGGTGCATCACGACCCGGCCGCGCTCGCCGTAGGCCACTGCGGCGCCGGTGGCGGGGTCCACGACCTGGAAGGTGATGTACGGCGAGAAGGTATCGAACACGCGCGGCTCGCCCAGCGGGGTGCCGTGGCGCTGACCGGCGATGCCGAGGATCATCGTGCTGCCGTAGTGGCCGTAGAGGATGGTCTCGGGGAAGATCTCGGTGCGGTAGAGGGCCTCCGTGTCGGGGTCCATCTGTGTGCCGCCCCAGCGGATGGCCTTCACCTTGCGGTTGATGAGCTCGACGAGCTCATCGCGCCGGGAGATGCGCTCCAGCAGCGGCGGGGTCACTGTCAGCACGCCGATGTCCTGGGTGCGCAGGATGAAGACGGCCTGGTCGATGACGTGCTCGGCGTAGGCGTCCGCCTGGCTGCCGTTGCCCTCGGAGATCAGGCGCCTGACCCAGCGCGGGTCGAGGTCGATCTGGAAGCCGTACCGGCCGTGGGTCCGGGCCGACCGGCGGAAGATCTCGCCGACGATGTGGGGGCCGGAGGGGGTGATTCCCAGCCAGTCGACGCCGCGCGGGAAGCCGTGCACATCGAGGTTGGTGTTGCTCCAGGCGACCAGCTTCTCCAGCCAGTCGGCGGGGCACACCACCCGCTTCGGCGCCCCGGTGGTTCCACCGCTTTCGAACACCCCGACGATGTCGGGGTGTTCACCGTAGCCGCGCGGAACCAGGTCTGCGGCGGGCACGTCCCGCAGCTCATTGGCGACATTGGGGAAGAGGGTCAGATCGGCGTAGCCCTTGACGTCGGCGAGGGGGTTGAAGTCGAGCGTTTCGGCTCTTTTCAGCCAGAAGGGAGAACCTGTCTCCGGGCTGAAGTGCCACTCCATCGCGGCCCGGACGAGTTCGTCAGGGTCCGGACCCGCGTCGTGGGGCAGGTCCAGCATCGACAGCTCGGTAGGCGCCACTCGTCCTCCAATAACAACGGCCGGCACAAGGTGCCGGCCGGTCCCCGAATCGGGTCCAGCGCTGACATTGCCTGATATCTCTCATTCGATCACCGGCCGGGGCTCCCACGCCTGAGTAATGGCTACTCAATTCTGCGCCGGGTACCACTCTTCGGTATGAGTATCGGGCGCGAGCCCGCGGCCGGCTCATACACTGGCGCAATGAAGGCAATGATCGCTTGGTGGGATCTCACCGAGTCGCAGCAGACCGCCGGGACGCTCCGTGATTTCATCCGCGAGGAGGAAAAACGCTGGACGGACATATCCGGTCTGCTCCTGAAGGTCTGGCTGTCCGACCCGTCCACGGGGCGCTGGGGTGCCGTCCTCCTATGGGAGTCCGAAGAAGCGGCGAAAGCGGCGGTGTTGCCGCGCAGCCCGGCCGAGCTGATCGGCCGTCCGCTCGACTTCCGGGGGTGGTTCGACGTGGAGGCGACCGTCGAGGGTCTCCATTCCCTGTCCTCTCTCGCGGGCCTCGGGCCTGCCCTGGCCGGGCCTCTCGCGGTCGGTTCCGAAGAATCCGAAGAATGGGGACAGGCCTGAGCGGCGCCCAGGAGATCCGGAGCGCCGCAGAGAGCCGGACGAGAGTCTTCGGCGGGCCGCGATTCAGCCGACCGGCCGGATATTGCGATTGAACCGGAACAGATTGGCCGGGTCGAGGGCGAATTTCAGTGCGGCCAGCCGCCGATGGTCGGCCGGCTCCCAGAAGTCCTCGGCCGGCTCCCCGGGAGCGCCGTCCGCACAACCGCCGTACACCAGGCTCTGGAAGCGGCCGCCGACGGACTCGGCGGCGAGCGCGCCGAGCACCTTGTTCTGGGCGCCGAATACTTCGTCCTGCCCCGCGCCCATCAACGGCATCAGCACGCGCAGCAGGTAGCGGGCCTCGCGGTGGCCCACCGCGTTCGGCACCTCGGCCGCCCGGCCGAGGGCACCGCCGAGGTGGCGGATGTCGACCACACACGGAACGGCCGAGCCCGGTCCCACCAACTCCGTCACCTCCGCGGCCTGTTCCGGACCGAAGGCGCGCAGCAGGACGTTGTCGCCCTGATAGGCGTGCGGCATGGGAGGGTCGTTGTAGATCGCGCCGCACTCGGTGTACGGGATCTCCGCGACGGTGTCGGTCAGCCGGGGCCCGAGCGCGCGCAGCGGGGCGACCAACTGTTCGCCCGTGCGGGAGTCCCCGGTGTAGGCGATGCGCACGTGTGCCGCGTACCGGCCGCGCAGCGTGGCGGGGAACAGCGGCATATCAGGGTAGTCGAGCAGGGAGACCGAGGACGTGAGCTCCTCGGGGAGCGTCTCGGTCCAGCTCAGGTAGCCGGCGAGCAGGGCCGGGGTGCGGGCGAGGTCGAAGACCAGCTCTCCGCCGTACAGCCGGCTGACCGGCACCAGGTCGATTTCCATGCCGGTGATCACGCCGAAGTTGGCGCCGGCCCCGCGCAGCGCCCAGAACAGTTCGGGGTCGCTGTCGGCGGTGATCCGTCGCAGCCGGGCGTCGGCGGTGACGATGTCGATCGAGGTGACCCGGTCGGCCGCGTAGCCGAACTCCCGGGCCAGGAGGCCGAGTCCACCGCCGAGTATGTAGCCGACCGTGCCGACGCCCGGCGATGAGCCGTTCAGCGGGGCCAGGCCGTAGCGCGCGGCGGCGTCGACGATGGCGGCGAAGCGGGTGCCCGCGCCGATCCGTGCCGTGCGGGCCCGGGCGTCGATCGTGACGCCGGTCAGTGCGGCGGTGCTGATGAGCATGCCCCCGTCGGTGGCGACCGAGAGGCCGTGCCCGGTCGCCTGGACCGCCACCGGCAGGTCGTGGGCGGCGGCGTACGCCACGGCCGACACCACATCCTCGGGGTCGGCGGCCCGGACCAGCACGGAGGGCCGGTGACGGTAGGCGGTCTGGAAGCCCGCGCACCGGGCGTCGAACCGGTCGTCGCCCGGCAGCAGCACCTCGCCCCGCACTCGGTCGCGCAGCGAGGCGGCCGCGGCAGCGTCGTTCATCTCGAAGGTCCCTTTCTGTTCGTACGGTTCCCGGACCGACCGCGCCGACCGCTCACAGGAGGATGGGCTCCAGTTCCCCGGAGATGACCCGCTCGCGCAGCGCCTTGCGGTCGACCTTGCCGTTGACGTTCAGCGGGAAGGTGTCCAGCAGGTGGTATGCCAGCGGGATCATGTACGGGGGCAGGGTCTCGCGCAGCCTGTCGTCCACCTCGTAGACGTCGAGTTCGTGGCCGGCCAGGACACCGGCGAGCACCAGCACGCCCGTCTCGTCCCCGGGGACGGCGACGACGACGGCCTGGGTGATGCCCTCCTGCCGGAGCAGGTGAGCCTCCACCTCGCCCGTCTCGATGCGGTGACCCAGGATCTTGACCTGGGTGTCGAGGCGGCCGACGTAGCCGAACCCGCCCTCCGAGGTGCGGCGGACCAGGTCACCGGTGCGGTACCAGCGGCGAGTCTCCCCGTCCTGCGACACGGTGGTGTGGAAGGCCCTCTCGGTCTGCTCGGGCGCGTTCAGATAGCCCTCGAAGACCTGCGTTCCGGCGAGGCAGAGCTCGCCGGTGTCGCCGTCGGGCACGGGGCGGCCGCCCTCGGCCAGCACGGCGGCGGTCATGCCCGGGTAGGGGGAGCCGATCGACACGATGCCGTTGACGACGCCGGCCGGCGAGGTCTGCGGGTCCCAGCGGTGCACCAGACAGGCGATGGTCGCCTCGGTCGGCCCGTACAGGTTCTCCAGTGTGGAACCGGGCGCCGCCTCCTGCCATGCCATGGCGGTGGACGCGGGCAGCGCCTCGCCGCAGAACAGGCTCCAGCGCAGCGACGGCAGGCTGCCCGGCTCCAGCACCCCCCGGCGGTGCTGGAGCACCGCCACGGAGGGCACCGCGAACCAGACGGTGATGTCGTTCTGCCGCACGAAGTCCAGCGGCGCCATCAGGTCGAAGGAGTCCATCGGGACCAGACAGCCGCCGCTGCCCCAGGCCATGAACAGGTCGAAGATCGACAGGTCGAAGGTCTGGTCGAAGGTGTTGGTGAAGCGGTCCTCCGCCGTGAAGCCGTACCGCTCGGTGTTGGCGGCCAGGAACGCGGTCACGTTGGCGTGCGAGATCGGCACGCCCTTGGGACGGCCTGTGGAGCCGGAGGTGAAGAGCAGATAGGCGCCGTCCTTCGGGTCTCCTGCCGCCGGTTCGGCCAGCGGCGCGCAGTCCTCGAGGTCGCGGCGGGTGAGGACCCGTACCCCCTCGGGGAGGTTCGCGGGCGCCTCGTCGCTCTCCGGCAGTACGGCCGAAGGGGCGCCGGCCAGGCCGTCGAGCAGGGGGCCGAGCTGGGCCAGGGAGCCCTGGTCGGCCAGGACGACGTCGATCCCGGCGCGCTCCAGGATGTCCTGGTTGCGAGCCACGGGGTACTTCTTGTTCAGGGGCACCACGGTCGCCCCGGCGTACAGGGCCGCCAGGAATCCCGCGTAGGTGACGATGCTGCGGTGGCCCAGGATGCCCACGCGCTCCGGCTGCTTCTCGAGCTTGACGAGCGCCGCGGCCCAGACCCGGGCGAGCGCGTCCAGTTCCCGGTACGTCCACGTCTGCCCACGCAGGGACAGGGCGGGGTTCTCCGGAACGCGCTGGACCGAGGCCTGGAATCCGGAGTGGAGGAAGGAGGAGTCAGCTGCCTGCATGGTGTTCTCACGTTCCGCTCGGATGGGTACTGTGCGTTCGGCGGGAGCCGGCCGGTTCGACGGGAGTGCCGTTGCCGGGTGGTTCGTGCCGTGTTACGGCTGGAGGCGGCCGACGCGCCAGCCCTCGCCCTGGCGGTCGTACCGCAGCCTCTCGTGGAGCCGGTCGGATCCGTCGGCCCAGAACTCCACGGTGTCGAATCGGAGTTCGTAGCCTGCGAAGCCCTCCGGGCGGGGCAGCGGCCCGCCGCTCTCCCCCAGCTCCAGGGCCCGCTTGCGCAGTGCCTCCACCGCCTCGAGGCCGGCCACCGGCTCGCTCTGCCGGGAGGCGCTCGTCATGGCGTGGGTGAAGCCGGGACGGGCCTGCCACAGGGCGTCGGCCTCAGCGGTGGACAGCTTCGCCACCGGGCCTGCGACGATGATCTGCTGGCTGGTCTCACGCCAGTACAGGACGCCCGATGCCCAGGGATTGACGGCAAGTTCCCGCCCTTTGCGGCTGCCCTCGTGGGTGATGAACACGAGCCCGGTCTCCGTCACCTTGTTGACCACCACGATCCGGCTGGAGGGGTGGCCGTCGGTGCCGGCCGTGGCCAGCGCCAGCGCCCGGGGCTCGCGGACCTCGTAGCGCGCCGCGCCGGCGAGCCACGCACGCAGCAGAGCCACCGGCTCGGCGGGCGGCGCGGCGTACTCGGGAAAGGCGACCTGGATGGTCGCGGTCATGCTTTCCGACCTCGTGCTGCTCATGAATCCCTCCGGTTCGCTGGGCCCTGCTGCGGGAACGGCGGCTCGCGGCCGGGTCACAGCCGCAGCGCCCCTTCGAGTACGACGACGCCGTCACCGCCGACCTCGACCTGGGTGACCCGGTCCCCCGCGCCCTCGGCGAGCGCGTGCATGGGCGAGGGCCGGCCCATCTCGACGCCCTGCGTGATGACGATGCGCTGCCCGTACTCGATCCGGCCGTGCCGGGCCAGGTGGATCGCGATGGGACCGGCGGCGGAGCCGGTGGCCGCATCCTCGACGACGCCGTACGCGGGCGAGAACATCCGGCTGCGCCAGTTCGTGCCGGACCCTGCGAAGCAGTTGGCCGCCATGTCCTCGAACGCGGACAGCGCACGGTGGTCGGGAGTGAGCGCGGACAGCTCCTCGACACTGCCGAGGCAGACCAGGACGTGCCTCGGTCCGTTGCGGTATATGTCCACCGGCAGCACGGTGTCCGTCACCCCGAGCGCGGCCAGCAGCTCCTCCCGCCGGTCGAAGGACTCCCAGACCGGCACGGGCTGTCGCATCCAGGCCGCGGTGACCACGCCGTGCGTACGGACCAGCTCGAAGGGGATCAGGCCCATGGCCGTCTCCAGCTTGAGCTGCTCCGGCCGGCCCCGGTTGCCGATCGCGATGGCGGTGCCGAGCAGCGGGTGCCCGGCGAACGGCAGCTCGTTGACCGGGGTGAAGATCCGGATGTGCGCGTCGCCGCCCTGCTCGGGAGAGAGTACGAAGGTGGTCTCGGAGAGGTTCATCTCCTTCGCGATGGACTGCATTTGGCCGGCGGTCAGGTCATCGCAATCGAAGTACACGGCCACAGGGTTGCCCTTGAGCGGCTCGGTGGCGAAGGCGTCGACGACTACATAGGGGTACATGGGGATCTCTCGCTGTTCTGTTGTCACATGCTGAACAAATCCGTCAGGGAAGCGGCCAGAATGCGCGGGCCGTTCTGCGTGAGCACGGACTCGGCGTGGAACTGCATGGTCATGAAGTGCGGGCCACGTAGGCCGTACACCTCTCCCGTCGCCTGATCGCGGCTGATCTCCACCACGCCCACGCCCTCGACATCGCGTTTGTCCTCATCGCTGTGGGCGGCGAACGCGTTGTAGAAGCCGACCCGTTCCCGGGAGCCGAGGTAGTCGATCTCCTTCTGCAGGCCCTGGTTGGGTGCGGGCAGCCGGCACACCTCGAAGCCGAGTTCCAGACTGAGCACCTGATGGCTCAGGCAGACGGCGACGAAGGGGAGGCACTCGGCCAGCAGGGTGCGCACCGCCGTGTGGAGGTGACCGATCCGGGGGTGGGCGGTGTCGCCCGGATCGCCGGGCCCCGGGCCCAGCACGACGAGGTCGTGGTCCCCGAAGGAGTACTCCTCGTCGAAACGCCTCACGGTGACGTCCAGGCCCATGGAGCGCAGCTGGCCGGCGATCATGGAGGTGAAGGTGTCTTCGGCGTCGACGACCAGGATGCGGCGCCCGGCGAACGCGGGGTGCGGGGCGGACCGGTCCTCGGCGTCACGCAGCCAGAAGCCGGCGAGGGAGTCGTTGCGGCTCACCAGGGCGGCCCGGACCTTGGGGTGGTCGGCGAAACTCCCGATGCTGCCCGACTCCAGCGCACTCACCAGAGTCGACGCCTTGGCCCGGGTCTCGGCGGCCTCCAGAGCGGGGTCGGAGTGACGTACCAGTGTGGCGCCGACCCCGATCTCCACCCGGCCCGATACGTCGATGTCCGCGGTGCGGATGAGGATCGCCGAGTCCATCACGCGCCCGCCCTGCTCGTCGCGTCCGATGAGGGCCGCGACGCCGCTGTAGTAGCCGCGCCCCTTCGGCTCGTAGGCGTCGATGATCCGACAGGCGCTCTCCAGCGGGGAGCCGGTCACCGTGGGCGCGAACATGGTCTCGCGCAGGATGTCCCGGACGTCGTGCCCGGTGCGGCCCTCGATGAAGTACTCGGTGTGGGCGAGGCGGGACATCTCCTTCAGATACGGGCCCTTCACGCGCCCGCCCGACTCGCAGATCCGGGCCATCATCTTCAGTTCCTCGTCGACGACCATGTACAGCTCGTCGGCCTCCTTGCGGTCGGCGAGGAAGTCCATGACCTCCGGCAGGGTGGGGCCGGTCGGCGAGTAGCGGTAGGTGCCGCTGATGGGGTTCATGACGGCTGTGCCACCGCCGAGGCTGATGTGCCGCTCGGGCGAGGCTCCGACGAGGGTGCGCTCCCCCGTGTGGATCAGGAACGTCCAGTAGGCACCGACCTCGCGCTGGACGAGCCGGGAGAAGAACGACAGGGCGCTGTCCGGCCGGTAGTCGGTGATGGTGGCGACGAAGGACCGCTTGATGACGAAGTTCGCGCCCTCGCCCGCACCGATCACGTCCTCGACGACCTTGCGCACGATCTCCTCGTACGCCTCGTCGTCGACGTCGAAGTGCGCGCCGGCCAGCTCGGACGGCACTTGGGGGATGCGGCGCAGCGCGTCGTCCAGGGGGATCCGTTCCTGCTCGGTCACGCTCAGCGCGACCAGGGGCGCGCCGTCGTCGGGAGCCACGAAGCCGCGCTCGGTGATCTGCCGGTACGGGATGACCGTGAGGACCTCGTGGTGCGCGCCGACGCGCGCGTCCGAGGCGTCGGGCAGCGGGATGCCGGTGAGCGTCGCGGGCGTCGAGACATCGCCGGCCAACACATCGAGGGAGCCGGTGCCGCCCGCCTCCGGCCGGTGGAGCAGGGCGAAGGCGCCGGGACGGCCGGCAAGAACGCGGTCGAGCAGATCGCCGGTGATCCCGGTCATGCGAAGACCTCCTTGGCCGCGACGACCATCGCGCAGCGCTCGGCGGCGTAGTCGAGGGCCATCCGGTGGTAGCGCTCGTTGAAGTCGGCTACGGCGTCGCCGACGAGGAACACCTGAATGTCGTTCGTGAACGCCTCGAGAGCCGTCATCAGGATCCCGACGTGGGCATAGACGCCACAAATGATCAGCTGGTCGCGACCGGCATCCCGCATTCGTTCCAGGAGCGGGGAGTTGTGGAAGGCGCTGTAGCGCCACTTCGTCAGCTGCCAGTCGTCGTCCCGGGGTGTCAGCGCGTCGACCACCGCACGGTCCGCGGGGTCCCTGCGCATGCCGGGGCCCCAGAAGTCCATCAGCAGGCCGCGCTCCTTCTCGGTCATGCTGCCGGGCTGGACGGTGTACGCCACGGGGACACCGACTGAGGCGCACCGGTCCCGCAGCGCCGCCGTTCTGCTCACCAACGGCTCGCGGACGCTGTCCGGGAAGGGTGCCAGGAAATAACGCTGCATGTCGTGCACCAGCAGCACGGCGCGGTCCGGATCGGGTGTCCATTGGGCGGTATTGGCGGGCAGGTCGCCCGCGGCCGGAAACGCATAGGGCTCGATGGGAGGAATTCCGGCCATTGCTGCCTTCCAATGCCTGGCTCGGGGAGAGAGGGGTTCGACGCGTCCGGGGATCAGACGCTCCAAGTGGAGACCACGGAAACGGCCTGATGGGGATTGAGCCGTGGATCGCAGAACGTCGTGTACTTGTCGCCGACGTGAGCGAGATCGGCCTCGCAGGACACGCACTCGGTGACATCGTTCGGGGTCGTCTCCAGGTGCAGCCCGCCGCAGACGCCGTCGGCGCCGGTGACGGCCTCCTGGAAGCGCCGCACCTCGTGCGAGACGGTCTCGACGTACCGGGTCTTGTTGCCGTCGGGCGCCGTGACGGTGTTGCCGTGCATCGGGTCGGTCAGCCAGATGACCGGGTGTCCGGCGTCCCGCACGGCCTCGACCAGCGGAGGCAGCCGGTTCAGGATCCGGTCCGCGCCCATCCGGGAAATGAGCGTGAGCCGTCCGGGCTCGCGATCCGGGTCGAGGCGCTCGCACAGCGCCAGCAGCTCGCCGGGCTCCATCGTGGGGCCTACCTTGCAGCCGACCGGGTTGCTCACCCCGGCGAGCAACGAGACGTGGGCACCGTCGAGTTGGCGGGTGCGCTCGCCTATCCAGGGCCAGTGTGTGGAGCCGAGGAACACCCTGCCGTCGCCGTCGCCGCGCAGCATGGGGATTTCGTAGTCGAGCAGCAGCGCCTCGTGACTGGTCCACACCGGGGGGCTGATGGCGTCGCGCAGCGCCGCACTGTGCTGCCAGCCAAGGTGCTGCATGATGTCGTCCGCCGCCGTGTAGCAGGTGAGGATGTTCTGCGGATCGGGACGCCTGGCCTCCTCGTCCGGCTCGGGCCCATTGACCATGTGCCCGCGGAAGGTGGGCAGATGGGTGTCGCCCACCAGCTCGGCGCCGCTGGAGCGGGGCTTGGCGTACTGGCCCGCGATACGGCCGACCCGGATGACGGGCTTGTGCGCGTTCATGCGCAGCGTGCCGGCGAGCAGGTCGAGGAGCGCCACCTTGCGGGAGACGTCGGTGGGGGTGCATTCGCCGGGGTCCTCTGCGCAGTCGCCCACCTGGACCACCATCGCCTCGCCGGCCACGACCCGGGCGAGCGCGCCGCGCAGCACTCCGAGGTCATGAGCGCGCACAAGAGCGGGCCGGGCGGCCAGCGTGTCCCTCACCCGCGCAACCTGCCGCAGGTCGGGCCAGTCAGGCTGCTGCAACGCCTTGCGGATGCGGATATCGCGCAAGACTTCGTCCACAGGGTCCTCCTATGCGGCGATGGGGTGGCCGGTCAGGTGGGTATGCCGGCGCGCTTGATCTCGGGGACGGGGATGCCCAGGGAGCGCAGCTGCTCGAACGGGTTCATGAACTCCCGCTGCAGCTTGATCTGACCGTTCTCCAGTTCGAACGAGTGCAGGAAGTGGTTCTCGTAGTAGCCCTCGGGGTAGTCGGCGAAGCGGATCCGGCCACGGCCGTCGCACTCCACCCAGAAGCGGTTGGGGTTCTGGGTCTCGAAAATCTGGACGTTGTACCACTCCCAGTCCGGGAAGGTCTTCAGCGACCACACCGCGTGCTCACCGAGCCGGTCCCGGCCGCTGATGCTGATCGGGGCGCCGGTGTCGGTGGTCCACAGACCGCCGACACCGTCCTCCGTGAACAGCTTGTGGCGCTCCAGGCGGGCCTCGCCGAGGGCCGCCATGTATGTCGCTACCGTCGCCCGGTTGATTCCGCGCAGCTCGGCGTCATCGGTGAAAGCGTTGCTCTGAGCTGATTCAGACATGGATGGACTCCAACCCGTGCGTTGACTGCGTTGATCCGTGATGCGGAAGAGGGGGCACCAGGGGCCGGCCGACCGATGGGGGCGGCACCGTCGGGCACGCTTGGCGGCTGTCATCGATCTTGCCGGTCGTCGTGAGGCCGCACAAGAAACTTGAGGTCAGACTCAGTGCAGGTTCCTCAAGCGCTGACCTGATTCGTCAGAGGAACGTCAACTCCCGTAGACATTCCCGCTGTTGGTCCCAGAACACTCCGTCGGGCAGGCACCATGATCGAGTGCGCTGCTCTTCGGAGCCGGAGGACCTGAGCCATGCGCCTCCCGCACACGTCTCGCCGACGCGAAGCGGCCCCCGAGACAGGAACTCGGGGGCCGCTTCGACAGATCTGCGGTGACGGGCACGCCGATCATCCGGTGCCGGCGGGAAGGAGCTTGCGACCAAAGGTGTTCAGACGGAGCCCAGTTGGAAGCCGACGCCGCGGACGGTGCGGATCCATTCGCTGTCACCGAGCTTGTTTCGCAGGCTGCTGACATGGGTGTCGATGGTGCGCCGGGACCAGACGTCGCCCCACACGACTTGCATGATCCGCTTGCGCGGAATGACGGTGTCGGGCTGCGCCGCCAGAAGGTAGAGGAGGTCGAACTCCTTGCGGGTCACCTCGATTTGGCGACCGTGAAGGGTCACCTGGCGAGCCGCGGCGTCGATGTGCAGCGGGCCGTAGGTGATCGCTGACGGGGCGGCGACCGATGCCTGGACCCGACGCATGACGGCGTCCATCCGCGCCATCAGCTCACGAAATCCATAGGGCTTGACGAGATAGTCGTCAGCACCGGCCTGCAACCCGAGGACGCGGTCGAGCTCCGTACCGCGAGCGGTCACGGCGATCACCGCGGTGGTTCCGGCCGCGCGGATCCGCCGGCACACTTCCAGCCCGTCCAGGTCCGGCAGCTCAAGGTCGAGCAGGACCAGGTCGACGCCGTCGTACGCGTGCAGCGCGGCGATACCGGCATCCACGCGGTCCACATCATGCCCGTGCCGCCGCAGGCTCCCGACGAGGAACTCGGCGTCCTCGTTGTCGTTCTCCACCACGAGCACCCGCCAGACGACCGGCGCTCGGGGTACCTGCTGTCGACGTGATATGGGCATCTCCCCTTCGGTCAAGCCTGACATCCCCGTACCTGAATGCACCGGCAGATGGCGACTCATCGGGTCAGAACGGACGACCATGTTTCCCCCTTTGACAGTCCACAGAGCGGACTGGCTATCAACCGAGTACATGTGCGTATGGAACACCCCTTCCAAGGTTGACCTGGGAACGCGACGATCCCACGACCCCGACCGGTCACACACGATGCACAACATCTTCCCCCGTGCTCACCTCGCATACCACGAGGAGGCGACGTCACATGGTCTATCTTCCCACACTCCGACACCTGATGACTTAAGCAGACGTCTCGATGATTAAGCGCCGATAAAGTCCACGCAATCAAGGGAACGGATTGTTGACCCGGGCGACGAGAAGTGGGAAGTCCATGACTGATAATCGCCGCATGTGGCGCAATATCGCCCCTCGTGTGCCCGTCGTGCCCGCTCATGCCAACCCCGGCCGGTCGCCGTCGGCCGGGCGTGTCGCGCCGACGATGAGGCTCCGGCCCCCACTGCCCGCCTGCGTAGCGGCAGTCGGGCGGACTGCGATCTGAGTAGCAGCTACTCAGGCCACGGGGCGGGTTTCGTGGTCGGCTTGGGCCAAGAGAGCACACAGCAGGCCACGCCGAATTCGCGTGATGGCGTTGGAAAGGGATCCGGATGAAGTTTGAGGACGTCTACCTGTCCAGCCTCGGCACCTTCGTGCCGGGCTTGGTGACAACAGCGCAGGCGGTGGAGTCCGGCTGGTACGACGCGGACGTCCGCGAGGCCTCGGGGCTGGAGTCCGTCGCGATCGCCGATTCGCTTTCGGCCCCTGAAATGGCAGTGCTTGCGGCCAAGGAAGCGATTCTGCGTTCGGGACACTCTCCCGAGGATTTCGGCGCGCTGATCCACAGCTCCGCCTATCACCAGGGCCCCGATGGCTGGTCGCCGGCGCACTATGTTCTGACCAATACCCTGAACACGCCCATTACGGCGCTGGAAGTCAAGCAGGGATGTCAGGGAATGCTTTCCTCCCTTGCCATTTCCGCGCACCGCCTGGCGTGCGACCCGCGTAAATCCGCGGTTCTTCTCACCGCCGCGGACAACTACTCCACTCCGCTGGTCAACCGCTGGACGACGTCGCGCCTCTCCATATTCGGTGACGGCGCCGCAGCGGCCGTCGTCTCGCGCAGCGGTGGAATCGCCAAGCTGCTGTCCATCGGCACGTACTCCGCCCCGGCCATGGAGGCGCTGCACCGCGGCGGCGATCCGATCTTCCCGCCCGCGGTGACCATCGGCCAGGAACTGGACTACGAGGCGCGCGTCAAGTTCTGGATGGAGGAGTGGGCCAAGGGCAACACTCCCCCGATGGAGCACCCGGGCGAGGTCCTGCAGAAGGCCCTCGACGAGGCGCTGGAGGATGCCGGCATCACCGTGGAGGAGGTCAAGCGGGTCTGCCACCCGAGCGCCACACTGGACGCACTGCGGGACCAGTTCCTCGACCCGATCGGCTTCACACTCGACCGCGGGATCTGGGAGCACACCAGCAAGGTCGGCCACATCAGCGCCGCCGACGTCTTCATCGGCCTGGAACACCTGTGGAGCACCCGGCAAGTCGGCCCCGGCGACAAGGTGATGCTCTTCACCGGCAGCCCCGGCTTCGAAGCCGGTGTCGCGATCGTCGAGATCGTCACCGAACCCGCCGAGTGACCGGCCCCGGCACCCCGGAGAGGACGAACCCGAGCACCATGGCCAACAGCACTGACAGGACGAAATCCGCAGCCGCACCGCCCGTCACGGGTGAGGAGCTGCGCTCGGCACTCGCCGGCCTGATCGGCATCCCGCCCTCCGAAGTCGAGGACGACGCCAATCTCATCCGTCTGGGACTCGGGTCCCTGGAGATGATGCGCCTGGTCACCAAGTGGCGCCGAGCCGGCTTGGACGTGACCTTCGGCGAGCTGGCGGGCACCCCCACGTATGCCGCCTGGAACGAACGGATCACCGAGGAGCTGGCGAAGAACCCTGTCTGACGGCTCTCGTCATGGCAGTGCGCGGGCTGCCGTGTCCGACACCGCAGCCCGCGGACACACCCGTACGGTTCAGGCGATACGCCTGAACCGTACGGGTCCCACACCCAGTCGGGGAGCCAGCTCCGTCCTCGTGGTGACGCCGAGCTTTCCGTAAGCGCGGTAGAGGTGGTTCTCCACGGTACGCACGGAGAGCACGAGCCGGTCGGCGATCTCCTGGTTGGACAGCTGGAAGACGGCGAGGGCCGCGACCTCCCGTTCCCGGGAGGTGAGTTCCGTGCGGGCACCGGGTTCACGCTTGTCGGCAGGCGCCGCCCACTCCGGCGACCCGGCCCCGCTCCGGGAGGCGAGTTCGGCGCTCGCAACCTGCGCGGCACGCGCCCCCCGACGGTTGCCCGACGCCTGGTGTGCCTGCGCGGCCTGCGCGGCCGCCTCCGCCGCGAGCGGCAGCAGCCCCAGCACGTCGAACCGCCTGGATACGTCGTCCAGGGCAGCACCGTCCTGCTCCGCGAGCGCCACGATGTGCCGCAGCGGGACCGCATCGGCACTCGGCGCGCTGCCGCCGGCGGCCTCCCACAGAGCCACCGCCCTGATCGCGGCACCCGCCCGGGCCGCCAGATGGAGCGCGGAGAGCGCCTGGGCGCGCCGGCCGGCGGACAGCGTCCGCTCGGCGACCTCCAACGCCTGGCGCGCCGCGGCCGCCGGGTCGCCGAGGTATGCCGTCACCAGCGCGCCCTCCAGCTCCACCGCGTCCGCCATCAGCGGGTACCGGCACTCGTCCTGTTGCGCTGCCCGGGCCTCTTCCAACAACGAGAGGGCTTCCAGCGTGCCGCCGGACTCCGCTACGGCACCGGCGAGTTGGGCGATGCGCCAGGACCGCGTGGTGAGCCAGTCGGTGGACCCGGCGTATGCGGCCGCCTGCCGCAGCAGGTCGACCGCCTCGGTCGTACGGCCCGCGCCGCGCAGGATGCTCGCCTCCAGAAGGTTGGCGTACGTACGCGTGCGGGGGCTGTCGTCACCGGCCTGCTCGCGCAGCTCGTCCAGCACGGCCCCGGCCTCGGCCGTGCCCCTGGTGTGCAGAGTGATGCGCCCGGTGACGCAGAGGTGGTCGAGGCGCGCCGCGGCTTCCCGGCCGGCCAGGGCCGAGCGGGAAGCGGACAGCACGGCCAGGGCGCCCGCGTCGTCACCCGACTCGTGGCGGAGCAGGGCGAGCAGAGGCTCTGCGCCCACCGCGGACCCGGCCAACTGCCGCGCCTCACCGATCCGGTCCTTGAACAGCCGCACCAGGGCCCGCACGCCCCGGTCCGTCTCGGTGGCGGCCTCCGCCTCCGCGAGCCGGCCCAGGCCGAGGCCCATGTTGAGGGCCCGCGGGCGGAGCACGGCAGCGGAATGCGGGGCCTGCGCGAAGTGGGACTCCGCCTGCACATGGCGGCGTTGCCCGGCCAGGGCCTCTCCGAGTATCACGAGCACGCCGTCGTCGGCTCCGGCGGCGAGCGCGGTGCGACACAACCGCTCGGCGAGCGGGTAGTCCTCGCCGCGCAGCGCGCTCGCGGCCGCCTCTCGCAGCCGGCCGGGCTCCGGCAGCCACCCCGTACCGAGGCCGATCCTGACGATGCGCGCCGCGTCGCCCGGGCGGCGGGCCCCCGTACCCTCGATCGCGTCGGCGATCCGCAACCGGAGCCGACGTGCCGTCAGTTCCGGCAGGGTCGCCGCGACCACCGTCTCGCACAGGGGGTGCGCGAGCCTCAAGGAGAGCCGAAGTCCAGAGCGTTGGGCGACGACGACTCCGCGGCGGTTCAGTGACTCCGCCGCCTCACCCAGTTCGTCGACGATCGGCAGCCCGGCCTCCAACGGCCCGGCGAGCGCCAGCATGTTCACCAGTTCGCGCTCGCCCGGGTCCAGGTCGCCGAGCATCAGGTCCACCAGATCGACGAGCCGGCTGTCGGGCGCCCCGAGCAGCCCGGGCCACTGCCACCGTCCCCGCACCCGCCGCAGGGTGCCCGCGGCGAGGCCTTGCTCCGCCAGTTCCCGCAGCGTCAGCGCATTGCCGCGGGTGAGTTCCCAGAAGCGCTCAGCAGTGTCGACGGCGACCGGCCCGCCGAGACGGGCGGCGAGCATCCGTACGGAACCGGACCTGTCGAGGGCGTCGACACCGAGCCGCCGCAGCCGCTTGCCGATCAACAGCCGCCGCACCCCGTTGGGAAGGGAGGCGCCCGGCTGGGTGGTGGCCAGCAGCAACGCCTCACCGCTGTCCACCAGCCGGCATGCCAGCCCCAAGGTCACCGGGTCGGTCAGGTGCACGTCGTCGATCCCTACGGTGACGCGTCGGCGCTGCGACTTCGGCCGGGGCTGCGCTGCTCGGCGCAGATGCTCCCCCAGCCCGTCCCCGCGGACCACGACGGCCCCGCCGCGCTCCGCCTCCTCCAGCGCGGTGTTGAGGAGGATGCTCTTCCCCACCCCCTGTCGCCCGACCAGGAGAGTGCCGATCCCCGCGGCCGTCCGCTGCTTGATCTCCGCGAGTTCCGCCTCCCTCGCGGTAACGGGCCAATCATCTTCGACCACTGCCACCACTTCTCCCCCCGTGCAGACCGCGAGCGCCTCGCCTGAGCACCGAATGGATTTTTCGAGGGTTTGGATCAGGCCTTCGGAGCGTTTGCGCGAATGTAGACGATCGGCACCGGAACGGTAATGACGCCACTCTCGTCCCGCAGGGTGTCCAGTCGTCGGGAAACCTCCGCGATGACGTCGCGGCGCTCATTCTCCTCGATGCGCTCCCACATTCCGCGCATTCCGGTGGTGTAGGTGAATTCGACCCACTGCGCGCCTGACGTCACGACGACCGGAAGATCCTCCTCGACAACCTCGGCGTCGACGAATCCGGCGTCCCCGAGGGTCTTTTCGATGGACTCCGCGGTGACCAGCCAGTTCGCGCCGGCGTTGGCGAACTGGGAGTCATACGCGCCACTCTGCTTCAGCGACTGGAGCATGTACGGCATCAGCAGCTCATTGACGATCTCCGGGAACAGCGCCCACTTGCCCCTCGCGGTCGAGAAGAACGACGGCGCGGCCGTGGCGAACCGCCCGCCCGCGGTCAGCAGCTCCAGGTACGGGCGGACATCGTCGGCGCCCTTGACCCAGATGAAGAGGCTGCAGCTGCCGATCACCGCGTCGAACCGGCCGGGCTCGAACCCGGGGTTCTGCCCGTTCATGACGTGGAGGCCGACCTGCTTCAGGCCGCGCTCCAGAACGTCCTCCCTGGCATGCTTGACCATCTCCTCCGAGATGTCGATGCCGACGATCTCGCCGCCCTCACCGACAGCCTCGGCTGCCGGGAAAAGCGCTGCTCCACGACCGGCGCCTATATCGAGGACAGACTTCCCGGCCGAAATCCCTGCGAACTCGACAAGCCGCCGTCCAATCGGCCTGAAGAACTCCACGCCGCTCTGGTCGTATGCCTTCGCCGTCTTGTTGAAGAGGCTGTGCATCTCTTCGGTGCGCTCAACGCTTCCCATGCAAATCTCCCAAATTCAACCGGGTCCCGCAGTGGCCCCTCACGGCATTTCCGGTAATATCAACACGGTTCCGGCCAAGTGTCCAATAGCTAACCCTTCTTTCGGTCATCAAGAAGCGTTATGACACCCCGGCCGCGGCGCCCCACAGGGCCGAGGTCCGGGCCCGCGGCTGCCGGGCCGAACGCAAAAGCCGCCTTCCCGAGCAGGCTGTCCACCTGTTCGAGAAGACGGCTTACTCCTGCTGAACCCTTGGCAGAAGGTGCGGCGGACGCGTCCGGTCGGCGCCCGATGGCCCCATCAGCACCAGGGGCCGGCGGCACCGGGGCCCGCCCTGAGCTTGCCCCTGCACCGCTCGTGAGGACGAGCGCCGAACCGGGGCAGCTCAGCCGGCAACTGCGAGGACCAGCGGAAGAATTCGTTCGCTGCCTGCCTGGCGGAGCAGTCGGGCGGCGACCGCGAGGGTCCAGCCGGAGTCGGTGTAGTCGTCCACGAGCAGGACGGGGCCGGGAGAGCCGGCCAGTGCGCCGGCCAGCTCCTCAGAGATGGTGAAGGCACCGGACAGTGCCCTGAGGCGTTGGGCGGAGTTGCTGCGGCGTGCCACGTGCGCGTCGCTCGGCCCGGTGTACGTCAGGGTTCCCAGGAAGGGGAGGCGGCCGATGGTCGCGATTCCCTGGGCGAGGGAACCGACCAGTTGCGGGCGGGTCAGGGACGGCACGGCAACGACTCCTACCGGCCGCGCCGAGGCGTCCGGGCCGTCCGATGCCCAGCCGCCCGGGGAGCGCGCCCAGTCGGCGAGGACCGCAACCGCGGCTCGGAGGACGTCGTCGGGGACCGGCCCGTCGGGCGCGTTCTCCGCCAGCATCGGACGCAGTCGGTTGCCCCAGCCGATGTCCGAGAGCCGGCCCAGGGCGCGGCCGGTGGAGCACTGTTCCTTGGCCGGAATGCGCCCCTTGACGTTGATGCCCAGTGCGGACATCCCCGTCGGCCACATGCGGCGCGGCTCGACTTCCACCCCCGGGCGGTCCAGTTCCTTCGCCACTCCCGTCAGCGTCTCCGACGAGACGGCGGAATCGGTCCAGGCACCGGCGCAGTTGTCGCATCGGCCGCACGGGGCCGCGCCCTCGTCGTCCAGCTGCCGGCGCAGGAACTCCATCCGGCACTGGGACGTGCTGACGTAGTCGCGCATGGCCTGCTGCTCGGCGGCCCGCTGGCGGGCGACCCAGGCGTAGCGCTCGGCGTCGTAGGTCCACGGCTCGCCGGTGGAGGTCCAGCCGCCTTTGACACGTTTGACCGCCCCGTCCACGTCGAGCACCTTGAGCATGGTCTCCAGCCGGGTACGCCGTAGCTCCACCGACGCTTCCAGGGCCTGCACGGACAGCGGTCGTCCCGCATCGGCGAGGGCCGAGATCGTCTGGCGAACCTGTGCCTCCGGCGGGAACGCGGTATCGGCGAAGTAGCGCCAGATGGCCTCGTCCTCCTTGCCGGGCAGCAGCAGCACATCGGCGTGGGCGACGCCGCGCCCCGCACGCCCTACCTGCTGGTAGTAGGCGATCGGCGAGGACGGTGAGCCCAGGTGGACCACGAAGCCCAGGTCCGGCTTGTCGTAGCCCATGCCCAGCGCGGAGGTCGCGACCAGTGCCTTGACCCGGTTCTCCTGGAGGTCGATCTCGGCCTGCAGCCGATCGGCGTTCTCCGTGCGCCCCGTGTAGGAGGCCACCTTGAAGCCGCGCTGCCGCAGGAAGGCCGTGGCCTCCTCCGCGGCGGCGACGGTGAGGGTGTAGATGATCCCGGAGCCCTGCAGCTCGTCCAGGTGCTCGGCGAGCCAGCCCAGGCGGTGAGCGGCGTCCGGCAGCTGGACCACACCCAGCCGCAGGCTTTCCCGCTCCAGCGGACCGCGCAGCACCAGGGCCTCGCCGGCGCCGGTGCCGAGCTGCTCGGCCACATCCGCGGTCACCCGGGCGTTGGCGGTCGCGGTGGTGGCCAGCACCGGCACCCCCGGGGCGAGCTCGGCCAGCATCGCCCGCAGCCGGCGGTAGTCCGGCCGGAAGTCGTGGCCCCAGTCGGAGATGCAGTGTGCCTCGTCGACCACCAGCAGGCCGGTCGTGGCCGCGAGCTTGGGCAACACCTGCTCGCGAAAATCCACAGAATTAAGGCGCTCCGGACTTACCAGGAGAACGTCGGTCTCGCCCCGCTCGACCTCCCCGTAGATGGTGCGCCACTCCTCCGGATTGGCGGAGTTGATGGTGCGCGCCTGGATACCGGCCCGCGCCGCCGACTCGACCTGGTTGCGCATCAAAGCCAACAGCGGCGAGATGATCACCGTGGGACCGGAGCCGCGTCGGCGCAGCAGAGCCGTGGCGACGAAGTACACCGCCGATTTACCCCAGCCGGTGCGCTGCACCACCAGCGCCCGCCGACGTTCCTCCACCAGGGCCGCCACCGCCTGCCACTGGTCCTCCCGCAGCCGCGCCGAACCCCCCGGGTCACCGACGAGCTCAGCGAGGATGGCATCGGCTTCAGCGCGGAGCTCCTGGTTGTCCATGCCCCCATGCAACCCGATGGCGCTGACAATCGCCCAACTCACCCAGCGTGACAGGCGCTCGCGACCGGTCCACCGGCCGTGCACCGATCGGGGGAGGCCAGGGCCGAGTGCTCGGCCATCCCACCCCCGATCAGCGCGTTTACGCAGGTCACGGCACCAGCTCTGCCTGGACTACCGCCGGCTGCGGGCGCTGCACGGAGGCGTTCACCGTCCTGCCGGTACTGGCCGCGACACCGGCCGCGACACCCGGCCCGGTACTGCTGGTGGATGATCCGGCCGACACGGGCTGGACGCTAACCGTCGCGGCCCGGCTGCTGCGCAAGGCGGGCGCGACCGCGGTGTTCCCGCTGCTCCTGGCCGCGCAGGGGTGATGGGTATCGACGATTGAGACGATGAGTAGGATCTATCAGACGCAGGCGTCCATAACCGGTCAGAAGCTTCGAGTGCCCGTTGCCGCTCGCAGCCATGCGGGGAAGAATTGGCGCTGGATCCCCGACCGGCTCATCGAGCCCCCTGACCGGCGTGCGCCCGCGCCCGGTCGACGGGTGCGTCCACCGAAGGGAGGAACGTGACCATCGGTTTCGCTCCGGAGACCACTACGCGTGCCTCCTCCCGACTCTCCCGCAGCCTGGAACCAGCCGACTGGACGGCCGCGGGAATCCCCTTGCTCGCCAATCCGCGTGAGGTCGTCAAGGATCTGCAGTCCCGGCACCTCCCCACTCCGGTCACCGCCGTGGTCGCGGTGTTCGAACCGGAGGGCCGGCTGACGGCGAGTGCCTCGTTCACCGGCAGTACCGGGGTCGTCGACGGCTGGGAGCACCGCAACGCGATCCTCGCGCATCTGCGCCGGGTGCTCCCGCACGATCTGCGGCGGCGCGCACCGGTACGGACCGCGGTGCTGCTGCTGTGCCGCGACGGCACCCCCGGCTGGACCGAGAAGGACGGCGCCTGGATGTGGGGCCTGCGCGACGCGTGCATGCTGCACGGGCTGCGCTGCGGCGCCTACGTCACGCTCACCCGGGACGGCTGGCAGGTCCTGGGCGAGAACCGCGGTGGCCGCACCCCGAGTTCCCAGCCCTTCGCCGAGCAGCCGGGCGGCACAGCGGCCCTGCGCCCGCACGGGGCGCCGGAAGCGCTGCGCCGCACAGCTGCTCGTTGACCAGGCCTTCGGCCAGGCCCTCGACGGCCGAGCGTTCATCAGCCGGGCCCGCACCGACCAGCCCCTCACCGACAGAACCCTCACGGGCAAGGCCCTCACCGGCAGGACCCGCGTCGGTCAGGCCTTCGCGGCGACCGCCCCGTTGATCAGCCCGGGGTCGCCGCACACGATCAGCAGGGTGCCCGCACGGGCCAGCGCGGTGGGCAGTCCCAGCGCGGTGGCCTCGGCGGTTCCGCCGTTGACCGCGACGACCACGACCTGACGGCCCGCGGCACGTTCGGCCGTGATGCCGGCGTAGAAGACGTCGTCACCCGCGTCGTGCTGCGACCAGTAGGACGTCTCGCCGAAGGACAACTCGTGGGCGGCCCACGGGTGGTGCTCGCCTGTGGTGAGCACCAGGATCTCGCCCGGCGCGCGGCCGGTGTCCAACAGCAGGTCGACCGCCTCGTCGGCGGCGTCGATCGCGCCGTCGGCCGGGGCCGGGATGAGCTGGATCTGCGCTGTAGTGGTAACGCCCCCGGTTCCGCCGGGCGAACGCGGCACCGACGGCGTGGCGGCCGTCACGGTGGCGGAGGCGGTCGGGGCGGGCCCACGGGCCGGACCGGGCCGGCCGGGCCCGGCGTTGGCCGCGTAACCGGGGCGCGGCGGCCCGGGGCGAGGTGTAGGACGGGGACCGGGGACAGGACGGGGGGTCGACGCGCTGCGGCCTGCGGCCGGAGCTGAGCGGGGACCCGGGACACTCTCGTGAATCTGAGGCTCCTCGGGGATGAGAGGCATGGGCTGATGTCTATCAAATACGCCGCGGTTGCGCAGCGGTGGGTCGTCAAAAATCGAAACCGAGCTGCTCCCCAGGGTCGGCGGGAGCCCGGACCTTCTTCAGGTGCCGCCAGCGCGGCAGCGCGTCGAGGTACGACCAGGACAGCCGGTGGTGCGGTGTGGGGCCGAGTTCCTCCAGGGCCGCACGGTGTACGGGCGAGGGGTAGCCGGCGTTGTCGGCGAAGCGGAACGGCTCGTGTTCCGCGCCCAGTTCGGCCATCGCGGCGTCGCGGTGCACCTTGGCGATCACCGAGGCCGCGGCCACCGCGACGCAGGACTGATCGCCCTTGATGACGGTGCGCACCCGCCAGGGCCCGCCGAGGTAGTCGTGCTTGCCGTCCAGGATCACCGCGTCCGGGCGCTCCGGCAGTCCTTCGAGCGCGCGGACGGCGGCCAGCCGCAGCGAGGCGGTCATGCCGAGGGTGTCGACCTCCTCGACGCTCGCGTGACCGAGGGCGTAGGACGTCACCCAGTCGGCCAGCAGCGCGGCCATCGAGGCGCGGCGCTGGGCGGGGATCAGCTTGGAGTCGGTGAGTCCTTCGGGCGCCCGGCGCAGGCCGGTGACGGCCGCGCAGACGGTGACGGGCCCGGCCCAGGCGCCGCGTCCCACTTCGTCGACGCCTGCGACGATCTTCGCCCCGAGGGTGGCGCGCAGGGAGCGTTCGACGCTGTGGGTGGGAGGTTCATACGGCATGGCGGGGACCAGCGTACTCCCCTGTCAGGGGCGGAGCAGCGGGAGCATCACATGATCGACCAGATCGGCCATGTCCTGCTCCCCGATCCGGTGGTCGCCGATCTTGGCGCGGTACATCATCAGGGCGGGCGCCACGTCGGCGACGATGGCCGCGGTGGCGTCGGCGCGCACGGTGCCGCGGGTGATCCCGCGCCGCACCACGTCCAGGATGAGTTCCTTCCCCGGTTCGATCACGCCCTGGATGATCAGGTCGACGAAGGGCTGGGCGGCGGCGTGGTCGCACTCGTCCAGAACGGCCCGCAGCGCGATGCCGCCCTGTGAGTACATCGCCTCGCGCATCCGCATGACGAGGCACAGCAGATCCTCCCGGAGGGTGCCCAGGTCCGGCGGGGCGCCGATCTGCGGCAGCCCGAGCCGCAGCGCGTCGGCGACCAGCGCCTCCTTGGACGGCCAGCGGCGGTAGAGCGCCGCCTTGCCCGTCCGGGCGCGCGCCGCGACGCCCTCCATGGTCATCCCGCCCCAGCCGACGGCACCCAGCTGTTCCAGAGCCGCGTCGAGGATCGCGCGTTCGAGGACCGACCCCCGGCGGCGCGGCAGAACCGGTGCCCCCGACCGGATCCGCGGGGAAGTACCCATCGACAAACCTCCGTTGAAGCATATAGTGAACGGTGTCGTTCACTAAATCACTGATGGGGGATCATCTGTGACGACCTCTCAAGTACGCGAGTCACGTCCGCCCGGCACCGCCCGGCGCGAGGGACGACCCGGTATCGCTCTCGCAGTCATCGCCGCCTGTCAGCTCATGGTGGTCCTCGATGCCACGATTGTGAACATCGCACTTCCCCACATCAAGGACGCACTGTCCTTCTCCACCACAGATCTGTCCTGGGTACTCAACGCCTACACCCTCACCTTCGGCGGCCTGTTGCTGCTCGGCGGCCGGGCGGGCGACATCCTCGGCCGGCGACGGGTGTTCATCTTCGGCATCCTGCTGTTCTCGCTCGCGTCGCTGCTCGGCGGCTTCGCCCAGGAACCCTGGCAGCTGCTCGCGGCCCGCTCGCTGCAGGGCGTCGGCGGCGCCATCGCCTCACCCACCTCACTGGCCCTGATCACCAGCACGTTTCCCGAAGGCCCGGAACGCAACCGGGCGTTCGGCGTGTTCGCCGCCGTCTCCGCGGGCGGCGGCGCCATCGGCCTGCTCGCGGGCGGCATGCTCACCCAATGGCTCGACTGGCGCTGGGTGCTCTTCGTCAATGTGCCCATCGGCCTGCTGATCGCCTTCCTCGCACCGCTGTTCATCAACGAGTCCGACCGGCGGACCGGGCGCTTCGACATTCTCGGCGCCATCACCTCCACGGGCGGTATGGCGTCGCTCGTGTACGGCTTCATCCGGGCCGCGGACTCCGGCTGGAAGGATTCCGTGACGCTCGCCGCCTTCGGGGCGGCCGTCGTGCTGCTCGCCCTGTTCGTGGTGGTCGAGCGGCGGGCCGCCGATCCGATCACGCCGCTGCGGATGTTCGCCGACCGCAACCGTTCCGGCACCTACGTGATCATGCTGAGCCTGGCCGCGGCGATGTTCGGCATGTTCTTCTTCATCGTCCTGTTCGTGCAGAACGTCCTCGGGTACAGCCCGATCGACTCCGGGCTCGCGTTCCTCCCGATCACCGTCGCGATCGTGACCGGCGCGGGCCTCTCGACGCGACTGCTGCCCGTGCTCGGCCCGAAGCCGTTCCTCGTCACCGGCACCCTGCTGACCGGCGCCGGCATGGCCTGGCTCACCCGGCTCGATCCGGGCAGCGGCTATCCCGGCGGGGTGCTCGGTCCCATGGTGCTCTTCGGCTTCGGCATGGGGCTGAACTTCGTGACGCTGACCCTGACGGCCGTCTCCGGGGTGGCCCAGCACGAGGCGGGCGCCGCGTCCGGGCTCCTCAACGCCACCCAGCAGGTGGGTGGCTCGCTCGGGCTGTCGATCCTGGTCACGGTCTTCGGCACGGCGAGCAGGAACGAGTTCGGCGACCAGCTGCCGGACTTCCTCGCCAAGGCCACCCCGCAGCAGCGGGACGAGTTCGCGCGGACCCATGAGCTGCCCGCCCCCTGGGGGCACGACGTGCTCTCCCAGGGGATATCCACGGCCTTCATGGCGGGCGTCGGCTTCGTCGTGCTGGCGGTACTCACCGCGCTGTTCGTGGTGCGGGTGCGCAAGAGCGACCTGGAAGCGCTCAGCGGGAAATCCGCCGCGCCGGCGGCCTGACACCGCTCCGCCGCCCGGCCCGGTGAACGGGGCCGGGCGGCGGAGCGGAGATGGCCAGGGAGGGGACCGGCCCGGGTACGTCCGGGCTCAGGCCTCCGCGGGCGCCGCCACCCACAGCGGCAGCGGCTCGGTGCGCTCCAGCCACTCGGCCGGCGGCTGCCCGGTCGGCCGTGCGGCGATGATCCCGCCGACGATCGCGCAGGTGGTGTCGACGTCACCGCCCGCCTTGGCCGTCGTCCAGAACGCCTGCTGATAGTCGTCCAGGTGCCGGGCCGCCGACCACAGCGCGAACGGCACGGTGTCGTGCGCGCTGGTGCGCCGGCCACAGCCGAGCACCGCCGCCACCGTGGCCACGTCCGCGTAGTCGAGCATGTCGCGCGCCCGCCGTATGCCGGCCTTCACCGCGCTGGTCGGCACCAGGTCCAGCACGGCGCCGAGCAGCGCCGAGGGGTCCTTCGGGCCGTCCGGGTCGGCGACCAGCGCCGCCATGGCCGCGACGGCCATCGCGCCGACCACGGCCTCACGGTGCTGGTGGGTGGTGTACGCCGAGATCTCGGCCTGGTGTGTCGCCTGCTCGGCGTCGCCCGCGTACCAGGCGCCCAGCGGGGCGACCCGCATGGCGGCGCCGTTGCCCCACGAGCCCTGGCCGTTGAACAGGCCCGCGGCCAGCTCACGCCAGTCGGCGCCCTCCTGCCGGATCAGGCGCAGCATGCGGTTCACGGCCGGGCCGTAGCCGCGGTCGAAGTCATGGTGCTCCGCGAAGGACATCGCCAGGGCGTCCTGGTCGATGCGGCCGTGGGCGGCCAGCACGGCCAGCACGGAGCAGGCCATCTCGGTGTCGTCGGTCCACTGCCAGACGCCGGGCGGCAGCCCGCCGTTCTGGAGGGCCTGGTAGTTGGAAGGGACGAAGAACTGGGAGCCGAGGGCGTCGCCGACGGCGAGCCCGCGCAGACTTGCCAGGGCGCGGGAGATGTTTTCGGAGTCAACTGGGTGAGCGGTCATCGCGTCGGAAACTCTGACATCGTGCCTGATCCCGGTCAATCACCCTGTGCGCAAACTCACCTGCGGAATCCTTCGTCCACCATGGGGTCGGGAAGCCGCCACCGCGCGAAGGGGCGGTCGAGGGTGTAGCGGCCCGAGGGTCCGATGAGCAGGGCGCGGCTCTCGGCGTTGCCCGGGTTGGACAGCGACTCGAACTCCTCGACCGTCCAGTGGAACCACCGCATGCAGAACAGCCGCATGGTCAGTCCATGCGTGACCAGCAGGACGTTCGGCGGGAAGTCCGGCTTGTCGAAGGCCCGGTAGAGGGTCTCCAGAAACGCACCCACCCGGTCGTACACATCGGCACCGGACTCGCCCTGCGCGAAGCGGTAGAAGAAGTGCCCGTAGGCGTCCCGGGCCTTGCGCTGCCGCTGCACGTCGTCGACGTCCTGCCAGTTACCCCAGTCCTGCTCCCGGAGCCGGGGCTCCTCCATCGCGTGGGTCAGCGACGGGTCGAGGTCCAGCCCGCGGAAGGTCTGCCAGGTGCGGCGGTAGGGCGACACGAACGCCTGGACCGGCTCGTCGCCGAACAGCGCCCGCAGGTTCTCCCCCGCGTCCGCGGCCTGCCGACGGCCGGTCGCGGTGAGCTCGAGAGCGTGGTCCGGCACCCTCTCGTAGATGGTGTCGTCCGCATTGCCCTGAGACTCTCCGTGCCGGATCAGCACGATGTGGCGAGGTCGGCCCATGGAGATCAGCCTATTCCCGCGACGGATCCCGGGCGCGCCGGTACGCCCTCTGCGGCCGCCCGGCTCCCCGTGACCCGGCTCCCCATGGTGACCCGGTCCCTCATGGCCTCGACGCTCCCGGCCGCCCGCGACCCCGTCACACCGTCCACGCCTGCACGATGTCCACCACGTCGCCCGCCACCGAGACCACATCAGTCTCCAGCTCGGTGCGCTCCGCCAGCCTCGTCATCGCGGCGGGGCGGTACTTGCCGCGCTCGTTCGCCGAGATCCACAGGGACAGCACCAGGAAGTCGCTGTCCGGCCCCTCGGCGAAGGCCCCGCGCAGCAGTCCTGGCGACCCGGCCATCGCCGGGTTCCACACCTTCTTCTGCATCTCGGCGAAGTGCTCGCCGCGTCCGGGCCGCACCTTCGAATGCGCGACACGCAGCAGATCGGCGTCGGCGAAGCGCGCCTCGAAGCCCACCCGCACGTCCAGCAGGTGCTCGAAGAGCAGCACCCCGAGGTTCTCGTACGAGTCGGCCTGCGATCCGGCGAGCTGGTCGTGCCCGCCCGTCATGAAGGCGTCGTAGGCCGCCCTGCTGTCCCAGAACGCGAACAGATGCGCCACACCCGGCTGCGCGCGGCTCCAGCCGCCGCCCTGCCCCCGGAATCCTGGCTGCCCCCGCAGCCCCGCCCACTTCCGCTGCCCCCGTTCGAACCCCGCCCGGTCCACGACCCCACAGCGAATCCACTTCACCAGCACCGCGCCATCCTAAGTCCGACGAGGGCCCCTCCCGCGCCCGCTCACCCGCTCAATTCCCCTGCCGGGGTGGCGAATATGATCGATCAATGGACGCACTTCATCCCCGCCTCCTCGTGGAGGACTTCGCCACTGCCGCCGAATTCTGGACCGCGGCGCTCCGCGACCTCCTGGGCATCGAGCCCGTGAAGGTCATCCCCGAAGCCGGATACGCCAACTGGGACCTGAACGGCGAGGGCGTCCTCGTCCTGTTCTCCCGTGCCGCCGTCGCGGCGGTGGTCGGCACCCAGGCCCTGCCGGCCCGGCCCGCCGGGCAGGACACCTCGATGCTCGTCTTCCGGGTGGACAGCGTGGACGACGCCGCCCCGCTCCTCACCGCGCACGGCGCCAAGGTCGTCGCGGGTCCCCAGGACCGGCCGGCCTGGGGACCCGGCCTCCGTACGGCGCACCTGCGCACGCCGGACGGAACCCTCGTCGAGTTGCAGTCCTACTGAGCCGGACCCCGTCCCACGACCGACCGCACCTCCCTACCGGGCCGGATCGTGCAGACGGCCCAGCCATTCGGTGTCGGCCGCGGCGAGGACGAGGCCGAAGGTGCTCTCCAGCACCTCGGGCAGTTCCCCGGCCGGCACCTTCCGCCGCTCCTCCGCGCCGTCCGCGGCACCCGCGCGCGTCACCGTCAGCTCGTCCCGCACCAGGGAGTACCGCGCCTGCGGCGTCACCCGCTGCACCACTGCCTGGCCGGTGAACCGGGACAGCGGGTGCGTCGACGTGTAGTGGTTCAGGACGACGAGATCCACCGGGTACAGCGGGCTGGGCGCGAACGCGTACAGGTCCGACCAGCCCCGCGCGCCGAGCGAGCGCAGCACGCGCACGCCGCCCGCTTCCTCGGCGACCTCGAAGGCCCAGCCGCCCTGCCACGCCGGGGTGCCGACCCGCAGCTCGACCGGCTCCAGGGTTCCCGGACCGCCGAAGCCGGTGTCCGCGATCCATTCCGCGCCGTCCACGACGACCCGCAGCAGGACGTGCGTGATGGGCCGCAGCGTCGGGCCGGCGGTGCGGACCCGGGCGCCGTGGGCCGTGAAGACGAAGCCCAGGCGTTCGAGCACGGCCGCGAAGAGGGAGTTCTGTTCGTAGCAGTAGCCGCCACGGCGCTCCGTGACGAGTTTGCGCTGCACACTGTCCAGGTCGAGGCGGACCTCGCGCTCCAGCGCGACCTCCAGGTTCTCGAACGGGATCGCGGCGGTGTGCGCGCGGTGGAGTCCCCGCAGGGTCTCCGCCGTCGGCTCCAGGCCGCCCGTGTACCCGGTCCGCGCCAGATAGGCGTCCAGGTCGAGCCGGTCACCGCTCCAGACGGACTCCGCGACGGATCCGGCCGCTGTCTCCCGCTCCGCCACCGGCCCCGCCGGGGTCGCCGTCATCGCGCGGTCCCGGACTCGAAGCGCTCACCGGGCTTCAGCAGATGCAGGCGGTCGCTGATCCCCGCCCGCTCGAAGGCGTCCACCAGGGTGTCGCCGTTCTGTGTGAAGTGCCCCCAGTGCTCGAAGTGCAGCGGTACGACCTGCCGCGCGCCGAGGATCTCCGCCGCCTCGGCGGCGTGGACGCTGCCGAGCGTCAGATCGGCGCCCGGAAGCAGCGGGGTCTGCGCGGCGCCGGCGAACAGCACCGCGACGTCGAACGGTCCGAACCGCTCAGCGATCTCCCGTACGACCTGCAGCGACGCGTTGTCCCCGCTCACATAGACCGTCGGGAGGCCCTCGCCCGAGAGAACGAATCCGGTGACCTCGCCGACGACGGGCTCACTGCCGTCCGGCCCGTGCTGCGCCGGCACCCCGGTGATACGCAGCGTTCCCCCGTCCGGGCGGGTCAGCTCGGTGTGCTCCCAGTTCGGCAGTGCGGTGACGTTTCCGCCGATCCGCCCCAGCGCCGAACCGGTGGACAACGTCAGCGGCGCACTCGCCAGATACGCCCGCCCCGAGGTGTCGAGGTTGTCCGGGTGCTGGTCGTGCGAGAGCAGTACGGCGTCGACGGCCCCGACCGCGTCCGCATCGACCGCGGGGCCGGTGGTCTTCACCAGCGCCCGGTTGCCCATCGGGTACTCCCCCGGCGCGTCGAACGTCGGGTCGGTGAGCAGCCGCAGACCCCCGATCCCGATCACCGCGGTCGGCCCGCCCACGTAATGGATATCCAGCTCGGTCATCGCAACTACCCCCTGTCATCGGCGGAAACGGCGGCAGCACACCGTACGGGCACCCCGCCCGCGACACCGCCCCCGTGTCGTCACCGATCACAAGTCCTTCAAGATCACACCTATTCCCGGCACGGAAAAAGGTCCGGTGCCGACTCCCGTCGGCACCGGACCTCTCACTCCCTCAACCGCGGTTCACTCCCGCGGCGCGCGCACGCTCAGCTGCAGCCGCTGGTCGAGCCGCAGCCCTCGCACAGGTAGCAGCTGCCCGCACGGCGCATCTTCGTGCCGCAGGAGAAGCAGAGCGGGGCGTCGGCGTTCAGGCCGAGCTGGATCTCCAGCAGCTCCGTGGAGTTGTGCGCCTGCTTCGGGGCCGGCACGGCGGCCGGGTTCTCCGGCTTGGCGACGGCGACCGGCTTCGGCGCCGCGGCCTTCGGGGCGGGAGCCTCGACCTGGCGCGGTGCGGACTGGGCCAGGCCCTCGACGTCCACATCGTCGTCGCCCGGCTCGTAGGAACCGGTGTCCAGGTGGCGCTGACGCTCGCCGGCCGAGTGGATGCCGAGCGCGGAGCGGGTCTCGAAGGGCAGGAAGTCCAGCGCCAGGCGGCGGAAGATGTAGTCGACGATCGACTGCGCCATCCGCACGTCCGGGTCGTCGGTCAGACCGGCCGGCTCGAAGCGCATGTTGGTGAACTTCGAGACGTAGGTCTCCAGCGGCACGCCGTACTGCATGCCCACCGACACCGCGATGGAGAACGCGTCCATCATGCCCGCGAGGGTCGAACCCTGCTTGGACATCTTGAGGAAGACCTCACCGAGACCGTCGTCCGGGTAGGAGTTGGCGGTCATGTAGCCCTCGGCGCCGCCGACGGTGAACGAGGTGGTGATCCCCGGACGGCCCTTCGGGAGACGCTTGCGGATCGGACGGTACTCGACGACCTTCTGGACCTCGGCCGGGACGACGGCCTCGGCGGCCGGCTCCTTCTTCTTCGCGGAGAGCGGCTGGCCGACCTTGCAGTTGTCGCGGTAGATCGCGAGTGCCTTCAGGCCGAGCTTCCAGCCCTCGTAGTAGACCTCTTCGATCTGCTCGACGGTGGCCGTCTCGGGCACGTTGACCGTCTTGCTGATCGCGCCGGACAGGAACGGCTGGGCCGCCGCCATCATGCGCACGTGGCCCATGGCCGAGATCGACCGCTCGCCCATGGCGCAGTCGAAGACCGAGTAGTGCTCGGTCTTCAGCGCCGGGGCGTCGACCACGTTGCCGTGCTCGGCGATGTGGGCCACGATCGCGTCGACCTGCTCCGGCTGGTAGCCGAGGCGGCGCAGCGCCTGCGGGACCGTGCCGTTGACGATCTGCATGGAGCCGCCGCCGACGAGCTTCTTGAACTTGACGAGCGCCAGGTCGGGCTCGACGCCCGTGGTGTCGCAGTCCATCATCAGGCCGATGGTGCCGGTCGGCGCGAGCACGGAGGCCTGCGCGTTGCGGAAGCCGTTCTTCTCGCCGAGGCGGAGCACGTCCTGCCAGGCCTCGGTGGCCGCGGCCCAGACCGGGACGTCCAGGTCGTCGGTGCGCTTGGCCACCGCGTTGGCGTCCGAGTGCTGCTTCATGACGCGCTTGTGGGCGTCCGCGTTGCGGGCGTAGCCGTCGTACGGGCCGACGACCGCGGCGAGCTCGGCGGAGCGCTTGTACGAGGTGCCGGTCATCAGCGAGGTGATGGCGCCGGCGAGCGCGCGGCCGCCGTCGCTGTCGTACGCGTGGCCGGTGGCCATCAGCAGGGCGCCGAGGTTGGCGTAGCCGATGCCGAGCTGGCGGAAGGCGCGGGTGGTCTCGCCGATCTTCTCGGTGGGGAAGTCGGCGAAGCAGATGGAGATGTCCATCGCGGTGATGACCAGCTCGACGACCTTCGCGAAGCGGTCCGCGTCGAACGACTGGTTGCCCTTGTCGTCGTCACGCAGGAACTTCATGAGGTTCAGCGACGCGAGGTTGCAGGACGAGTTGTCCAGGTGCATGTACTCGCTGCACGGGTTGGAGGCGGTGATGCGGCCCGTCTCCGGCGAGGTGTGCCAGTGGTTGATGGTGTCGTCGTACTGGATGCCGGGGTCGGCGCAGGCCCAGGCGGCTTCGGCCATCTTGGTGAAGAGGGACTTGGCGTCGACCTCTTCGATGATCTCGCCGGTCATCCGGGCGCGCAGGCCGAACTTCGAGCCGGACTCGACGGCCTTCATGAACTCGTCGTTCACGCGGACGCTGTTGTTGGCGTTCTGGTACTGGACGGACGTGATGTCGTCGCCGCCCAGGTCCATGTCGAAGCCCGCGTCGCGCAGGGCGCGGATCTTCTCCTCCTCCTTCACCTTGGTCTCGATGAAGGCCTCGACGTCCGGGTGGTCGACGTCCAGGACGACCATCTTGGCGGCGCGGCGGGTGGCGCCGCCCGACTTGATGGTGCCGGCGGACGCGTCGGCGCCGCGCATGAAGGAGACCGGGCCGGAAGCGTTGCCGCCGGAGGAGAGCAGCTCCTTGGAGGAGCGGATGCGGGAGAGGTTCAGGCCGGCGCCGGAGCCGCCCTTGAAGATCATCCCCTCTTCCTTGTACCAGTCCAGGATCGAGTCCATCGAGTCGTCGACGGAGAGGATGAAGCAGGCGGAGACCTGCTGCGGCTGGGCGGTACCGACGTTGAACCAGACCGGCGAGTTGAAGCTGAACACCTGGTGCAGCAGGGCGTAGGTCAGCTCGTGGTCGAAGATCTCGGCGTCGGCCGGGGAGGCGAAGTACCCGTTGTCCTCGCCGCCCTTGCGGTAGGACTTCACCACACGGTCGATGAGCTGCTTCAGGCTCGACTCGCGGGTCGGGCTGCCGACCGCGCCGCGGAAGTACTTGCTGGTGACGATGTTGACCGCGTTCACCGACCAGGAGTCGGGGAACTCGACGCCACGCTGCTCGAAGTTGATCGAGCCGTCGCGCCAGTTGGTCATCACGACGTCGCGGTGCTGCCACACCACCTCGTCGTACGGGTGCACGCCCGGGGTGGTGTGGATACGTTCGATCCGCAGGCCCTTGCCACCCTTGGATCCCTTGGTCCGGGATCCTCGTGCCGCGCCGTTCGTCGTCTCAGTCATGTGCCGCCTCCCAATACAGGCAAAACGCCTAGAAGTGCGCGGATCATCCCGCCGCACGGTTCGTTGTCCTACGCCTCGGCGCAGCGCGCCTCGGCAAATCTGTGGGTACTGCCGCTGATCGGCCGTCGCTCGGTCAGTCAGCGGCGGGGGCGGGCGCGGGGACCCCGAGGTCCTCGTCGAGCCCGCGAAGGTTCGTGGGTGGGAGCTGCTCGCGCAGCTCGACGATGGCGGCCTCGAAGTCCTCGAGCGAGTCGAAGGCCCGGTAGACCGAGGCGAAGCGCAGGTACGCGACCAGGTCGAGATCCTGCAGGGGGCCGAGTATGGCCAGACCGACGTCGTGGGTCGAGAGCTCGGCGCTGCCGGTCGCCCTGACCGCCTCCTCGACGCGCTGCCCGAGCTGGGCGAGCGCGTCCTCGGTGACGGGGCGGCCCTGGCACGCCTTGCGGACGCCTGCGATGACCTTGTTCCTGCTGAAAGGTTCCGTGACGCCGCTGCGCTTGATCACCATCAGGGACGCCGTCTCCACCGTGGTGAAGCGGCGGCCGCAGTCGGGGCATTGACGGCGGCGGCGGATCGAGGTGCCGTCGTCCGTGGTGCGGCTGTCGACCACACGGCTGTCGGGGTGTCTGCAGAAGGGGCAGTGCATGTTCCCTATCCCCTCCTTCATTCAACCCGTACCGGCGGCTGAGCGCACGACGATGACGCTCCCGGGGTCTGGTCTCAACCCCTGGGAACAGCCCCAAGCATAGGCGATCCACTGAGGGGTTGACCCACTGGGACCACTACTGGTGGGTGGCTGGCACTTACTTAACCACTAGATCTGGTGCCAGAGCCCCAAGCGCGACATTCCGCGTGTCGCGGCGGCGCGGCGCGTCGGAGCTTACGCGACGTCGCGCCTCGGCGTGGTGGGAGGTCGGCGGTGCGACACTGGGGGCGCGGCCCGCCGGCGATCCCGGCTCCCATCAGGAATCGAATGAATGTTCGGTCAATACACCCGATACCTTGATCACGTCAGGTGATTTACAAAATTTCACTCGAACGTGTGTTTGGCGCAACCTTTCGAAACCCACTACCGTTGTACTAACTGTCCGCGACAGCTGAGCGGGCCGACCGCACGCACTTGGTGCGGTCGTAGGACGTGGAGACCTTGCCGCCGGGCAGTCTGCGAAGCGTCTGTCACAGGGAGAACATCTCGAGAGGGGCCGCCGTGACCACCACCGCAGACACCGCAGCATTGACCGCCCAGGACCGCTCCCAGGATCGGCTCAGCCCGATGGATGCGATGAACGACGAAACGCCCAAGCCCACCCGCTCACTCCCCGGCCGGCCGCCCGGGATCCGCGCGGACAGCTCCGGCCTCACCGACCGTCAGCGCCGGGTCATCGAAGTGATCCGTGATTCGGTCCAGCGCCGTGGCTACCCGCCGTCCATGCGCGAGATCGGCCAGGCCGTCGGTCTGTCCAGCACCTCCTCGGTCGCCCACCAGCTGATGGCGCTGGAGCGCAAGGGATTCCTGCGCCGCGACCCGCACCGCCCGCGCGCCTACGAGGTCCGCGGCTCCGACGCCACGCACTCGCAGCCGACGGACACCACCGGCAAGCCCTCCGCGTCGTACGTGCCGCTCGTCGGCCGGATCGCCGCCGGCGGTCCGATCCTCGCCGAGGAATCGGTCGAGGACGTCTTCCCGCTTCCCCGCCAGCTGGTGGGTGACGGCGAGCTGTTCGTCCTCAAGGTGGTCGGCGACTCAATGATCGAGGCCGCCATCGTCGACGGGGACTGGGTCACCGTCCGCCGTCAGCCCGTCGCCGAGAACGGCGACATCGTCGCCGCCATGCTCGACGGCGAGGCGACCGTCAAGCGCTTCAAGCGCGAGGACGGCCATGTCTGGCTGCTCCCGCACAATGCCGCTTACCAGCCCATCCCCGGTGACGAGGCGACGATCCTCGGCAAGGTGGTGGCGGTACTGCGCCGGGTCTGAACGACCCCTTACGACCGGGCCCCGGAACCTCTGCGCCGGTTCCGGGGCCCTGCCATGTCCGCGTCGCCATGGCGACGTCCGGCGTTCAACGTCCGGGGCTCAACCGGTGGCGGGCACTTCCTCCGCCGCGTCGACCGCCGCCGCCTCGGCCGCTTCCTCCGTCACCGCGTCCTCGGTCACCGCTTCCTCCGTCACCGTCTCCTCGGCCTCGGCTTCCTCAGCGACGGCTTCCTCGGTCTCGGCGATGGCGTTCGCCGTCGCGTCGATGGCCGCCAGCGAGCGGCGCACCTGGTTGCGGTCGGTGGTGTACCAGAGGTCCGGCATGCCGGCCCGCAGGAAGCTGCCGTACCGCGCGGTCGCGAGCCGGGGGTCCAGGACGGCGACGACGCCCCGGTCGCCCGAGGCCCGGATCAGCCGGCCGGCGCCCTGCGCCATCAGCAGCGCCGCGTGCGTGGCGGCCACCGACATGAAGCCGTTCCCGCCGCGCTCCTCGACAGCCTTCTGCCGCGCGCTCATCAGCGGGTCGTCCGGGCGGGGGAACGGGATCCGGTCCATCACCACCAGCTGGCAGTTCACCCCCGGCACGTCCACGCCCTGCCAGAGCGAGAGCGTGCCGAACAGACAGGTGGCCGCGTCCTCGGAAAAGGTGCGGATCAGCTCCCCGAGCGTCTCCTCGCCCTGCAGCAGGATGGGATGGTCGAGCCGGCCCCTCAGGTCCTCCGCCGCCGCCTGGGCGCCCCGCATCGAGGAGAACAGCCCCAGCGTGCGACCGCCCGCGGCCTGGATCAGCTCGGCGAGTTCATCCAGCATGTCCTCGCGGCGGCTGTCGCGGCCCGGCTGGGCAAGGTGTTTGGCGACGTAGAGAATCCCCTGCTTGGGGTAGTCGAACGGCGAGCCGACGTCGATGCCCTTCCACGGCGGCACGTCCTCGCCCTCGACGCCCTCCGGAGCCAGGCCGAGCGAGGCCGCGACCCCGTTGAAGTCGCCGCCGAGCTTGAGGGTGGCGGAGGTGAGCACCACGGAACGTTCCGTGAAGAGCTTCTCGCGCAGCAGGCCGGAGACGCTGAGCGGAGCGACCCGCAGTGAGGCGCCGAACCGGTCGTGGCTCTCGCACCAGACCACGTCGTACTCGGAGCCCTGCACGATGCGCTCGGCGACCTCATGGACGTGCTCGACCGAGGCGAGCGCCTGCTTGCGCACCGCGTTCTCGTCCTGGACGGACTTGTCGCGGGTCTCGCCGATCGCGGTGATCACCTGGCGGCAGGCGTCGCGCAGCGCCGCCAGTGCGTAGCCGAGGTCCTCCGGGATCTCCTCCAGGCGGCCGGGCAGTGCCAGTTCCATCAGCCGCTCGAAGCCCTCGGAGGCGCTGAGCAGCGCGTCGGCGGCCTTCTCGTTGACGAGCTTGGCGGCCCGCCGGACGGCGCGGTTGACGCTGCCGGGGCTGATCTCACCGGTCGCGACACCGGTGACGCGGGAGACCAGCTCATGGGCCTCGTCCACGATCAGGACCTCGTGGCTGGGCAGGACCGGCGCGCCCTCGATGGCGTCGATGGCGAGCAGGGCGTGGTTGGTGACCACCACGTCCGCGAGCTTGGCGCGCTCGCGGGCCGCCTCGGCGAAGCACTCCGCGCCGTAGGCGCACTTCGTGGCGCCGAGGCATTCGCGCGAGGTGACGGAGATCTGCGACCAGGCCTTGTCGGAGACGCCCGGCGTGAGGCCGTCCCGGTCGCCGGTCTCGGTCTCGTCCGCCCAGTCGCGCAGCCGGAGCAGGTCCTTGCCGAGCTTGCTGGTGGGCGCCGCGGCTTCGAAGACGTCGAAGAGACCGTCCTCCTCTTCCTGCGGCACCCCTTCGTGCAGGCGGTGCAGACAGAGATAGTTCGACCGGCCCTTGAGCATGGCGAACTGCGGCTCGCGGCGCAGCAGCGGCTTCAGCGCCTGGACGGTACGCGGCAGGTCACGCTCGACCAGCTGCCGCTGCAGGGCGAGGGTGGCGGTCGCGACCACCACCCGCTCGCCGTGGGCGAGGGCGGGCACCAGATAGCCGAGGGACTTTCCGGTGCCGGTGCCGGCCTGGACGAGCAGATGGGCGCTGTCGTCCACGGCGGTCTCGACGGCCTGGGCCATCGTGACCTGGCCGGGGCGCTCCACGCCGCCGACCGCGGTGACGGCTGCGTGGAGGAGTTCGGTGAGGGCGGGCTTCGTCATAGGGAAACCAGCCTAAGGGGGCGCACTGACAACACGGTCCTGCCCCGGGACGCGGTGATCGTTCGCCGTACGCAATCCGGCGTCCGGTGCTAACTTCTGGCGCATGTCGTTCGAGTTGGCCGGAGAAATCGGCGTCGGAACGGTGCTCAGCGGCCGGTACCGGCTGGAGGTCGCGCTGGGTGGCGGCGGCTTCGGGCAGGTGTACTCGGCGTGCGACCAGGCGCTCGGCCGGCAGGTGGCGGTCAAGGTATTGACGCTCCGCCCCGAGTGGGCGGACGGCGAGCGGTCGGCGCGGCAGGGCAGGTTCCGCCGGGAGGCCACCGCCGCGGCCCGGCTGAGCCACCCGAACGTGGCCGCCGTCCATGACGCGGGCGAGCACTCCGGGGCGCCGTACATCGTGATGGAACTGCTGCGTGGCAAGAACCTGCGGCAGGTCCTGCTGGAGCAGGGCGCCCTGCCGGTCGCCGACGTGGTGGAGTACGGCATCCAGATCTGCGCGGGGCTGGAGCACGCGCACGGCCAGGGGCTGGTCCACCGGGACATCAAGCCGGAGAACCTGATGCTGCTGCCCAGGGGCATCGTCAAGATCTGCGATTTCGGGCTGGTGGCGGAGCGTGACGCGAACGTCACCCGGTACACCGAGCCGATGTCCATCCTGGGGTCGCCGCAGTACTTCTCCCCCGAGCAGGCGCTGGGGCACGAGGTGACCGGCCGCTCCGACCTGTACTCACTGGGGTGCGTCCTCTACGCGCTGCTGGCGGCGTCTCCGCCGTTCGAGGCGGGCAACACCGTCGGCTACGCGTACCAGCATGTGCACGAGGTGCCGGAGCAGCTGGCCGCCCGCCGCCCCGGGGTTCCCGCCGCGCTCGCCGAGTTGGTGCACGCGCTGCTCGCCAAGAACCCGGCGGACCGGCCGGCGGGCGCCGCGGAGACCGCGGAGCGGCTGCGCGCGGCGGGCCGGCCCGCGCCGGCCCCGGAACCGAAGCCGGCCCCGGAACCGGCCCCGAAGCCCGAGATGCCCCGGACGCCGACCGTGCTGGACCGCGGACCGCAGGACACCGCCTGGTCGCGGCTGGAGGAGGCCGAGCGGCTGCTCGCCGCCGGCCGGTTCGGCGACGCCGACCGCTGCTACTGGAATCTGTACCAGCAGCTCAGCAGGTCGGGCGGGGAGGGCGAGCCGGCCGCGTTCGCCGCACTGTTCGGCCGGGCACGGGTCCTGGAGGGGCTGAACGGCGCGGCGACGGTCGTCCGCCGGCTGACGGATCTGTCGGCGCGTACGGCGGCGGCGCTGGGCCCCGACCATGCGCTGGCGCGCTGTGTGACGTCCTACGCGGCGGTCAGGACTCCACGCGGGCGGTGACATCGGCGGCGAGCCGCAGCGCGTCGCCCGGGCGCAGCGCCACCCGCTCTCCTGCGGTGATCCGGGTGCCGCGCACGAAGGTGCCGTTGGTCGAGCCCTCGTCGGTGATCCAGGCGGAGCCGTCGGGGTCGACGCCGACGCTGGCGTGGACCCGCGACAGGTTGTCGCGGCCGCCGAGGAAGCGGACGGCCGGGCACTGCTGCGGATCCCGGCCGAGCCGGATCCGGCCGCCCGGCTCGACGACCGCCGCACCGTCGGGGAAGACGAGCCGCAGCGCACGGCCGGGCGCGTCGCGGCGGGTGATGCCCGGCAGCGTCAGCGGTGCGGCCTTCGTGGGCGCCGTCATCAGCGCGAAGGGTACGTAGCAGCCCCGGCAGACGAGTTGGCCCGCGACCGCGCCGGCGAGGCCGCACTCCGGGCACGGCCTGCCGGTGCCGTGGTCCTCGCCGTCACGGCCCTCACCGCCGTCGCGCATGGCGCCCCCGCTTCTGTCTCCCGTGGTATCCCGTCACGGTATCGCCAGCCGGGACACAGCCGCGTCAGGGGCCGCTCAGGGGGTTGCGGACGGTGCCGTGGACGGCGGCGTGCGGGCGGTCGGGACGGTCCCGGTAGCCGTCGAGGTGCAGCCGGTTGCGGTTGAGGCACAGCCGGTCGATCCGGGGGGTGAGCAGGTCGAAGGTCGCGAAGCGCTCCTTCAGCTCGGGGAAGCGGTCCTGGTGCCGCAGGACCGTCTCGCGGACCAGCCCCCAGAAATCGCCTTCCGGGACGCCCAACTGGTCCTCGCACAGCGGCGCGAGGTACCGGAACACCCCGATGAAGAGCCCGGAGTGGATGAACTGGGTCAGGAAGGCCGGGGGTTCGGTGAGCAGCACCGCGCGGACGTCCGCGGGCATCGACCCGTGTTCCGGCAGCGGCTCCGCGGAGACGTTCATGTCGTCGACGAAGTCCTTGACGGCGAGCCGCACGGGAATGTCGTGCTCGTCGAAGACGACGATGGCGTTCTCGCCGTGCGGGGAGAAGACCGTCCCGTACTGGTACAGGAAGTGCAGCAGCGGGGGCAGCAGGGCCGCGAACAGATGGCGCAGCCAGACGCGCGGCGCCAGCCCGGAGCGTTCGACGAGCTCGGCGGTGAAGGCGCGCCCTTCCGGGTCGGTGTGCAGCAGCGCCGCGAGCGTACGGGCCCGCTCGCCGGGGCCGAGCCGGCCGGTGAGCGGCTCGCGCCAGATACAGCCGAGGAGTTCGCGGTACTGGTAGGGCACGCCCGGGATCCGGTCGTACAGCGGGTGTTCGACGGTGATCGAGGCGACCTCGCCGAGCAGAATCACCCGGGTCTCGTCGCGCAGGAACGGGTCGGCGTCCCGCAGACCGTGCACCCAGGCGGTGACCGCGGGGGCGGCGAGGGTGCGCTCGGTGGGCAGCCCGCGCCACACGAGGGTGTTGAGGACCGACAGCGGCAGCTTGACCGTGCGGCGGTCCGGGCGGCTGGTGTTGAGGAAGGTCCTGATCGACTGCTGGGGCAGCCGCAGGTCGTTGTCAGTGGCGAGGGGCAGGATGGAACCGTCGGCGAGATGAGCGGCGAAGAGGGGTGCGATCGTCTCCTCCCACTGCCAGGGGTGGACGGGCAGCAGGAGGTAGTCGGCGGGGTCGCGCCCCTGGTCGGTGATGGTGCGGGCGAAGCCGGCGCGTACGTCCGGGGGGAGTTCTTCGGCGTAGAGCCGGTCGGGGGTGTCGAGGGCGGCGACGCCCCGGTACTGGGCGAGGTCGCGGTGGACGGCGATCCAGGGAAGGCGGTGGTGCCGGCGGGCCTCAGGAGCCCATAAGACGGAGTCGGCGGCGGAGAAGCCGAGCCGGCCCTTGTTGGCGACGAGCCAGGGGTGGCCGGTCTGGTGGCCTTCGAGGTCGGCGTAGTCCAGTGCGGCGAGCTCGGCGGCGGTGACGGCGGAGGCGTCGAGCCGGACATCGGCGGCCAGCGTCGCCAGGAGTTCGCGGATCAGATGCCCCGTGGTGTCGCCCGGCAGGTCCAGCACGGTGTCGTGTCCATGGGCGAGGAAGTGCAGCGGGTCGCCGGTGGGCGTGATGGAGCCGGCGTCCACGGACCAGCTGCCATAGGCACCGCGGCGGGCGCGGAACCGGTAGACGACGTCGTCGCGCAGCACCAGCCGGTAGGGCGACCAGCCGGTCCCGGAACGGGACCCGGTGCCGGTGTCGAGGGCGGCGTCGGCGTCGGGATCCGGCTCCGGGGTGATGACGGCTTCGTACGCGTACTCGGCGAGCATCTTGGCCAGCATGCGGCGGGCGGCGAGCTGCCAGCCGGTGCCTCGGAGCGGTGGCGGGATGGTCAAGGTCGGTGCTCCTCTGCGGGGGACAGCGCGGCGGCGGACAGGGGTCGGCGGAGGTCCCGAAGGGGCCCGGGAGATCAGAAAGGTCAGGGTGCGGTCAGGCGGTCAGGCGGTCAAGCGGTCAGGCGGTCAGGCGGTCAGAGGAGGTGTCTCACAGCACGGTCGCGGATCATCAGAGCCGCCCGTTTGCCGGGCAGCTCCACCTCGGCGGAGAACCGGAAGCCCCCGGCGAGGAAGGCGGCGACGGAGGGGGTGTTGCGCAGGTCGGGTTCCGCGATGACGCGCGCGCAGGCCGGCCGGTGGTCGAGCACGAGGTCGGCGACGGCTCGCAGCAAGGTGGTTCCCAGGCCGCAGGCCCGGTCGTCGACGCCACCGATCAGCAGATGCACCCCGGTGTCATGGGGTCGGGAGGGGTAGTAGCGGGCGACGGAGTCGAGATCGGCCCGGTAGATCTCCCAGTAGCTCATGGGGGTGCCGTCCAGGACGCCGAGGCAGGGGACGCTGCGGCCGTCGCCGTCGAGCTGGCCGCGCAGATGCCGCTCGGTGATCCGCGGTTCTCCGGAGAGCTCCCAGAACTCGGCGACGGCCGGGTCGTTCATCCAGCCGGAGATCATCGGCAGATCGCGTTCGACGGTCGCGGGAACGAGCTGGAAGGTGCCCGCCCGGGTGGCCGTCGGCCCCCAGTCCGCGACCCCGCCGAGCAGACCGCCGTCCGCGCCCGGAGCCCCGGCGGACCGCGCCGGATCCGGCGCGTTGAAGAGGGCGAGGACCTCGTCGGACAGTGTCAGGTCCAGGGTGTCCTCGGTGTTGGAGTCGGCGGGCGGCAGCACGGCTCCCTCCTCTCCTGCGGTCGGACCGCTCAGGCGGCCAGCGGATTGCGGATCGTCACGTAGACGGACTGGGTGTCGACCGGGCCGACGAGTTCATCCATACCGTGCAGCCGGGTCAGCAGATTGGCTTTGCAGCGCAGTGTCGCGGCCCCGAGCAGCTGTTCCGGCAGACGGGAGCGGCCGGTGGCCGCCGCCAGGCCGAGGAACCGGCGGAAGGCGGCGAGGAGCAGGCGTTCGTCGGCCAGCCCCTGGGAGCCGAACGCGCCGATCAGGCCGAGGACGTTGTTGATGCCGAGGTAGTAGGCGAAGCGCTCGTCGGCGATGGCGTCCGCGACGAAGGTGTCGCTCTCCGCGCCGATCCCGGGCAGCCTGCGCTCCAGGGCGGCCCGGTGGGACTCCCGGAAGTAGTAGCCCTGGTTGTCCCGGTAGCGGCCGCCGGACGGCCAGCCGTCGGCGTCCAGCAGGACGAGGGTGTTCTGCTGGTGGGCCTCCAGGGCGATCCCCGCCTCTCCGTCCAGCCAGAGGACGGGACGGACGACGGCGTCCAGATAGCGCAGGAACCACTCGGTGGCGACGGCCGCGGCCGGGCGTCCGGTCCGGGCCGCGAGGCGGCCGGTGAGGTCGGCCAGGCGGGAGCGCAGGGCGGGCGCGGCCTGTCCCGGCCAGGGGCGCGGCGAGGTGAGGCCCGCCAGGCAGTGGGCTTGGTCGCCGGGGCCGAACGGGTTGTGCCGCAGCACCACGTCCAGGCCCTGGAGCGGCTCTCCGCCCGGCGCGTTCACCGCGAGCCACGCGGGGTCGCGGACGATGTCGAAGCCGGGGTGCGCGGCGCGCCACTGCTCGGCGAGTCCGCTGCGCAGCAGCCGGTGGACCTCGGTGCCGCGCCGGAGTTCCTTGCGGAGGTTCTCGCGGCGGGAGTTGGTGATGCGCAGCGCCAGCGAGAGCTTCAGCATCGCGGGGGCGCCGGACCGGTACACGGTCCGCACGGAGGAGGTGGGGTGCCAGGGATCGCCGAGCGGGCCGAGGTCACGCAGCTGACCCGTCTCGAAGAGTTCCCGCACCTCGGGCCGGTGCTGGACCTCGCGGGCCTGCCATGGGTGCAGGGGCAGGGCGGCGGCGCCGTCGGGGAGTTCGAGGCCGGGGCCCGCGAGGTCGGTGAGGAGCTGTTCGGCGGGAATGGCGCGGCCGCGTTCGGTCCAGGCCGAGTCGGTGGCGATCAGGGAGCGGTCGACGGCGAACCAGTGCAGCGGGAAGGAGCCGCGCAGTTCCGGCGAGTAGGCGCGGGACTCCGCCTCGGAGAGCCCCTCCCTGCCCTTGGGCGTGGGGTGCAGCGGGTGGCCGAGGAGGAGCGACTGCTCGGCTTCGAGGAACGGATCCGTGGCGGCGGGCGCCGCGGGCCGCTCCCGCCGGTCGGTGAGGAACAGGGCGGTACGGCGGGCGGAGTCGGCGACCCGGCCGATCAGGTCGCCGCCCTCGGCCGGATCCGTGCCGGCCTCGCGCGCCAGCAGCGCCGCCAGGCAGACGGCGGTCAGCGGCACCTGGTCGGCGAGGGCGAGCCGTACGGTCCCGAACCGGTGATGCCCGGTCGCTGACCAGTGCCGGACCCGGACGTCGAAGCCGGTGCCGCTGGCGGGGAGCGGTACACGCAGCACGCCGTCCCGCGGCTCGGGGAGCGCGGTCTCGCGCACCCAGCAGCGCAGCAGGCTCTCGATCGACGCCGCGTCGGCCGCCGCGTAGGCGTCGGCCGCTTCGAGGGGATCGGGCTCGCCCGGCAGCGGCAGGGCCGCCCGCCGCGACTGCGGCGGTACGAGGGCCGTGCTGTCCTGAACGGCCGTGCCGGTCTGGTGAGCCGGCCCGCCGTGGAGGGTCGGCCTCTCCTGCTGGGCCGCGCCGGCCTGGGCCGGCGTGCTGTCGGCGGCAGGGTCGGCGTTCGTGCCGGGGCATACGCTCATGCCGGTACTCCGTGTGTCGGTGGGGCCCGTCGGCCCGGAGGTCTGGGGGTACTCGGCCGTCGCCTGTGGGCTCGTCATGCGCGCTCCTCCACCGCTCCGGCGCCCGCGGACGCACCGGAGAATCCAGGACCGACGCGAGCGCCGGGAGTTCCCGCAGTCCCGGAACCCCCAGAAGTCCCAGGAGCTCCGGGAGCCCCGGAAACCGCCCGCTCGGCCGCCGCGATCGAGTCCGCGAGCCGGTCGAGCACCGCCTCGGCCTGCTCGTCGGTGATGGTGAGCGGCGGGAGCAGCCGGACGACACTGCTGTGCCGGCCACCGAGTTCGATGATGAGACCGCGCCGCAGCGCCTCCTGCTGCACGGCGGCGGCGAGCCGGGGCGCGGCGGGCAGCGACCCGTAATCGTCGGGTTCTGCCTCGCTGTCGACGAGTTCGAGGCCGATCATCAGACCGCGGCCCCGCACATCGCCGATGCACGGGTGGTGCGCGGCCAGTCCGCGCAGCCGGGCCGACATCCGGCTGCCGAGGGTGCCGGCCCGCACGTCCAGGCCGTGCTCACGGACGTACTTCAGGGTGACGGCGCCCGCCGCCATGGCGAGCTGGTTGCCCCGGAAGGTGCCCGCGTGGGCGCCGGGCCGCCAGGTGTCCAGCTCCTCCCGGTAGACGATGACGGCGAGCGGGAGGCTGCCGCCGATCGCCTTCGAGAGCACCATCACGTCCGGCACGATCCCGCTCTGCTCGACGGCCCAGAAGGTCCCGGTGCGTCCGACTCCCGTCTGTACCTCGTCGACGATCAACGGGATGCCGCGCCGGGCGGTGATCTCCCGCATCCGGCGCAGCCACGCCTCGGGCGCGGGGATCACCCCGCCCTCGCCCTGCACCACTTCGAGCAGCATCCCGGCGGGCGGCTGGACGCCGCCCTTGGGGTCGTCCAGCAGGCTGGCGGTCCACCGGGCGGACAGCTCCGCCCCGCGGTCGCCGCCGGTGCCGAACGGGCAGCGGTACTCGTACGGGTACGGGAGCCGCGTCACCCGCGCGTCGGCCTCGCCGACCGTGGCGCGCGCCGCGGTGTCCCCGGTCGCGGCCAGCGCGGCCGCGGTCATCCCGTGGTAGGCGCCGGTGAAGGCCAGCAGTCCGGCGTGGCCGGTGGCGTTGCGGACGAGCTTGATGGCCGCCTCGACCGCGTCCGTACCGGCCGGTCCGCAGAACTGCACCCGCCCGTGGGCGGCCAGTTCCGGCGGCAGCGTCTCGAACAGGGCGGTGGTGAAGGCGTCCTTCACCGGAGTGGCCAGATCGAGGACGTGCAGCGGGGCCCCGGAGTCCAGGACCGCGCGGATCGCCTCCAGGACGACCGGGTGGTTGTGCCCGAGCGCCAGCGTCCCCGCGCCGGACAGGCAGTCCAGATAGCGGCGGCCGTCGGCGCCCTCGACCGTCATCCCGCGGGCTCTGACCGGGACGACGGGCAGCGAGCGGGCGTAGGTGCGGGCCGCGGACTCACGCAGCGACTGCCGCCGCAGGATCCCCTCCCCCGCGACGAAGTCGTCTGCCGACGCGGCCAGTTGGTCCGGCCCGCTCTGGATGGCGGCCACGTGCTCACTCCTCCGGTCGACGTCCCCCATCCGCACTAACGACGCGCCCCTGGTCCGATCACGGTCGGCCGGGAGATCTTTCGGGGCGGAACCGCGGACCCGGCGCGAACCGTCCCTCACAGCACCCGGCATAGTGGGGGACCGCCCCTTCGCCGGGGTGAACTGCCGTTAGACGACCAGGGGGACACCACCCATGCCATCCATAAGCCGGCCACTGGCCGCCGCCGCGGTCGCGGCCCTGCTCGCGGTCTCGGCCACCGCATGCGGGCCGTCCGACGACAAGGCGGATCCCAAGCCGAGCGCCCCGGTCACGAGCGCGGACGGCCCGAAGCTCCCCTCCGCCCTGCCCACCAGCCTCGGGGACCTCGAGAAGTGGAAGAAGGCGTACAAGGACGGAGCCTGGAAGAACTGGGACAAGGACCAGTGGCTGCGCAAGGCCTCCGACTTCATCAACCCGGTCATCGACGGTCTGTGGGACAACGACCGGATGAAGGGCGCGGAGCAGAACGACAAGAAGGTGCCCGACGACGTCGCGGCGGACAAGGGCAAGACGGACGCGGTGCCCGCGGTCAACAAGGCCAAGGCCGTTGACGCGCCGTACCACGAGAACGGCCCCGGCGACGGGAAGATCTTCTTCGACGGCCCCAAGGGCTCGATGGTCTGCTCCGGCACCGTGGTGCAGGACCCGGCGCACCCGGGCAAGTCCAACCTGGTGTGGACCGCGGGCCACTGTGTGCACGCGGGTGGCGCGGGCGGCTGGTACCGCAACGTCATCTTCGTCCCGTCGTACAACGACGCGGGCAGGACCGAGGCGCAGCTGAAGGGCGCCAAGCGCGACGAGCTCGCCCCGCTCGGCGTGTTCTGGGCCGACGGCGCGGCCACCTCCGACCAGTGGATCGCGAACGGCGCGGAGACCGGGGGCAAGGGCTCCCCGTACGACTTCGCGGTGCTGCACGTGACTCCGGACAAGGCGAGCGGCACCAAGTCGCTGGAGGAGAAGGTCGGTTCCGCCCTTCCGGTGTGGTTCAACGCTCCGTCCGTGACGAAGATGGGCAACATCGGCGCCTGGGGCTACCCGGCCGCGCCGCCCTTCGACGGCCAGCGGCTGTTCAACTGCACGGGCAAGGCCGGCCGGCTGTCGCTCTTCGCCGACCAGCCGACCGAGTACCGGCTCGGCTGCACGATGACCGGCGGTTCGTCCGGCGGCGGCTGGTACGCAAAGAACCCGGCGAACAATCAGGTGTCGCTGGTCAGCAACACCTCGATCGGCCCGGTCACGGCTACCTGGCTGGCGGGCCCGCACCTGGGCGCCGAGGCGAAGGCCGTGTACGACAAGGTGAGCAAGCAGTTCAAGTAACACCGGCGTCCAGCCGGTAGCAGGTCACACGGAAGGGCCCGCCCCCATCGGGGACGGGCCCTTCCGTCGGTGCTCCGGCGGACCGGTCAGTGCTTGGCGACGAGCGCGAAGGACGCGAACTCGGCGGCCAGGTCCTCGTGCACCCGTGCCTTGAGCAGCGTGCCCTCGCCGGTGTGCTCCTCGGAGAGCACCTCGCCGTCGGCGTGCGCCCGGGCGATGAGCGCGCCCTGGCTGTACGGCACGAGGACGTCGACCTCGACCTCGGGCCGCGGCAGCTCCTCGTCGAGCAGCGCGAGCAGCTCGTCCATGCCCTGGCCGGTGCGGGCGGACACCGCGATGGCGTGCTTCTCGTTCCGCAGCATGCGCTGCAGGACGAGCGGGTCGGCCAGGTCCGCCTTGTTGATGACGACGATCTCGCGCACCTTGAGCGCCTCGACCTCGCGGAAGACGTCCCGCACGGCGGCGAGCTGCTCCTCCGGGACCGGGTGCGAGCCGTCCACCACGTGCAGGATGAGGTCGGCTTCCGCGACCTCCTCCATGGTGGAGCGGAACGCCTCGACCAGGTGGTGCGGCAGGTGCCGGACGAACCCGACGGTGTCGGTCAGCGTGTACAGCCGGCCGCCGGGGGTCTCCGCCCGGCGCACGGTCGGGTCGAGGGTGGCGAACAGGGTGTTCTCCACCAGCACGCCCGCGCCGGTGAGCCGGTTGAGCAGCGAGGACTTGCCCGCGTTGGTGTAGCCGGCGATCGCGACGGAGGGCACCTTGTTGCGCTTGCGTTCCTGCCGCTTGAGGTCACGGCCGGTCTTCATCTCCGCGATCTCCCGGCGCATCTTCGCCATCTTCTCGCGGATACGGCGCCGGTCGGTCTCGATCTTGGTCTCACCGGGACCGCGGGTGGCCATACCCCCACCACCGCCGGCCCCGCCGCCGCTGGAGCCGCCACCGCCCATCTGGCGGGAGAGCGAGGCACCCCAGCCGCGCAGGCGCGGCAGCATGTACTGCATCTGTGCGAGCGAGACCTGGGCCTTGCCCTCACGGGACTTGGCGTGCTGGGCGAAGATGTCGAGGATCAGGGCGGTGCGGTCGACCACCTTGACCTTGACGACGTCTTCGAGCTGGATGAGCTGTCCGGGGCTGAGTTCACCGTCGCAGACGACCGTGTCGGCGCCTGTCTCCTGCACGATGTCCCGCAGCTCGCGCGCCTTGCCCGAGCCGATGTACGTGGCCGGGTCCGGCTTGTCACGGCGCTGGATCACGCCGTCGAGCACCAGGGCGCCCGCGGTCTCCGCGAGGGCGGCGAGCTCCGCGAGGGAGTTCTCCGCGTCGTGCACGGTTCCGGAGGTCCAGACACCGACGAGTACGACGCGCTCCAGACGGAGCTGCCGGTACTCGACCTCGGTGACGTCCTCCAGCTCGGTGGACAGACCCACGACGCGGCGCAGCGAGGCGCGGTCGGAGCGTTCGAGCTGAGCACCGTCCCGCTCTTCGTCGATCTCGTGGCTCCAGGCGACGTCCTCTTCCATCAGGGCGTCTGCGCGAAGGCTCTCGGGGAGGCGCTGGCGGTCGTTTGAAGAGGAGGAAGAGGAGGTCATTGGATCCTTTGGTCGAGCGGCTGGGATGGGGACGGGCGTGTTGTCCGTCATAACGATGGTCGCACGCCCGCCGCCGGGGGTCACGCGGGTTTCGCCGCCGTCGCCGCACGGGCCCTGGCCGCGCCGGCGACCCAGTCGCCGTGACCGGGCATCGGCGGGGTGACGGTCCCGTACAGCCAGGCGTGCAGGAAGCCGCTGAGGTCCCGCTCAGCGACCTCGGAGGCGAGAGCGGTGAAGTCGACCGTCGAGGCGTTCCCGTCCTGGTGACGGGCCACCCAGGCGCGCTCAAGGCGCTGGAAGGCGGGGGCGCCGATCTCCTGGCGCAGGGCGTACAGGGCGAGCGCCCCGCCGTCGTAGACGTTGTTCCGGAAGATGCCGAGCTTGCCCGGCTCGGGCACCTTCGGTTCGGCGGGCGGGCCGTCCGCCGCCCGTACCCGGTTGTCGCCCTCGTAGGCGGCGCGGACCTGCTGGTCGAGGCCGACGCCGTACTTCTGCGCGTTGTACAGCCACTGGTACCAGGTGGCGTGGCCCTCGTTGAGCCAGAGGTCCGACCAGGCCGCGGGGGTGACGCTGTCGCCGAACCACTGGTGGGCGAGCTCGTGCACCATCAGCGGGGCTGCCAGCGCCTCGGGGGCGAGCAGGACGCGGCGCTCGAAGAGCGAGAGGGTCTGGGTCTCCAGCTCGAAGCCGGTGGTGGTGTCGGCGCTGAGGATCCCGTACGTCTCGAACGGGTAGGGGCCGACCTGCTCCTCCATCCAGGAGATCTGCCCGGGGGTCATCGCGAGCCGGGCCTCCAGCCGGTCGCGGTCGGCGGCTCCGACGACGTCGCGCAGCACCAGCCCGTGCGGACCGGCGCGGTGCAGTACGGCGGAGCGGCCGATGGAGACCTGCGCGAGCTCGGTGGCCATCGGGCTCGCGGGACGGTACGTCCAGGTGAGAGCGGACGCGGGCGCGGCCTCGGGGACGGCGTCCGGGACGCCGTTGGTGATGACGGTGAGGTCCTTGGGGGCCGTGACGTGGAAGGTGAAGGCGGCCTTGTCCGAGGGATGGTCGTTGCACGGGAAGACGCTGTGGGCGGCATCGGCCTGGTTGGCCATCGCCAGTCCGTCGGCGGTCCGCACCCAGCCGGTGTTCGCGGCGCGCGGATCGCTGGTGTGCGTGACGGTGATCAGCAGCTCGCCGCCGTCCGGTACCGGCTCCTCGGGGGTGACGACGAGCTCCTCGCGCTCCCGGGTGTAGACCGCCGGATGCCCGTTGACCTGCACCGATGAGACCGTGCCCGCGGCGAAGTCCAGATGGAACCCGGTCAGTGGCGCCGTCGCGCGGGCCTTGATGCGGGTGACGGCGTCCAGCGGCCGGTCCTGGCCGTGATAGTCGAAGGAGAGGTCGTAGGCGGCCACGTCGTAGCCGGGATTGCCGAGGTCGGGATAGAGCCGGTCGCCGAGACCCGACGTCGATACGGCGGGATCGCCGGGCAGGTCCGCCGCGGTCAGGGTCAGTACGGCGGCGAACGCCGCCAGCACGGCGCCGCTGCGCGGCGTGATGGGGATCATGCGCTACCGCTATCAGGGGGCGGCGGCCGGGGACGCGCGACGCGCAGCAGCACACCCGATCGGCCCTGATCCGCCCGGCCGGTTGTCCGAACCCGACCGGACCCGACCGGCATGGAGCGGATCGGACCGGATCAGAGCGCGTCGCGCCCGTTACCGACGCGCGGCGGCCATCGCCCGCTGGGCCCGGTAGACGTCGTAGACGCCCGGCACCGATCGCATGGCGCGCATCAGGCTCGGCAGGGCTTCCGCGTCGGGCAGCTCGACGGTGTACGTGTGCCGCACCCGGTGTTCCTGCGGGGGTTCCACGGAGGCGGAGACGATGCCCACGCCCTGGCCCGCGATGGCCTCGGTGAGATCCGCGAGCAGCCGCGGCCGGCCGAGCGCCTCGGCCAGCAGGGTGGCGCGGAATCCGGCCCCGGCGGGGCGGCCGCCCCGCCACCGGACGGGAACCGGCTCCCGTCCCGCGCCGATCATCCGGACCGCGGTCGGGCACTCCTCGCGGTGCACGGCGACCGTGCCGCCGCGGATGACGAACCCGGTGACCTCGTCGGGCGGTACCGGCGTACAACAGCGCGCCAGCCGGACGGCCGCGCCCGCCAGGTCGGTGACGGCGACCGGTTCGTCCTCGGCCGCGGTGTCCGCGCTGTACGCGGGGCGTTCCGCGCGGGCGGCGGGCTCCTCGTCGGCGGGCGGCACCGGATGGAGTTCCAGCCAGCGGGTGACGGCGATCCGGGCCGCCGGTGTACGGACGTGCTCCAGCCAGTCGGCGGACGGGCCGGAGGCGCCGGTCTCGTCCAGCAGGATCTGCACGATGTCGCCGTCCCGCAGCTTGCTGCGCAGCGGTGCGAGACGGCCGTTGACGCGGGCGCCGACGCAGGCATGGCCGGCCTCGCCGTGCAGCGCGTAGGCGGCGTCCACACAACTGGCCCCTGCGGGTAGCCGGATGGTGCCGGTGGTGTCCCCGCCGTGCGCGGAGAAGACGGTGACCTCCCGGTCCTGGGCGAGGTCGGCGCGCAGCGCGGTCCAGAAGGTGTCGGGGTCGGGGGCGTCGCGCTGCCACTCCAGCAGGCGCGACAGCCAGCCCGGCTGGGTGGGGTCGACGCGTTCGCCATCGGCGGCCTGCGGGGGCTCGTCGACGGTGTGCGGATTGCCCAGCGCGATGACACCGGCCTCGGCGACCCGGTGCATCTGCCGTGTGCGGACCAGGACTTCGGCGATCCGGCCCTCTTCGTCGGCGACGGCGGTGTGCAGCGACTGGTACAGGTTGAACTTGGGGGCCGCGATGAAGTCCTTGAACTCCGCGATCACCGGGATGAAGCAGGTGTGCAGCTCACCGAGGACGGCGTAGCAGTCGGCGTCCTCCGCGACGAGCACCAGGATCCGGCCGAACTCGCAGCCGCCGAGCTCGTCCGCGCCGCGCTTGAGCAGCACCCGGTGGACGGAGACGGTGTGCCGCGGCCGGATGGCGACCTCGGCGGCGATCCCGGCCTCGCGCAGCACGGCCCGCACGGCGTCGGCGACGGCCGCCAGCGGGTCCGGGCGGACGGAGTTGGCGCGGATCATCGCGCGGGTCCTGGCGTACTCCTCGGGGTGGAGGATGGCGAAGACCAGGTCCTCCAGTTCGCTCTTGAGGGCCTGGACACCCAGCCGTTCGGCGAGCGGGATGAGCACGTCCCGGGTGACCTTCGCGATCCGCGCCTGCTTGTCGGGTCGCATCACCCCGAGGGTGCGCATGTTGTGCAGCCGGTCGGCGAGTTTGATCGACATGACGCGTACGTCGCTTCCGGTGGCGACCAGCATCTTGCGGAAGGTCTCGGGCTCGGCCGCGGCACCGTAGTCGACCCGTTCGAGCTTGGTGACGCCGTCGACGAGATAGCAGACCTCCTCGCCGAACTCCTCCCGCACCTGATCGAGTGTCACTTCCGTGTCCTCGACGGTGTCATGCAGCAGAGAGGCCGTCAGGGTCGTTGTCTCGGCGCCGAGTTCGGCGAGGATCAGCGTCACGGCGAGCGGATGCGTGATGTACGGCTCGCCGCTCTTGCGCATCTGGCCGCGGTGCGAGGACTCGGCGAGCAGATATGCGCGGCGCAGCGTCTCGATGCCGGCCGCGCCGACCCCCGGGTGGCGCAGCCGGTGGACTTTGGCAAGGTGCTCGATGGCGTCCGGCACGCGCTGGCCCCTGCCGCCGGCGGGCAGGCCCCACTCCCGGCCGCCGGGGCCGAGCAGTGCCGCCCGGCCGAGTCTGCGCAGGTCGATGCGGCGAAGTCCGCGCCTGCGGCCCTCATCGTCGGGGGCGGGGGCGGCATCCACTGCGTTGTCCGCGCTCATCGGGCACCTCCGGCAGCGTCAACCGGCGGCGGGCGCTCTCCACGGAGAATGGGGGCCGCGCCGGTGCTTGATGCTACCGAGCCCACCACGTGCGGCAGCCGCGCTCTCGTCCAGAGTGATCGCCATCACCCGTTCGAGGGAACAAGTGCGGGAAGTCAGTACGGGAGGCCAGTTCGGAAAGGGGGCTCAGGAGTCCGATTCCCGGCAGGGTTTCGGGCGGTGGCGGGCCGTCAGGCTGACGGTGCGTCCAGCCACTCCCGGTCGATGGTCCCCTCGGCGACGATGACGGCGGGGCCGGTCATCTCGATCTCGCCGTCGGCGCGCTCGGTGATCACCAGACGGCCGCCGGGGACGTCCACGGTGTAGGTGACGGGGCGTCCGGTGATGGCCGGGTCCGCGCCGTCGCGGCGGGCGGCGGCGACCATGACGGCGCAGGCGCCGGTGCCGCAGGAGCGGGTCTCGCCGGAGCCCCGCTCGTGGACGCGCATCGCCACATGCCGCTCACCGCGGTCGACGACGAATTCCACGTTCACGCCGGTCGGGTACGCGGCGGCGGGCGTGACGGTGGGCGCGGTGTACAGGTTTCCCGCGTCGTCCAGGCTGCCGACGAAGGCGACGGCGTGCGGATTGCCCATGTTGACGTTGCTCGCCAGCCAGCTGCGGCCGTCCACGGTGACGGTCACCTCGCCCGCGGGCAGGGCGGCCGCGCCCATGCCGACGGTGATCCCGCCCAGGGTGCCGTCCGCGTCCGTCTTGGCGATGTGCACCCGGCGGACGCCCGCGCGGGTGGCCACGGCCAGGTCACCGGGCCCGGTCAGCCCGGCGCGCTGCAGATACCGGGCGAAGACCCGGACGCCGTTGCCGCACATCTCGGCGATGCTGCCGTCGCTGTTGCGGTAGTCCATGAACCACTCGGCCTCGCCGGCCATGCCGGCGGCCTCCGGATGGGCCTCCGAGCGCACGACCCGCAGCAGCCCGTCGCCACCGATGCCCGCCCGGCGGTCGCAGAGCCGCGCGACGGCCGCCGCGGACAGCTCGATGCGGCCGTCCGCGTCGGGGACGATGACGAAATCGTTCTCGGTGCCGTGGCCCTTGAGGAAGGACAGGCCCTGGTGCGTGGTGGGCTGCGAGGTGGTCACAAGGACAAGCGTAAGGCCACCGGCCCGGCACGCTCCGGTGCGGGGCGCTCGGCGGGCGGCTCAGCGCAGGCGGGCCACGCGCCAGATGGCGAGGACCGCCAGCAGGCCGCTGATCAGGGTGTAGGCGACGATGAAGCGCCAGTCCGCACGGCGGCCGGAGCCACGGGCGGGCAGTCCGGGCCAGGTGTAGCCGACCCGGCGGGCGGCCATGATGCCCCAGCCCGCGGAGCAGCAGCTGAGCAGCAGGCCGAGCATGGCCACGACCGCGCCGCCGTCACCGAACTCGAAGGCGAGCGGGAAGGCGAACATCAGGGAGCCGCCGACACCGAGGGCGACGATCGGGGCGAGCTGCCAGATCCGCAGCCGCCGCTGCGGCCGCAGCTCCACCGGAACGAGTTCCGGCTCGATCATCGCCTCCGGGTCGATCAGCGACCCGGGTTCGAGCAGTTCGTCCGTCCCGAGCTGTGCCTCGGTCTCGGCATGACGGTCGGGTGAGGAGTCTCGGGGACCGGCTTCCATCGCCACGCGCCCTCCCCCTTCTCCGACGCCGTAACTCGTTGCTCGATGATGGCACGGCCGCGTGGCCGTCTCCTCACGCTGAGGCGTCCCGATGCCATCACGTGATCAGGCTGTAACCGCAGCTTCGACCAACGTCAGCGCCTGATCGGTGAGTTCCGGGCCCCGGGCGGAGAGCCAGTGAACCCGCTGATCGCGGCGGAACCACGAGTCCTGGCGCCGGGCGAAGCGCTTGGTGGCCCTGACGGTCTCGGCGCGCGCCTCGTCGTCGGTGCACTCCCCCACGAGCGAGGCGAGTACCTGCTGGTAGCCCAGCGCCCGTGAGGCGGTGCGGCCGTCCCGCAGCCCCACCGCGGCCAGCTCCCTTACCTCGTCCACCAGTCCGGCGTCCCACATCCGGTCGACGCGCAGCGCGATGCGCTCGTCGAGCTCGGGCCGCGGCACGTCGACCCCGATCTGGACGGTGCCGTAGATGGAGTCGGGGCCCGGCAGATTGGCCGTGAACGGCCGGCCGGTGATCTCCACCACCTCCAGCGCCCGGACGATCCGCCGGCCGTTGCTGGGCAGGATCGCCCGGCCCGCCTCGGGGTCGACCGCGGCCAGCCGGGCGTGCAGCGCCGCGGAACCCTGCTCGGCGAGCTCCGCCTCCAGCCTGGCCCGGACGGCGGCGTCGGTGCCGGGGAACTCCAGCGCGTCGATGGCGCCGCGCACGTACAGCCCGGAGCCGCCGACCAGTACGGGGGTCCGCCCGGCCGCGTGCAGCCGGTCGATCTCGGCGCGGGCGAGCCGCTGGTACTCGGCGACGCTCGCGGCCTCGGTGACGTCCCAGATGTCCAGCAGGTGGTGCGGCACGCCGTGGCGCTCGTCGGTGGTGAGCTTGGCGGTGCCGATGTCCATGCCCCGGTAGAGCTGCATGGAGTCGGCGTTGACGACCTCACCGTTCAGGGCCTGGGCCAGGGCTACGCCCAGATCGGACTTGCCGGCCGCGGTGGGGCCGACGACGGCGATGACAAGATCTTTACTCGGAAGTACGGGGGGTCGCTCCCCGGGAGTGTGCAGCACGTGTCCAGTCTCCCAAACCTCCGGGCCCCCTCACGATCGAGGGACGTGACGCGGCGCTGCCGGACTCGTTGCCTCTGGAGAGATTCCGCAGGCCGGATTCCGGGTTCTCCGGACCGGCCGGACCCGAGCGGTGCAACGAGGCGCCCCGGGCAACGCGGATTTTCGACCTCACGAGTATGGTCTGGAGTAGAAATGGGCGTTTTCGGATGGTTTCGGCGTCAGTCGGCCGACCCGTCAACCGAAGCGGCGGAAGCCGTCACTCTGACGGCGGAGCCGGAGGGCGTCGAGGCGGTCGCTGAGCCCGCCGAGACGGAGGAGGCGGCGGAGCCGGCCGGGGACGCGGAGCCCGCGGGCGCGGCGGAGCCCGTCGGCATCCCGAAGCAGCAGTCCACAGCGGACGCCGCCGACAGCGAGGCCGGTGAGGGCGCCCGCGCGTAGCCGCCCCGAGGGAAGGTGCCGGATGGGCCTGATGGACACGATCAAGGACAAACTCGGACTCGCCAGGAACAAGGCGGGCGACCTCGCGCAGCAGCACGGGGGAAAGATCGAGTCGGGGCTCGAGAAGGCCGCCCGGACGGTGGATTCCAAGACCCACGGCAAGTACACGGACAAGATCGACACGGGTGTGCACAAGGCGAAGGGCGCCTTGGACCACCTGAAGAGCGGCAAGGAGGGAAGCGGGCCGGACACTCCGGCCTGACGCCCCCAGCCACCGCTGGGAGGTGCCCCCGGACCCCAGCGCGGGAAGGCCGCGGGTGCTTCGGCCCCGCGGTCTTCCGCCGTCCCGGTCCGCACCAGGCGGCGGCTACGGCCGAGCGGGGGCTACGTCCACGTGGCGACGAAGTAGCCGACACCGTACGGGGCGTCCTCGTAGAGCAGTTGTCCGGCCAGGCCCGCGCCCTGCGCGGCGCCCGCGAGGACCTGCCAGGGGGCGCGTCCCGCGGCCTGGAGCGTCTCCGCCAGTTCCGCGTCCAGTGCGGCCAGCGCCTCGGTGTCGGCGGCGGCCTGCGCGGCGGCGACCGAGGCGTCGAAGGGTGCCGCGCGCTCGTCCAGATACCCGGGAGCCTTGAGGGTGCGGCAGGCGCTGCCGTCGCCCATCACCAGCAGCGCGACCCGGTCCGCCGTTGACGCGATCATGGCACCGGTGGCGGCGCAGCGGTCCTGTTCGAGCGGCTCGCCCACGCCCAGGCCCTCCAGCGGAGCGGCGGCCCAGCCGCGCAGCAGCCAGGCGGCGACGGCCAGCGAGGGCGGCAGCGCGCGGTCGGCGCCGACGTCCTCGGACGGAATCCCGGGTGCGGTGCCGAGGCGTACGTCCAGGTCCACGCCGAACTCCCGGAACGAGCCCCGCGCGCCCTCGTGGTGCCGCCCCCGGTCGGGCTGCCCGGCCGGGCCGATCACCACCAGCCGGTCCGGCCGGGACGCCGCGAGCACCCCGACCGCGTCGGCGCACGCTGCGCGCAGCGCGTCCAGTTCGAACGCGGCACCGGCCGCGACCTCGGGTACGAGCAGCGGGGCGGACGGGCAGACTGCGGCGGCTACGAGCATGAACGCAGCCTAATGGGGCTGATCACCGTTCCCCAGGACCGTGCACACCGTTCCGACCCCTGTCGCCGACATCCCCGCCACCGACCTGTGGGCCTTCACCCTCGAGGACGACGGCCGGCCTCGGAAACTGACAAGCCACGGCGTGAGCTTGCGCGGCCGCACCGCCGGACCGTCGGCACCGGTCCGGCGGAACCGTGATCGGACGCTGTCGTCAGCCGAGCCCGCAGCCGCTCTCCACCGCGGGCGACGGCGCCGGGGCGCCGATCGTCGGCAGCCCGAGCATCACTCCGGCCGGCGCCTTGGGCGCGGCGTTGCGCTGCTCCCACGCGTCGCCGGCCCGGGTGCGCCGCACGGAGAGCGCGGGGCGCTCGGCGAGCAGGTGGTGCGGGGCGGCGTAGGTGATCTCCACCGTGGCCATGTCACCGGGGCGCGGGTCGGTGCCCGCCGGCTTCTCGAAGTGCACCAGACGGCTGTCGGGGGCCCGGCCGGACAGCCGGTGCGTCGCCTTGTCCTTGCGGCCCTCGCCCTCGGCGACCAGGACCTCCAGCGTGCGGCCGATCTGCGTCTTGTTCTCCTGCCAGGAGATCTCCTCCTGGAGCGCCGACAGCCGCATGTAGCGCTCCTGGACGACCTCCTTGGGGATCTGCCCGTCCATGTCGGCGGCCGGGGTCCCGGGGCGCTTGGAGTACTGGAAGGTGAAGGCCTGCGCGAAGCGCGCCTCGCGCACCACGTGCATCGTCTGCTCGAAGTCCGCCTCGGTCTCGCCCGGGAAGCCCACGATGATGTCGGTGGAGATGGCGGCGTCCGGCATGGCCGCGCGCACCTTCTCGATGATGCCGAGGTAACGGTCCTGCCGGTACGAGCGGCGCATCGCCTTGAGGACGGTGTCGGAGCCGGACTGCAGCGGCATGTGCAGCTGGTGCATCACGTTCGGCGTCTCGGCCATGGCGGCGATCACGTCGTCGGTGAAGTCCCGCGGGTGCGGGGAGGTGAAGCGCACCCGCTCCAGCCCCTCGATCTGCCCGGTCGCCCGCAGCAGCTTGGAGAACGCCTCGCGGTCGCCCATGCCCGAGCCGTACGCGTTCACGTTCTGCCCGAGCAGGGTGATCTCGACGACGCCCTCGGCGACCAGCGCCTCCACCTCGGCGAGGATGTCGCCGGGCCGCCGGTCCTCCTCCTTGCCGCGCAGCGCGGGCACGATGCAGAAGGTGCAGGTGTTGTTGCAGCCCACCGAGACCGAGACCCACGCGGCGTAGGCGGACTCGCGGCGGGACGGCAGCGTGGAGGGGAACGCCTCCAGCGACTCGGCGATCTCGACCTGCGCCTCTTCGGCGATCCTGGCCCGCTCCAGCAGCACCGGCAGCCGGCCGATGTTGTGGGTACCGAAGACCACGTCGACCCAGGGGGCCCGCTTCACGATGGTGTCGCGGTCCTTCTGCGCGAGACAGCCGCCGACCGCGATCTGCATACCCGGCCGGGCCGCCTTCTGCGGGGCGAGCTGGCCGAGGTTGCCGTAGAGCCGGTTGTCGGCGTTCTCCCGCACCGCGCAGGTGTTGAAGACGACGACGTCCGCCCCGTCCGCTCCCTTGGGCGCGCGGACATAGCCCGCGCCCTCCAGGAGGCCGGACAGCCGTTCCGAATCGTGCACGTTCATCTGGCACCCGTAGGTGCGGACCTCGTATGTCCTCAAACCAGCCACCTCACCGCTCACCCAACCAGGGTACGGGGGGCGCGGGGGTACGGAGAGCCGCGGGCGGCCCGGCCCCCTCGGCCCCTCCCGCCCCACGGGCCCCGCTCGTGCGGCAGGCCCCCGGGGCCGGCCCTACCCACGGCGGCGCCCGCCTGGCAGGATCCGGACCATGAACGTCCCCCACATCGGCAGACGCCGCGCGCTGCAGTCGGTCCTCGCGGCCGCCGCCGCACTCGCGCTGCTCCTGTGGTGGCTGCTGCCGTCCCGCGGTCCGTCGTATCCGCACGAACCGGTCTCGTTCTCCACCGGCGTGGCCGCCGGGGTGTACGAGACCTACGGGAAGATGCTCAAGACCGATCTGCGGGACCAGCTGCCAGGGGTGGCGGTGAACCTCGTCCAGTCGCAGGGCTCGGTCGACAACGTGAAACGCGTCGCCTCGGGGCAGGCCGACTTCACGATCGCCGCCGCCGACGCGGTCGCGGACTACCAGGGCCCGGGCAAGGACCGGCTGCGCGCCTGCGCGCGGCTGTACGACGACTACATGCAGCTCATAGTCCCCAGGGACTCGCCGATCAGCTCCGCCCGCGATCTGCGCGGCAAGCGCGTCGGGGTGGGCCAGGCGGCCTCCGGTGTGCACCTCATAGCCCGTCGGCTGCTGGACGCCGCCGGGCTCGACATGGCCAAGGACCTCACCGCGGTGCCGGTCGGCATCGACACGGCACCCGGCCTGCTCAAGGCGGGCAAGCTCGACGCGTTCTTCTGGTCCGGCGGCCTGCCGACGAACACCGTGACGAATCTGGCGGCGTCCAGCAACGTCAAGCTCGTCCAGCTCGGCGACCTCGTGGACAAGCTGCACGCCAAGGGCGACACGATGGGCTACTACCGGCAGGCGGTGATGCCCGCCGACGCCTATCCGACGATGCAGCACGGCACGGCCGTCACGACCATCGCCGTCGCCAACCTGCTCGTGACCACCGACCGGGCGGACACCGGACTCGTCGAACGGCTCACCCGCGCGGTCATCGACAGCCGCGACGAGATCGGCAACAAGGTCCACGCCGCCCAGCTGGTCGACCTGCGCACCGCCGTCTTCACCAACCCCCTTCCACTGCACGAAGGCGCCAGCCGCTACTACCGGTCGGTAAAGCCCTAGGGTGCCCCTCGCGCGACTGCCGGGGATAGGCCCTAATCTCTACGCATGCGAAACGGGGGTACACCAGACGGCGGGCCCCACACTCTTGTCGACGGCCGGTACGAGCTGCAGCGCCCGCTGGGCCGTGGCGGTATGGGCGTGGTGTGGGAGGCGTACGACAACCGGCTGGGGCGCCAGGTCGCCGTGAAGGAACTGCTGTTCCGGGGCGCGGTGGACCCCGACACCCAGGCCCAGTGGGTGGAGCGGGCACGCCGGGAGGCGCGGGCCATCGCCCGGATCGGGCATGAGCACGTGGTGGCGGTGCACGACGTGATCGAGGCCGACGGCCAGGTCTGGATCGTGATGGAGCAGGTCAATCCGCGGTCGCTCGCGGACCAGTTGCAGGAACGCGGCCGGCTGGCCGCGCTGCAGACGGCCAGGATCGGCCTGGAGGTGCTGCGCGGGCTGCGCGCGGTGCACGCGGCAGGCGTGCTGCACCGGGACGTGAAGCCGCACAACATCCTGTTCCGCCGGGACGGGCGCGCGGTGCTGATGGACTTCGGCATCGCGACCTTCGAGGGCGCGGCCCAGGTGACCCGGCTGCACGAACTCGTCGGCACCCCGCGGTACCTGGCACCCGAGCTGTGCACCCCGCACGGCCGGTCGCCGCGCGAGGCGACGCCCGCCGCCGACCTGTGGTCGCTCGGGGTGACGCTGTACGAGACGGTCGAGGGACGCGCGCCCTTCCGCGGGCCGACCCCGTACGAGGTCCTGGAGGCGGTGCGTGAGGACGAGCCGCCGCCGATGGAGTACTGCGGCCCGCTGCGGCCGCTGATCGAGGGCCTGCTGGTGAAGGAGCCGCTGGAGCGGCTGACGGCGCAGCGGGCCGAGCAGTTGCTGCAGCATGTGGCGCAGGAGACCCCGCAGTATCCGACGGCGTTCTACCCGGAGGACGGCCACCCGCCGGTCACGGAGTCCCCGTGGACCGCGGGCGGCAGCGTCACGAGCACCGGTGCCGACACGGGCCCGCTGGAACCGCCGGACGTGACGGACCCGCCCGTTCCGACCGCTGCAGCCGGTTCGGCTGCTTCATCCGGTTCAGCTGCTTCATCCGGTTCAGCTGATCCTTCTCATCCTTCTGATCCGTCCGGTTCGGCGGACCCGGGGGCACCCGTCCCGCCCCGCCGCCTCGCCGCCCGCCTCCGCGGTCCCCGCGCGTGGGCGGCCGCCGCAGTGGCGCTGGTCGTGCTCGTGACCGCCGGCTGGTTCACCGTGGACCGGCTCACCACGGCCGCCGGCCCGTCCCTCGACAGCTCCGCGACCCTGCGGGCGGCCCGGGAGCGCGGCTTCCTGCTGGTCGGGGTGAAGGGCGACCAGCCGGGGCTCAGCGAGCGTTCGGCACAGTCCGCCGGCGGCTTCCGCGGGTTCGACATCGACATCGCGCGGGCGGTCGCGAAACATCTGGGCTTCGACACGGTGCGGTTCGAGGTGGTCAACACCCAGAGCCGCGAATACCGGCTCAGCACCGGGCAGGTCGACCTGATAGTGGCCAGCTACTCGATCACCCAGGGGCGCAAGGAGTCGGTGGACTTCGCCGGCCCGTACTACGTGGCAGGACAGGACTTCCTGGTACCGGCCCGGTCGACCGGCGTGAACGGCGTCGCCGACCTGGACGGTCACAAGGTCTGCACCGTGCAGGGCTCCACGCCGGAGGCCCGGCTGCGCACGGAGTATCCGCGGATAGTGCTGGAACCGCGCGCTTCGTACGGGTTGTGCGTCACCGACCTGCTGGCCGGCACGGTGGACGCGGTCTCCACCGACGATGTCATCCTGGCCGGCTACCGGGCCCAGCACCCCACGGAACTGCGGCTGCTCGGCGCCCCGTTCGGCAGCGAGCAGTACGGCGTGGGCCTGCACCGGGGCGAGCCGGCGCTGCGCGCCGCGGTGTGCGGCGCCATAAGGGACGAGATCTCCTCGGGCCGCTGGAAGTCCTCGTACAACACCTATCTGAAGCCGCTGGCCCCGAAGGAGCTGGCGGACCAGCTGCCGCCCGACCAGACGGAGTGCGGCTGACGGAGTGCGGCTGAGGCCCGGATCGCCTCGCCGGGCCCCTGGAGGGGCCGCTACATGCTTGCTCTGCGGCTCTAGGGCTCTAACGGCTCCTACGGGCTCTCCGGGCTCTACGGCGCCGAGCGCGGCACCGTGAGGGTCACGGCGAGGCCGGTGGGCTCGTTCGCCGCGAAGGAGAGCCGGCCGCCGCTCTGGTTCAGCAGGACGCGGGCGATGGACAGACCGAGTCCGGAGCCGTCGATGTTCTGGTGGCGGGGGCTGCGCCAGAAGCGGTCGCCGATCCGGGCGAGCTCCTCCTCCGTCAGACCGGGTCCGCCGTCGGAGACGGTGACGGCGACCTCGTCGCCCACTCCCGCGACCAGCACCTGGACCAGTCCGCCGCGCGGTGTGAACTTCAGCGCGTTGTCGATGACGGCGTCCAGCGCGCTGGACAGCGCGACCGGATCGGACCAGCCGGTGACCGCGGTCTTGCCCGCGTACTCCAATGCGACGCCCTCACGCGCGCCGACCGGCCGCCACGCGCCGAGGCGCTCGCCGACGAGTGCGGCGATGTCGGTGAGGGCGAGGTCCGCGTCCGCGTGCTCCGCCAGCGCCAGGCCGAGCAGATCGTCCAGGACCTGGGCGAGCCGTCTGCCCTCGTCCTGGACGGAGGCCACCTCCGCGTTGCCCTCGGGGAGTTCGAAGCCGAGCAGCTCGATCCGCAGCATGAGCGCGGCCAGCGGATTGCGCAGCTGGTGGGAGGCGTCGGCGACGAAGGCCCGCTGCTGTTCGAGCACCTGCTCGACGTTGTCGGCCATCTCGTTGAACGACCGGGACAGCCGGCGCAGTTCGGGCGGCCCGCCGGCCGCCGCGACCCGGGACTTCATCCGCCCGGTGGCGATGTCGTGGGTGACGCGGTCGAGGATCGCGACCGGTCGCAGCACCCAGCCGGTGAGCCGGAACGCGAACAGCACGGCGATGGCCATCGCGGCCAGCTCACCGGCGCCGAGCAGCAGCCAGCCGTGCAGGATGCGCGAACGCAGCGCCCCGGTGGGCGATTCGGTGAGGACGACGGCGACGACGTCCCCGTCGCGGATGATCGGTGAGGCGACGGCCAGCGTGCGGCGCTGCCACGGCCACACCTGCTCCGGGTCATGGCTGCGGCGGCCGGCCAGTGCCGCGCTGTAGGCGCCGTACGCCTCCCCCGCTTCGGGGAGTCTCCAGTCCGCGGGCGCCACACCCATCGCGGTGCCGTCGCGGTAGAAGACACCGACGCGGATGCCGTACAGCTCCTCGTACCGGCTGAGTTCGGAGCGCAGCGCGTGCAGCCGCTCGTCGTCCCCGACGTCGCTCGCGGACTGAGGGGTGCGCGAGGTGACGAACTGGGCGAGCGACGCGAAGCGCGCGGTGTCGTCGATGCGGTCGACGACGACGCGCTGCTGCTGCGCGGCGGCCATGCTCGCGGCCAGCGGAAAGCCCAGGGCCAGCAGGACGCCCGCCATCAACGCGAGCAGCAGGGGGAGAAGACGCGAGCTCAACGGCGGGTCCTGGATCTCAGACGGCGGGAACGACGAGCCGGTAACCGACCCCGCGCACCGTTTCGATCATGGACGGCATCCGCAGCTTGGAACGCAGCGAGGCGACGTGCACCTCCAGGGTGCGCCCCGTCCCCTCCCAGCTGGTGCGCCAGACCTCGCTGATGATCTGCTCGCGGCGGAAGACCACCCCGGGCCGCTGGGCGAGCAGGGCCAGCAGGTCGAACTCCTTGCGGGTGAGCGCGATCGGCTCGCCGCTCACCATAACGCGGCGGGTGGGCAGTTCGATGTCGACGGGGCCGAGCTGCAGACTGCCGGCCGGCGGCCGCTCACCGGCAGCGGATCCGTCGGCGGGCGCGGGGGCGGCGGACTCCGTACCGGGCCGCAGCGGGGGCCGGCGGCCGACCGCGTGGATCCGGGCGAGCAGCTCACCGGTGTCGTACGGCTTGACGACGTAGTCGTCCGCGCCGAGGTTCAGGCCATGGATCCGGGACCGCACATCGGCGCGGGCGGTGACCATGATGACGGGGGTGGAGGTGCGCCGGCGGATCCGGCTGCACACCTCGAAACCGTCCTGGTCGGGCAGGCCGAGGTCGAGCAGCACACACCCGTAGGACGGGCCCTGGGCGGGCAGCAGCGCGCGCAGCGCCTCCTCGCCGCTGCGGGCATGGGTGACGTCGAAGCCGTGCTTCGCGAGCACGGCCGACAGTGCGGCGGCGACCCGGTCGTCGTCCTCCACCAGCAGCAATCTCATCGGTTCACCCTCCTTTCCCACATCGGCAATCGTTCGGCCACAGGTCGGACACCCGCCGTCGGCCGGCGTCCGGTACCTACCCGGAATACAGACCGACCGGCGAGGGGCGCGTCAAGGGGGCATCGGTACCTGCCGCGGACTGTTATCCAGCCGGTACGCACGACAACACAGGGCACATCACTCGTGGCGGAGAGTATCCGAATCGTGATGCTCAAGTTCAGCTCAGATGTAATGACGCTCGTCATCATGCATCACTAAGGTCTGCCAGACCGACGAGGATGGAGCACAGGCCGATGACCGAAGTCTCAGTGACCAAGGACGCCGCGCCGGCGACCGATGACCTGGTCGTACTGGGAGGCGTGAACAAGCACTTCGGCGCGCTGCACGTGCTCCAGGACATCGACCTGACGATCACCCGCGGTGAGGTCGTGGTCGTCATCGGTCCTTCGGGGTCCGGCAAGTCCACGCTGTGCCGCACCATCAACCGGCTGGAGACGATCGATTCGGGCTCCATCACGGTGGACGGGAAGCCGCTTCCCCAGGAAGGGCGGGAACTGGCCCGGCTGCGTGCCGATGTGGGCATGGTCTTCCAGTCCTTCAATCTCTTCGCGCACAAGACCGTTCTGCAGAACGTGATGCTCGGACAGGTCAAGGTCCGCAAGACCGACAAGAAGGCGGCCGAGGACCGGGCCCGGCAGCTGCTCGACCGGGTCGGCGTGGGGGTCCAGGCGGACAAGTACCCCGCGCAGCTCTCCGGCGGACAGCAGCAGCGGGTCGCGATCGCCCGCGCGCTGGCGATGGACCCCAAGGTCATGCTCTTCGACGAGCCCACCTCCGCACTCGACCCGGAGATGATCAACGAGGTGCTGGAAGTCATGCAGCAGCTCGCCCGGGACGGCATGACGATGATCGTCGTCACGCACGAGATGGGCTTCGCCCGCTCCGCCGCCAACCGGGTCGTCTTCATGGCCGACGGACGGATCGTCGAGGAAGCGACGCCGGAGCAGTTCTTCAGCAATCCGCGCAGCGACCGCGCCAAGGACTTCCTCTCGAAGATCCTTCACCACTGACGTTGCCTGACGGCCGGCGGGCGCCCCTGCGCGCGGCCGGCCCCGCACCACGGCCGACCGACGGCTGACGTACGACGGCTGACGTACGACGACGCACTGATGACCGATGACTGATGACCGACGACTGACGACTGACGACTGACGACGCAAGGGATGTCCCCATGAATATCCGTAAATCCGCCGCCGCCGGACTCGTCGTCCTGGCGCTGACCGCCTCCGCGACCGCCTGTGGCGGCAAGGAGGGCACGCCGACCGCGCCCGGCGCCAAGCCCACCACCGGCGCCGACGCCCCGAAGCTGCCGACGTACACGCCGAAGACGGGCGTCACGCTCGACTCCGCCGTACTGAAGAAGGCTCAGCAGCGCGGCAAGCTGGTCATCGGCGTCAAGTCCGACCAGCCGTTCCTCGGTTTCCAGCCGCCCGGCTCCAACGACCGCAACGGCTTCGACATCGAGATCGCCAAGATGGTCGCCGCGGACCTCGGCTTCGGTCCCGACAAGATCGAGTGGAAGACCTTCGACTCCAGCCTGCGCGTGCCGGCGATCAAGAAGGGCGACGCGGACTACTACGTCGGCACCTTCACGATCAACGACGCCCGCAAGAAGGACATCTCCTTCGCCGGCCCGTACTACATCGCCGGCCAGGACCTGCTCGTGGCCAAGAGCAACACCGACATCACCGGCCCGGACAGCCTCAAGGGCAAGAAGGTCTGCAGCATCACCGGCTCCACGCCGCTGGAGCGCATCAAGGACCCCAAGTACGGAGCCGTCGTCAACGCCCTCGGCAAGTACTCGGACTGCGTGCAGCAGCTCCAGACCGGCCAGGTCGACGCGGTCACCACCGACGACGCGATCCTCAAGGGCTACGCGGCGCAGGCCCCCGGCAAGTTCCGGGTGGTCGGCAAGCAGTTCTCCCAGGAGCCGTACGGCGTCGGCCTCGCGCACGACGACAAGGCGCTGCGCGACGCGATCAGCGACGCACTGAAGGCGCACCAGGACAACGGCGACTACAAGAAGGCCTACGACGCGACGCTGGGCCTGTCCGGCGCCCCGTACACCGCGCCGCCGGCCCTCGACCGCTACTGATCAGCCGACCCGCAGGCCGGCCGTCGCGGCACCGTCGTTCCCGCGACGGGCCGCCGGCCGGCCGGCGGGCCGCAACGCCCTCGTGAGGCCAACCTCGATGCTGCTTCCCTCCGGGGCGCGACCCGTCGTACCCCCCGCACGCCCTGGACCGACGATGCCTTCCTGGCCTTTCCGCCAGACCCCAGCGAACCGGCGAGGTGAGCCACGATGAACGTGCTGGTCGACAACTTCGCCCTGTTCCGCCAGGGGTTCTTCGGCACGCTGTCGCTCACCGGCGCCAGCGCGGTGCTCGCCCTGCTGCTCGGGGTGCTGATAGCCGCGTTCCGGGTCTCACCGGTGCCTCCGCTGCGGGCCTTCGGCACGCTGTGGGTGACGCTGCTGCGCAACACCCCGCTGACCCTGCTGTTCCTCGTCGCCACCTTCATCGTGCCCGAGGTCCTCACGACCGGCCTCAGCTCGTACCAGCTGGCGGTGCTCGCGCTCGGCTTCTACACCTCGGCGTTCGTCTGCGAGGCGGTGCGCTCCGGCGTCAACACCGTCCCGCTCGGCCAGGCCGAGGCCGCGCGCAGCATCGGGATGACGTTCACCCAGATCCTGCGGCTGATCATCCTTCCGCAGGCGGCCCGTACGGTCATCGCGCCGGTCGGCAGCCTCATGATCGCGCTGACCAAGAACTCGGCGATCGCCGGCGCCTTCAGCGTCACCGAGCTGTTCTCCACCCAGAAGCTCCTGAGCGACCAGGGGCTCAACCTCACCGTGATCTTCATCTGGATCGCCCTCGCGTACCTGATCATCACGTTTGCGATCAGCGGCCTGTTCCGGCTGCTCGAGAACCGGCTGGCGGTGGCCCGATGACGGCGAGTGTTCTGTACGACGCCCCGGGCCCCAGGACCCGGCTGCGCAACCGGATCTACACGGTCGTCGGCAGCCTGGCGCTCGCCGGGCTGCTGGTCTTCTTCGCCATGCGGCTCAACTCCAAGGGCGAGTTCAAGTCCTACATGTGGGACCTGTTCCAGTACGCCGGGGTCCAGCAGCAGATCACGGACGGCGTGGTCGCCACTCTCAAGGCGTTCGCCCTCGCGGCGGTCTTCTCGCTGCTGCTGGCCACCGTGTTCGCCGCCGGACGGCTCTCGGACCACAAGCCGGTGCGGATCGCCGCCTCGGCGGCCGTGGAGTTCTTCCGCGCACTGCCGCTGATCATCATGATCTATCTGCTGTGGGCGACCGTCTTCGAGCCCTTCTGGGCCCTGGTCATCGGTCTGACGCTCTACAACGGCTCGGTCCAGGCGGAGATCTTCCGGGCCGGTATCAACTCCGTGCCCAAGGGCCAGAGCGAGGCCGCCTACGCGCTGGGCATGCGCAAGACCCAGGTCATGCTGACCATCCTGGTCCCGCAGGCCGTACGGGCCATGCTGCCCAGCATCATCAGCCAGCTCGTGGTGACCCTGAAGGACACCTCGCTCGGCTACCTGATCGCCTACACCGAACTGCTGTACGTCGGCCGGATCCTGGCGGGCAACACCCCGACCCTCGGGAACTACCCGTACTTCCAGGTGCTGCTCGTCATCGGCACGATCTACATCGCGATGTGCATGCTCCTGTCCGCCGTCGCCACCTGGGTCGAGAAGCGCGCCCGCCGCAGCCCGAAGGGCGCGCCGCCGGCCACACCGGAGGCGGAGGCCCTGGTCGCCACGGCGGAGTGACAGCGGGGTGACGGCGGGGTGACGGCGGTGCGGATGTGCCGTCGCCGCGCTGGAATTGACGGTGCGTCGGTGACGGATGGGTTCCTGATCGGTGCCTGACCGGTGCCTGATCGGTGCCTGGCCGGTGCCTGGCCGGTGACGGAAGTGACGGTACGTCGGCTCGCGGAGTGACGGTGTGTCGGTTCGCACCGCGCCGACGTTCCGCCGTCACTTGACGCACGCACCCGCAGTGGATTGCATACGTATCGTGACTGCACATCTTCCGGGGACCGCCCTGTGGACCCGGTGATCGTCGCGGGGGCGGGCCCTGTGGGCCTCGCCCTCGCGCTCGCTCTGGCCAAACGCGGTGTCCCGACCATCGTCCTCGACGAAGCCGAGGGGCCGGCCGACGCCCGTGACGACCTGCGCCATCCACGCACCACCGTCCTGGGCGCGGATACCGCCGCCCTGCTGGAACGGCTCGGCTATCCGCAGGTGTACGCGGACGGCACCACCTGGACCGGGTGGCGCACCCTGCGCCGGCGGCAGGAGGTGCTGCGCGTCGACTTCGGCCCCGCGTCCGACGACGAGCCCGCCCGGCCGTCCCCGGTGCACATCTCCCAGCACCGGCTGGAACGGGGCCTGCGGCAGACCCTGCACGGCCACGGCCTCGTGCGGATCGTGACCGGCTCCCGCGTCGACGCGGTCGACGAGGACGCCACCGGCGTCACCGTGCACACCCGGGGCGCCGACCGCACCTGGTGGCGGGGCAGTTATCTGGTGGGCTGCGACGGGCCGCGTTCGACGGTCCGCAAGCTGCTCGCGGTGCGCTTCCCCGGGAAGACCGCCGTCGACCGGCACGCCGTCGCCGCGCTGCGCGTCGACCTCCCGGAACCCGGTGTGGCCCTGCTGCACCGTGATCCGCCCGGCGCCGGTACCGGCCAGGAGGTGACGGCCCGTCCGCTGCCGGACGGCCTGTGGCGCTTCGACTGGCTGCTGCCCGCCCGGGGCGAACTGCTGACCCCCGACGAGCTGGTGACCCGGATCCGCTCCATCCTGACCACGTGGTGCGGCAGCGTCGTACCGTACGAACTGGTCGGCTCCGCCGAGTACCCGGTGCACCAGCGGCTCGCCCGCCGCTGGCGGGTGGGCCGGACGTTCCTCGCCGGCGACGCCGCCCACCTGATGGGCGCCCTGGGCGCCCAGGGCGTGGAGGAGGGCCTGCGGGACGCCGAGAACCTCTCCTGGAAGCTCGCGCTCGCCTGGCACGAGGGCGCGTCCGACACCCTGCTCGACAGCTATCAGGCCGAGCGGCGCGAGGCGGTCGGGGCCCGGCTGCGCGCCACCGACCAGGCGCTGCCGCTGGTACGCGCCGGCGGGACCTGGAACATGGTCCGCCATTCGCTGCTCTCCGGATCCGCCCGCGGGCACGCCGAGCTGCTGACCGACAGCCACCTCGGCCGGGGATCCGCCGCGTCCCCGCCGGTCTACGGCCGGTCGCCGCTCGCCCTGCCCGCGCCGCGGCCGGGCGGGGGCGGCAGCGGCGGCGGCAAGACCGCCGGATCACCGCTGGTCGCCACCTGCGCCACTCCCCCGGGCGGGCTGGTCGTCGATGTGCCGGTGACGGCGCTGGACGGCACGGTCGGCCGGCTGCGGGACCGGCTGGGCCAGAACCTGCTGGTGATGCTGATCGCCCCGGGCACCGGTGTCTGGGACAGCCGGCACTGGCTGACGGCCGGTCTGATGCCACGGCTCGCGTCGGCGGTCGCCGCGCTGCCGATGCGCGCCGAGCTGCTGGTGACCGAGGGCTATCCCGGTGCGACGGCGCACAGCGTGCTGCTGATCCGCCCGGACGGCCATCTGGTGACGGCGATGGTCGGCTGCCGCCCGGCCGAGCTGTACTCCTACGCGGACCTGGCCCGCGGCGGCCCCCCGCACCGGACCGCACCGCAGGACGAACCGGTCAGCGGCCGGACGCCCTGACCCGCCGCCCCAGCGGCAGTCCGTTCCCGGGCGTGAGCGGCCGGGAACGGGCAGGAGTGGGCGTGAGCGGCAGGTGTTCCAGCGGGACGTCTTTCCAGCGGGAGGTCATCCCAGCGGGTGGTACTCCAGGACATCCGGCTCGTCCTCGCCCTCCTGCTCCAGGGCCCTGCGGACCACCCGGAGGGCGAGGCCCTCCGGGTAGCCCTTGCGGGCGAGCATTCCCGCGAGGCGGCGCAGCCGCTTGTCACGTTCCAGCCCGCGGGTGGTCCGCAACTTGCGGTCCACCAGCTCGCGGGCCCGCTCCTCCTCCTGGTCGGAGTCGAGCTGGCCCACCGCCTCGGTGACCAGCTCCGCGTCCACCCCGCGGGTCTGGAGCTCCCTCGCCAGCGCCCGGCGGGCGAGGCCCCGCCCGCGGTGCCGCGACTCGACCCAGGCGTTGGCGAACGCCTGGTCGTCGATCAGGCCGGCTTCCTGGAACCGCTCCAGCAACTGCTCCGCCACGTCGTCCGGGATCTCCCGCTTGCGCATCGCGTCGGCGAGCTGTTGACGCGTGCGGGGATTCCCGGTGAGCAGGCGCAGGCACAACGCCCGCGCCTGCTCCTCCGGGCTGAGCGGCGGCTCTTTCGAGGCCCTCGACTCGGAAGAGCCGCCGCGATCGGGGTACCGACTCGCCACGGCCTCAGGCCTTGGCCGCGGTGGCCTTGGTCGCCTTCACCGTCTTGGGCGCCGGAACCTCGGCCTTGGCGGGATCGGCCGCCGGACCCGCCGCGTCCGCGCCCGGCTCCACGCCGGGGGCTACGGTCCGGACACCGATGCCGAGCTTGTCCTTGATCTTCTTCTCGATCTCGTCGGCGAGGTCCGGGTTGTCCTTGAGGAAGTTACGGGCGTTCTCCTTGCCCTGGCCGAGCTGGTCGCCCTCGTACGTGTACCAGGCACCGGCCTTGCGGACGAAGCCGTGCTCGACACCCATGTCGATCAGGCCACCCTCCTTGCTGATGCCGTGGCCGTAGAGGATGTCGAACTCTGCCTGCTTGAAGGGCGGTGCGACCTTGTTCTTGACGACCTTGACACGGGTCCTGTTGCCGACCGCGTCCGTACCGTCCTTGAGCGTCTCGATACGGCGGATGTCGAGTCGTACGGAGGCGTAGAACTTCAGCGCGCGGCCACCGGTGGTGGTCTCCGGCGAGCCGAACATCACACCGATCTTCTCGCGGAGCTGGTTGATGAAGATCGCCGTGGTGTTGGACTGGTGCAGCGCACCGGTGATCTTGCGCAGCGCCTGGCTCATCAGCCGGGCCTGCAGACCCACGTGCGAGTCACCCATCTCGCCCTCGATCTCGGCCCGCGGCACGAGGGCGGCCACGGAGTCGATCACGATGAGGTCGATCGCGCCGGAGCGGACCAGCATGTCCACGATCTCCAGCGCCTGCTCGCCGGTGTCCGGCTGGGAGAGCAGCAGGTTGTCCGTGTCGACACCGAGCGCCTTGGCGTACTCGGGGTCCAGCGCGTGCTCGGCGTCGACGAACGCCACCGTGCCGCCGGCCTTCTGCGCGTTGGCCACCGCGTGCAGCGTGAGGGTGGTCTTGCCGGAGGACTCCGGCCCGTACACCTCCACCACACGGCCACGCGGGATACCGCCGACGCCGAGTGCCACGTCCAGTGCGGTCGACCCGGTGGGGATGACATCAATGGGGTCGTTCGGCTTGTCGCCGAGGCGCATGACCGCGCCCTTGCCGAACTGCCGTTCAATCTGTGCGAGCGCGGCGTCCAGCGCCTTCTCGCGGTCGTTACCTGCCATGGGCTCCACCCGGGATGTTTGAGTCGATCGCTTCACGTCCATGACGCTAGTCCCTGCCACTGACAATGCGCCCGGCCGTCGCTCCGAGCTGTGGAAAACCTCCGCGGATAACCGGCCCGGACCACCCATGAGAATGGATGTTCGATTTGCGTGTCAAGCGACACGCGGGGCCTCAGGGGCGATGGTGCGCTGTCTTCTCTCCCCGGGCTGATGTCTCACGTCCGATGCCTTCTCCGCAGCCAGGGCCGCCGCCGCGGCCCGTGCGCCCTCGGGTCCGTCACCTCGTACCGCTTCACGTACGCCCCGAAGAACCCCTGCAGCGTCGCGGTCACCGGGATCGCGACCAGCGCGCCGACCGCCCCCAGCAGCGCGGTACCGGCGACGACCGACCCGAAGGCGACGGCCGGGTGGATGTCCACGGTCTTCGCCGTGATCCGCGGCTGCAGCACGTAGTTCTCGAACTGCTGGTAGACCACGACGAAGCACAGCACCCACAGCGCGTCCCACGGGTCCTCGGTGAACGCGATCAGCATCGGCAGCGCGCCCGCGAGATACGTCCCGACCGTCGGCACGAACTGCGACACCAGCCCCACCCACACCGCCAGCGCCGGGGCGTACGGCACCCCCAGCACCTGCAGCAGGACGTAGTGCGCGACGCCCGACACCAGCGCCATCAGCGCCCGCGAGTAGATGTACCCGCCCGTCTTGGCGACCGCGATCTCCCACGCCCGCAGCACCTCCGCCTGCCGCGCCGGCGGCAGCACCGAGCACAGCGCCCGGCGCAGCCGAGGTCCGTCGGCCGCGAAGTAGAACGCGAACAGCACCACGGTGAAGAGCTGGAAGACGCCCCCGAGGACCGTGGCCGACAGCCCCCACACATTGCCCGCGCTGTTCTGCAGGTAGTTGCGCAGCCAGTCGGAGTGCAGCACGTTGTCCTGCAGCTTCCCGACGTCCAGCTTCGTGTGGAAGTTCTGGTTGAGCCACACCACGACGTCGTTCACATACTGCGGGAAGTTGTCGGCGATCGTCGTGATCTGGTCCACGAGCAGCGAGCCGAGCGCCACCACGAACACCGCGACCGCGACGATCGCCCCCAGCAGGACCAGCCCCGTGGCCACCCCGCGCCGCATCCCGCGCGCCGCCATCCAGTCCACCGCCGGCTCGACGGCCAGCGCGCCGAAGAACGCGATCAGGATGTTGATCAGCAGCCCGGTCACCTGGTGGAACGCCCAGCCGGCCAGTTGGAAGCAGCCCACCAGCACCAGCGCCAGCATCATCGCGCGCGGCAGCCACCGCGGCATCCCCGCACGCGGAGCCGGTGGCTCCTCTTTCTGAACGGTGCTCTCGCCGGTTCCTGACACGAACCCCAGTCTGAACGCGCGGGGCGGAAAGTCCGGGACCAACCCTCCGCGGTCTCAGCGCCGTCCGGCCGGCACATCCATCGCCGTACAGACCGCCCGCCACACATCCTTGGCCTCCCACCCCGAGTCCAGCGCCTCCCACACCGTCCGCCCGCCGAGCTCCGCCATCACATGATCCCGGGCAAACGAATCCGCATACCCCTCCCCGAACTGCGCCCGCATCCGCTCCCAGAACACCGTCAACTTCATGCGCCCAGTATCCCGCGCCGCGAGCGGTGCGAAGGGGGGCGGGCGGACGGGGGCGAGGGGTGGAGCGCGAGGTGCGGGGGGCTGGGGTGGGTGTTGCAATGGCCGCAGGGCCGCCGAGGCCCGTTGTGAGGAGAGGTGATGAGCGGCATCCCCATCACGCGGCAGCGCCGGCGGGTTCTGGTGGGATGTCTGCTCCGCTCTGCGGCCTCGGCCGTACTGCTCACCTGGCTGTACTACCTGGCGCCGCTGGACCGCGCGCTCAACGCGACCACTGCCACTCTGCTCGTCCTGGGCCTGCTCGCTTTCGGCTGCCTGATCGCCTGGCAGGTGGTCGCCGTCACTCATGCGGCGTATCCGGGGCTGCGCGCCATCGAGGCGCTGGCCACCGCCGTGCCGCTGTTCCTGCTGCTGTTCTCCTCGACGTACTTCCTGGTCGCCAGGGACCGGCCGGGATCGTTCTCGGAGCCACTGAACCGGACCGACGCGCTCTACTTCACCGTCACGGTGTTCGCGACCGTGGGCTTCGGGGACATCACGCCCGTCACCGAGCTCAGCCGGGTGCTGACCACGGTGCAGATGATCGCCGATCTGATCCTGGTGGGCCTGATCGCGAAGGTTCTCTTCGGCGCGGTCCGGATCGGGCTGCGGCGGCGGGGGACGGCATCGCCCACCCCGTCGGAACTCCCGGAGGACGGCCCATGACGGAACCGAAACCCCGGACGGCGGCAGCCGCGGACGGCGAGGCGCAGCCGGAGGAACCGGACCTGTTGCGGGCCATCCTGCTGACGCCGGGCTACCTCAAGTCGCTCGTCCTCTGCGCCCTCATCGGCATCCCGGTGTCCCTTGCCGCGTTCTGGTTCCTCGTCGGGATGCACCAGCTGGAACACGTGCTGTGGGCCGATATCCCGCACGCCTGGGGCTGGGACACCCCGCCGTGGTGGTGGCCGCTGCCCCTCCTCGCGATCGCCGGTGTCTGTGTCGGCCTGATCGCCACGCGGCTGCCCGGCGGGGGCGGCCACGTCCCCGCCTCCGGACTGCACGTCGGAGGCGCGTCGCCCATCGCGCTGCCCGGTGTGCTGCTCGCCGCGATGGCGAGTCTGCCGTTCGGCGCGGTCCTGGGACCCGAGGCGCCGCTGATCGCGCTCGGCAGCGGCCTGGCGCTGCTCTTCAGAAACCTCGCCCGGGGCGCCGCGACCCCGCAGAGCACGGCCCTTCTGGCCGCGGCCGGGGCCGCCGCGGCCATCGCGGCCATCTTCGGCAACCCGCTGATCGCGGCCGTGCTGCTCATCGAGGTGGCGGGGGTCGGCGGTCCGCAGCTGTTCGCCGTCATGCTGCCGGCCCTGCTGTCCAGCGGGGTGGGGGCGCTGGTGTTCACCGGCTTCGGACGGTGGACCGGGCTGCAGACCGGCAGCCTGGCGCTGAAGCTGCCCACCCCCATTCCCCGGCTGGACGCGGGGGACGTCCTCTGGTCGTTGCTCTTGGCCGTGGCCATCGGCACCTTCGTGCACCTGGTGCTGGGCGCGGGCCGGCTGACCGCGGCGTTCGTCCCGGTACGGACGTTCCCCCGGACGGTGCTGTGCGCGCTGGGCGCGGCGGGCTGCGCCGCCCTCTACGCGCTGATCACCGACCGCGCGCCCGACGAGGTCGCCTCGTCGGGCCAGAGCACGCTCGCCGCGCTGGCCGGCGACCCGCACGCCTGGGGGATCGGGGCGCTCGTCGCCGTCCTGCTGTTCAAGGGCGCCGCGTACGCGCTCTGTCTCGGCAGCCTGCGAGGCGGCCCCATCTTCCCCGCGCTCTTCCTGGGGGCCGCCGCGGGCGTCCTGTGCGCGCCTCTTCCGGGCCTGGGGATCGTTCCGGCCCTGGCGGCGGGAATGGCGGCCTCGGCGGCCAGCGCCCTGCGGCTGCCGGTCAGCAGTGTGGTGCTCGTGGTCCTGCTGCTCGGCAGCTCGGCCATGATGCCGGTCGTGATCCTGGCGGCCGTCGTCGCCTTCGTCACCACGGAGCTGCTGCCGTCCTGGCCCGGGCCGGCACCGCCGACTCCGGTCCCGGCATCGGCTCCCGACCCGACGAAGGCCTGAGGAGCCCGCCGGAATCGTCAACTTCGGGGCGGGAGGATCCCGCGCATGGGGGCTTGGGGTCGCACGGCCGGGTGCTCCCTTGTGCCAGGCGTATGCACTGCGGGGAAGGCGCCCTACTGTGCGGACATGCCAGGAACTCCCCTCGCGCGCGCAGAGCACTTCGTGTGGCTGACCGCGCGCGTGCTCGAGCAGCGCAGGTTCACCTTCCACTTCCTCGACGGGTCGGACGCGGCGGCCGAGGCGGTCGAGATCGCGCTGAACGCCTACCGCAACGACGACGGCGGCTTCGGGCACGCCCTGGAACCGGATCTGCGGGGGCCGGTGAGCCAGCCGTTGCCCACGGCGCACGCGTTGCGCGTGCTCGACGGGATCGGGCGGTGCGGGGGGCAGCGGGCCGAGCGGGTGTGCCGGTATCTGACGGAGGTGTCGACGGCGGAGGGGGCGCTGCCCGCGGTGCATCCTTCGCTGCGGGGCTATCCGGCGGCACCGTGGATCCAGGTCGTCGAGGCCCCGAAGGGCTCCTTGCTGGCGACGGGTCCTGTGGTGGGAACGCTGCACGACAACGGGGTGTGGCACGCGTGGCTGTTCCGGGCCACGGACTTCTGCTGGGCGGCGATCGAGGCACTGGACGCGACGCATCCGTACGAGGTCGAGGCGGCGGTTGCGTTCCTGGACGCCGTCCCCGACCGGGCGCGGGCACGGGACGCGGCACACCGGTTGGGGAAGCTGGTGCGCGAGCAGCAGCTGGTGGTGCTGGATCCGGACCGCGCGGACCGGTATCCGCTGCCCGCCGGATACGCGCCGGGCGAGTACCACTTCGCGTACGACTACGCCCGCGGCCCGGATTCGCTGGCCCGGCAGTGGTTCACCGACGCGGAGCTGGAACGGTCGCTGGACTTCCTGACGGCGGAGCAGGGCGAGGACGGCGGCTGGCCGATGCGCTGGCGCGCATGGGCGCCGGGCACCCGGCTGGAGTGGCGGCCGATCATCACCATCGAGGCCCTGCGGACACTGCGCGCCTACGGCCGCCCCATCATCTGAAACGTGGTCGGGCGGTTCGATCGGCCGGTCAGCGGGTCAGCCGGTCAGGGCCCGTACGGCGGCGGTCACCAGGACCGCCGCACCGATCACGACCAGGAACGGTGCGCGCAGCAGCAGCGCCAGCGGCGCCGCGGCGAGCCCGGCCGCGCGGGCGTCGACGACGAGTTTCAGCTCGCTGGTGCTGAACGTCTGCAGCGCGGTGAGAGCGGCGAGCAGAGCGAGCGGGACGAGGGCGGCGAGCCGCTTCACCAGCGGCCGCTCCAGGATCCCGGCGGGCACGGAGAGGCCGAGCAGCTTCACCGCGTAGCAGCCGAAGGCGGTCACACCGATCGCGATCCAGGTGGTCATCGGTCCTTCTCCGTCCGCTGTGCGGTGGTGGTGGCATCGGCGGCGTCCTCGCGTGCCGTCCCGCGGCGTGCGGCGATCAGGACGATCGGTGCGGCGAGTGCCGCGACGAGTACCGGCACTCCGGCGGGCAGCAGCGGCACACAGGCCAGGGCGAGGATGACGGCGAGCCCGGCCACCGTGCGCTCTCGGCGGCCCTTCAACATCGGTGCGAGCAGCGCGAGGAAGACGGCGGGACCTGCCGCGTCCAGCCCCCAGCCGGCCGGGTCGCCCAGCGCGGAGGCGCCGAGCGCGCCGAGGAGCGTGGTGAGGTTCCACAGCAGGTAGATGGTGACGCCGGTGACGGTGAAGCCGAGCCGCGCGCTGCGCCGGTCGGGCTGCGCCAGGGTGACGGCGGAGGTCTCGTCGATCACCCACTGGGCGGCGAACGGGCGCACCGCCCGGGGAAGGCGCAGCAGCTGCGACAGCCGCAGCCCGTAGAACGCGTTGCGCGCGCCGAGGAAGAACGCACCGGCGGCCGCCGCGAACGGGCTGCCGCCCGCGCCCAGCGCGCCGACCAGGGCGAACTGCGAGGCGCCGCTGAAGACCAGCAGGGAGAGCGCGCAGGTCTGCGCGACGGTCAGACCGGCCCCGGCCGAGGTCACACCGAAGGCGAACCCGGACAGACCGACGGCGACACCGACGGCCAGCGCGTCACGGACCACGGCGGACGTCGGCCTCGTCGCAGGTTCCGGCGCCTGCAACGTCTCCAACGCCTCGGACGCGTCCGAAGACTCCGTCGCATCCGAGGACTCCGACGGCTCCGCCTGAGAACTGTGTATGTGTGCTGCTCGTGTCACTCCACGAACGTTAGGGAGCGAGGTCCTCGCCTGTCTTGTACGTTCTTGCGCGTTCGCGCCGGTAGGCGCCCGGGGGTACACCCACGATGCGGGTGAAGTGCCGGTTCAGATGAGGCTGGTCGGTAAACCCCACCGCGAGTGCCGCTTCGGCGGGCGGGATCCCGGTGTCGAGCATCCGGCGGGCCGCCCGCACCCGCTCGCCGGTCAGCCAGGCGTGCGGCGGCAGCCCGTAGGCGCTCTTGAACGCGCGCAGCAGCGCGAACGGCTTGGTGCCGAGTTCCGCGGCCAGCTGGTCCAGCGTCGGCGGGCACGCGATCCGCTCGACGAGCAGTTCCCTGGCCCGCCCGGCGGCCAGCGCACCGGCGGACGGCAGCGCGCCCGGCGGGACCGGGTCCGCGCCGTAGCGGCGCAGCAGCCCGGCGACGGCGACCCGCAGCAGGGTGTCGGCCGCGAGCGCGTTGTCGCGTTCCGCGGCGGCGTGGATGTCCGCGATCTGCCGGGCGCAGTCCGGGTCGTCGAGGACGGTGTCGGTGAACGCCGGGGTGCCGTTCCGGCCGGTCGTCTCGGCGGCGACGGCCGCCACCACGTCGATGCTCGGGTAGAGGACGCGGTAGCTCCAGCCGTCCTCGGTCCCCGCGTACGCGGAGTGCGGCGTCTCGGGATTGATGAGGACGACCCCGCCCGCGCCCGCGCGGAGGTCGCCGCCGGGCATGCCGATGCCCTCGACGCCCTTGGTGACCGCCGCGATCACATATCCGTCGTGGGAGTGCCGGGAGAAGGTGTGGCTGACGTACCGGGCGCGCAGCAGGTCCACGCCCGGCAGCTGCGGATGCTGCCAGTGCCGTGCCTGCTCGGGTGCCGGTTCGCGTCGTGCCATGAACCCATTCTGCGTCCGGGCCTGGAACCCCGCGGAACGGCCCTGGTGCGGGTCCCGGTGCGGCTCCCGGCCCGGGTCCCTGTGCGGGTACCGGCGCAGGACCCGACGCGGGTCCCGGGGCCGTTGTCAGTGGGGCGGGGCAGGATGGGGACATGTCGCGACGGAGCAGTCAGGGCGAGCCGGAACCGGAAGGGGACCCGGCCGCCGCCCTGGAGGCGTTCTCCCCGGCCACCCGAGCGTGGTTCACGGGAGCCTTTCACGCGCCCACCGCCGCCCAGGCCGGTGCCTGGCGGGCGATCGGCGAGGGTTCCGACGTCCTGGTGGTCGCGCCCACCGGCTCCGGCAAGACGCTGGCCGCGTTCCTGGCCTCGCTGGACCGGCTGGCGAGCGTCCCGCCGCCCGCCGAGACCCAGCGCCGCTGCCGGGTGCTGTACGTGTCCCCGCTCAAGGCCCTCGCGGTCGACGTGGAGCGCAACCTGCGCAGCCCGCTCACGGGCCTGCGCCAGGAGTCCGTCCGGCTCGGCCTGCCCGAGCCCGAGGTCCGGGTCGGGATCCGCTCCGGGGACACCCCCGCCGCCGAACGCCGCACCCTGGTCACCCGCCCGCCGGACATCCTGATCACCACCCCCGAGTCGCTCTTCCTCATGCTCACCTCGGCCGCCCGCGAGGCGCTGCGCGGGGTGGAGACGGTGATCCTCGACGAGGTGCACGCCGTCGCGGGCACGAAGCGCGGGGCGCATCTGGCCCTGTCGCTGGAGCGGCTGGACGAGCTGCTCGACCGGCCCGCCCGGCGGATCGGTCTGTCCGCGACGGTCCGGCCGGTCGAGGAGATCGCCCGCTATCTGTCGCCGCAGCGCAAGGTGACGATCGTCCAGCCGGCGTCGCAGAAGAAGTTCGACCTGTCGGTGGTCGTGCCCGTCGAGGACCTGGGCGAGCTCGGCGGCTCCCCCGTCGCGGATCACAGCGGGCCCGCGGCGGGAGCGGAGCAGCGGGCGTCGATCTGGCCGCATGTGGAGGAGCGGATCGCCGATCTGGTGCAGGCGCACCGCTCGACGATCGTGTTCGCCAACTCCCGCCGGCTGGCCGAGCGGCTGTGCAACCGCCTCAACGAGATCGCCTACGAGCGGGCCACCGGTGAACCGCTGCCCGACACCTCGCCGCCCGCCGAGATCATGGCCCAGTCGGGTGCCGCGCAGGGCGCGCCACCTCTGATGGCCCGCGCGCACCACGGGTCGGTGTCCAAGGAGCAGCGCGCACTCGTCGAGGAGGACCTCAAGGCAGGGCGGCTGCCCGCCGTGGTGGCGACGTCCAGCCTGGAACTGGGCATCGACATGGGCGCGGTCGATCTCGTCATCCAGGTGGAGTCGCCGCCGTCCGTCGCCTCCGGGCTGCAGCGCGTCGGCCGGGCCGGTCACCAGGTGGGTGCCGTGTCGACGGGTGTGGTCTTCCCCAAGTACCGCGGTGACCTCGTACAGGCGGCCGTCGTCACCGAGCGGATGCGGACCGGCTCCATCGAGTCCCTGCGCGTGCCGGCGAATCCGTTGGACGTCCTGGCGCAGCAGATCGTCGCCATGACCGCGCTCGACACGTGGGACGTGGACGAGCTGCTCGCCCTGGTGCGCCGGGCCGCGCCCTTCGCGGCGCTCCCGCACTCCGCGTACACGGCCGTGCTCGACATGCTGGGCGGCCGCTACCCCTCCGACGCCTTCGCGGAGCTGCGGCCGCGCATCGTCTGGGACCGGGTGGCGAACACGGTCGCCGGCCGCCCCGGAGCGCAGCGGCTGGCCGTGACCTCCGGCGGCACCATCCCGGACCGCGGGCTGTTCGGTGTCTTCCTGGCCGGCTCCGACCCGAAGAAGGGCGGCGGCCGGGTCGGCGAGCTGGACGAGGAGATGGTCTACGAGTCGCGGGTCGGCGATGTCTTCACGCTGGGCACCACCTCCTGGCGGATCGAGGACATCACCCGCGACCGGGTGCTCGTCACGCCCGCACCCGGGGTGCCGGGCCGGCTCCCCTTCTGGAAGGGCGACCAGCTGGGCCGCCCGCTGGAGCTCGGCCGGGCGGTGGGCGCCTTCGTCCGGGAGGTCGGGCGGCTGGGGCCCGAGGAGGCCCGCGAACGGCTGGCCGCGGCCGGGCTCGACACCTGGGCGACGGACAACGTGCTGGCGTATCTGTCGGAGCAGCGGCAGGCCTGCGGTCACATCCCCGACGACCGGACGATCGTCGTGGAGCGGTTCCGCGACGAGCTGGGCGACTGGCGGGTGGTGGTCCACTCCCCCTTCGGCGCGCAGGTGCACGCACCCTGGGCGCTGGCGCTGGGCGCCCGCCTCATGGAGCGCTACGGGCTGGACGCCCAGGTGATGCACGCCGACGACGGCATCGTGCTGCGACTGCCGGACGCCGACCTCATGGGCCTCGACCTGCTCGACAACGACACGGGCAACGGCACCGGCAGCGACTACACCGGCGCCGACCCGGTCCGGGCGGGCACCGAGTTCGACAGCGACCAGTCGCCGGTCGGCGCCGCGGACGTCGCCTTCGACAAGGGCGAGGTCGAGCAGCTGGTCACCGACCAGGTCGGCGGCTCCGCCCTGTTCGCCTCCCGCTTCCGCGAGTGCGCTGCCCGCGCCCTGCTGCTGCCCCGGCGCTCCCCCGGCAAGCGCACTCCGCTGTGGCAACAGCGCCAGCGCGCCGCCCAGCTCCTCCAGGTCGCCTCGGACTTCGGCTCCTTCCCGATCGTCCTCGAAGCGGTCCGCGAGTGTCTGCAGGACGTCTTCGACGTGCCCGGGCTCGTCGAGCTCATGGGTGACATCGAGGCGCGCCGGGTGCGGTTGGTGGAGGTCACGACACCCGAGCCCTCCCCCTTCGCCCGCTCGCTGCTCTTCGGCTACGTCGCACAGTTCCTCTACGAGGGTGACTCGCCGCTCGCCGAGCGCCGCGCCGCCGCCCTGTCGCTGGACTCCCGGCTGCTGGCGGAGCTGCTGGGCCAGGCCGAGCTGCGCGAGCTGCTGGACGGCGATGTCCTGGCCGAGCTGGAGCAGGAGCTGCAATGGCTGACGGAGGACCGCCGGGTCAAGGACGCCGAAGGCGTCGCCGACCTGCTGCGGCTCCTCGGACCGCTCACCGAGGCCGAGTTGGCGGCGCGCGGTGCCGAGCCGGGCTGGGCGGCGCAGCTGGAGTCGGCGCGCCGCGCGATCCGGGTCCGGATCGCCGGCGGCGAGCACTGGGCGGCGGTCGAGGACGCCGGGCGGCTGCGGGACGCACTGGGCACGGCGCTGCCCGTCGGAGTCCCCGAAGCCTTCACCGAGCCGGTCAAGGACCCGCTCGGCGATCTGCTCGCCCGCTTCGCCCGCACCCACGGTCCGTTCACCTCCGTCGAGGCCGCACGGCGCTTCGGTCTCGGCACCGCCGTGGTGGACGGTCTGCTGCAGCGGCTGGCCGCGGGCGGCCGTGTCGTCCAGGGCGAGTTCCGGCCGGGCGGCGCGGGCCACGAATGGTGCGACGCGGCGGTGCTGCGCCGGCTGCGGCGCCGCTCGCTGGCCGCGCTGCGGCACGAGGTCGAACCGGTGCCGCCCGCCACCCTGGCCACGTTCCTCCCCCAGTGGCAGCACGTCGGCACCCACAGCCTGCGCGGTATCGACGGGCTGGTCCGGGCCGTCGAGCAGCTGCAGGGCGCCGAGGTGCCGGCCTCCGCGCTGGAGAAGCTCGTCCTGCCGTCCCGGGTCTCCGGCTACACCCCGGCGATGCTGGACGAGCTGACCGCCTCCGGCGAGGTCCTGTGGTCCGGTGCGGGGGCGCTGCCCGGCAAGGACGGCTGGGTCTCGCTCCATCTCGCCGACACCGCGCCGCTGCTGCTCAAGGAGCCCCAGCCGCTCGAACTCTCCCCGCTGCACCAGGCCGTCCTCGGCGCGCTGTCCGGCGGCTACGGGCTGTTCTTCCGGCAGATCGCCGACCAGGTGCGGGCCGCGGGCGAGGCCCCGTCCGACCCCGAGCTGGCGGACGCCGTCTGGGATCTGGCGTGGTCCGGCCGGCTCACCAACGACACCCTGGCTCCGCTGCGCGCCCTGCTCGGTTCCGGGCGCACCGCCGGATCCACCGCGCACCGCGCACCGCGTTCGGTCCCCCGTGGTCGCTACGGCTCCCTCACCGGCCGGGCGCCGCGCGCGACCGCGTCCCGCACCGGGCCCCCGACGACGGCGGGCCGCTGGTCGCTCGTCCCGCCCCCGGAGTCCGACCCGACGCTGCGCGCCCACGCCCTGGTCCACACCCTGCTGGACCGCCATGGTGTGGTCACGCGCGGGGCGGTCGCCGCCGAAGGCGTCGAGGGCGGCTTCTCCGCCGCCTACCGGGTGCTGTCGGCCTTCGAGGAGACCGGCCAGACCCGGCGGGGATACGTGGTCGAAGGGCTCGGTGCCGCGCAGTTCGCGATGGACGGCGCGGTGGACCGGCTCCGCGCCATCAACACCGCCCGCGACCGCGAGGAAGGCGCCCGCACCGGACAGCGGGCCGTCGTCCTCGCCGCCGCCGACCCCGCCAACGCGTACGGCGCCGCCCTGCCCTGGCCGGCACAGCCCGACGGCGTCACCCACAAGCCGGGCCGCAAGGCGGGCGCCCTGGTGGTCCTCGTCGACGGTGAGCTGGCCCTGTACGTGGAACGCGGCGGGAAGACGCTGCTCGCCTGGCCCGACGAGGAGGAGCGGCTGCGGGTCGCCGCTGACGCCCTCGCCCTGGCGGTCCGGGAGGGCGCGCTCGGCCGGCTCACCGTGGAGCGCACCAACGGGGAGTCGGCCCTCACGTCACCGCTGGGCCGCGCCCTGGAGACCGCGGGCTTCCACGCCACTCCGCGCGGTCTGCGACTGCGGGGATGATGGGGAGGTGCCCGAAGGAGACACGGTCTGGCTGACCGCACGCCGGCTCGACGAGGCCCTGGCTGGCCGGTCCCTCGTCCGCGCCGACCTGCGCGTGCCGCAGCTCGCCACCACCGACCTCACGGACCGTCGCGTCACCGAGGTGGTCGCGCGCGGCAAACATCTGATGACGCGCTTCGACGGCGGTCTGACGCTCCACTCCCATCTGCGTATGGACGGCTCCTGGCATCTGTACGGGCCGGGTGACCGGTGGCGCGGCGGCCCCCTCCACCAGGTCCGCGCCGTGCTGGAGACACCCGCGCGGGTGGCGGTCGGCTACCGGCTGCCGGTGCTGGAACTGCTGCCCACCGCCGAGGAGGACAGCGTCGTCGGCCATCTCGGCCCCGATCTGCTGGGCCCGGACTGGGATCCGGCCGAGGCCGTGGCGCGGCTGCGCGCCGAGCCCGCCCGGCCGGTCGGCGAGGCGCTCCTGGACCAGCGCAATCTGGCGGGCGTCGGCAACGTCTACGTGTCGGAGCTCTGCTTCCTGCGCGGAATCACCCCCTGGACGCCGGTCGGCGAGGCCGGGCCGGAGAAGCTGGTGGTGCTCGCCAAGAAACTGCTGGAGGCGAACAAGGCCCGCCCCGGCCACATCACCACCGGGGACCTGCGGCGCGGCCGCACCCACTGGGTGTACGGCAGGGAGCACCGGCCGTGCCTGCGCTGCGGCACCGCCGTCCGTGTCGGGCAGCACGGACCACCGGAACGGGCCCGCGTCGCGTACTGGTGTCCGCGCTGCCAGCGAGGTCCGCACCCGCACGCTAATTGACGGACCGTCAGATACAGTCGTACCGTCGCGTCATGCCCATGAAGGCGTACGACCTCACCGGACGCACCGCCCTGGTCACCGGCGCCGCGAGCGGGATCGGCCGCGCGTCCGCCGTTCTGCTGGCCGAGGCCGGCGCCACCGTCATCTGCGCGGACCGCGACGGCCCCGGCGTGCGGGAGACCGCGGAACTGATCGAGAAGGCCGGCGGCGCCGCCCGCGCCCGGCAGTTGGACGTCACCGACCGGGCCCAGATCGCCGAGACCGTCGCCGAGACGGTCCGCGACCACGGGCGGCTGGACGTCCTGGCGGCCATCGCCGGGATCATGCACAGCAGCAGCGTCCTGGAGACGGACGACGCCGATCTGGACCGCGTCCTCGGCGTCAACTTCAAGGGCGTGCTGCACAGCGCCCAGGAGGCGGCCCGTGTCATGACAGCCCAGCGGTCCGGCAGCATCATCACGATGGCCTCCGGCGCGATCGACACCGGCGCCCGCGGGCTGCTCTGCTACAGCGTCTCCAAAGCCGCCGTCGTGCAGCTCACCAGAACCCTGGCGACCGAACTCGGTCCGCTCGGCATCCGCGCCAACGCCATCGCCCCGGGGTTCATCCGCACCCCGATGACCTCCCACTACGGGACGGGGTCCGACGGATCCTTCGACGAGACCGCCCAGGTGCGCGCCGAGGCGTCGCTCGTGCGGATGGCGCCGCTGGGGCGGGTCGGCACCCCCGAGGACGTGGCGGGGTCCGTGCTCTTCCTCGCCTCCGACGCCTCGGCCTTCACCACCGGCCAGATCCTCCGGCCGAACGGCGGAGTGGCGATGCCCTGGTAGCGGCCGCGCCGGGTTCGGGCAGCGGTGCGCGGTACGGCGTGCAGCGGTATCAGGCCCAGCCCCCAGCCACCCGCTGTCACGGCACTCTCGAGGGGCCCGGCCCGGTCGGGCTGCACGGCGAGCCGCAGCGCGGCCCACCACCACAGGACGCCCAGGCCCAGCGCGACGGTCCAGCGGACCGCCCTGCGGGACCACAGACTCCGGATGACCTGGAGCTGGAGCACGCGCATGGCCGCCTCCTTCGGAACCCCGAGGTTGCGGCGGAGAGCCCCGGGAGGCTCTCCGTACCAGGGTGCGATGCCCGGTTCCCAAGATCGCTAGCCCTCTGCCGCCGCCCCCGCCCGGACGTTCACCCGATGGGAGCAGCGTATCGCCACTGCCTGCGACGATACATCAACGTAACGTGACGAGCCGCCCATCGTAGACCGCCCAGGACCACGGGCACCAGGGCGTACGAGGCGCGCGGGGCGCGCAGCCCGGGGCACGCGGGGCGCAGGAGGCTCCTGGGGCGCCCCGAGCGGCCGCGCCGCCGGCCCCTAAGCACCCGACCGCCCCCGAGCGCCACGGGCGCCCGCCGAGCGCAGCGCCGGCGCTTCCCGCTACACGTTCTCCGCCTGGAACATCCAGTGGAACTTCTCCAGGTCCGCCGTGAGCCCGATGATGATGTCCTGCGTGACCGGGTCGGCGTCCCCCGTCGTCCCGATGCGCTCCCGCATCCGCTCGATCACCGAGTCGAGTGCCGCGATGAGGATGCCCACCGCCTGCGTGTCCTTGATCCAGCCGTCGGTGACCGTGTCGATCCCGCTGGTCTTCGAGACCGTGTCGGCCCGCCCGTCCGCCGTGACGCCGATCGCGGAGGCCCGCTCCGCCACCGTGTCGGCGTGCAGCCTGGCGGTGTCGACGACCTCGTCGAGCTGCAGATGGACCGAGCGGAAGCGCGGGCCCACCACGGTCCAGTGGACCTGCTTGGACACCAGCGCCAGATCCACGAGATCCACCAGAGCGCCCTGCAGCGCCTCACCGACGATCTTGCGGTGCTTCTCGGACAGCGGGCTCTTGACGACACTCATGCGGAATCCTCCTACTGGCGACGGGCCTGACAAATAGTCCGTTAAGCCCTGTTAACTCCGTATCGCCTACCCTGCCTCGTCCCGCTGTGCCTGGCAAAAGAGCGGGACCCCGGTCGGCAGTGCCGACCGGGGTCCCGGTGCAAGAACTTCTGGAGTGACGTAGGGCTCAGGCCGCAACCACGTCAACGGCCTCAGCGGGCGCCTTCGGCGCCTTGATGGTGACCCGCTCGGTCGTCACGGATGTGACGGAGGTCACCGCACCCAACAGTGGTCGCATCGGCGCCGCGGGAGTCTCGGACGCCGCCGACTGGGCCAGCTCCGCGAGCGACAGATCATCGCTGACCTCGCGCATCACCTCGGACATCGGGACGTCCAGCGCGTCGCAGATCGCGGAGAGCAGCTCGGAGGATGCCTCCTTCTGCCCTCGCTCCACTTCGGACAGATAGCCCAGGGACACCCGGGCGGAAGAGGAGACCTCACGCAGAGTGCGGCCCTGACGTTGGCGCTGCCGACGCAGCACGTCACCCAACAGGCGACGGAGCAGGATCATCGGTGGCTCCCTCCTCGGACCGCGAATCCGGATCCTTCTTGCCCCACCGTACCGCCTCGGGCACCGGCCGTGCGGGGAGCGATGACGTGTTCACTCAGGGCTGCAAACATCCCTTGCCCCCGTCTTCTTCCCTATCCTTCGCCCGCACCCCGGTCGTGAGGGACGGCACCCCTGTTGCGCGGGACGGCACCCCTGTTGTGAGGGACCGTTCCAGCAGAGCGAGTGCGGCGGTCACGCTGGCGGCACGGATCCCGGAGCGGCTGCCCTCCAGCCGCAGCAGGTCGACCGCCGAGCCTCCGGGACCGGCCACCGCCACGTACACCGTGCCGACCGGCTGCCCGTCCTGCGGATCCGGTCCCGCGACGCCGGTGGTGGCCACGCCCCAGTCGGCTTCCAGTCTGCTCCGCACGCCCTCGGCCATCTCGAGGGCCACCTGAGGGTCGACCGCTCCTCGATCGGCCAGCAGTGCGGCGTCCACGCCGAGCAGTACGTGCTTGAGTTCCGTCGCGTAGGCCGTCACCGAGCCGCGGAAGGTCCGGGAGGCTCCGGGGACGGACGTCAGCTCCGCGGCCAGCAGACCGCCGGTCAGCGACTCGGCGACCGCCAGGGTGAGGCCCCGGCCGTCGAGCAGTCGCAACACCTCGGCAGCTGTCATCCGTTCTGGTGACTCTGCCGCCGCGAGGAGGTCCGCTGTTCGCGCTCCGGATCCTGTCCGTGCTCCGGTTCCGCGTCCACCGTGGCCCGGAGATCAGACGCGGCCCGCAGGCCGGGTTCGGCCGGCGGTTCGGCCTGGGCGGCCGCGCGCTCGCGCTGCGCGGCGAGGCCGGCCCGGCGCAGTACGACGGCCTGCCGGATGTAGTCGAGCCCGGTGAGGACGGTCAGCACAACGGCCGCGGCCATCGCCCAGGCCCGCAGCGTCGCCAGCGGCCCGGTGAGAGCCAGGATGTACATGCCGACCGCGATGCCCTGGGTCAGCGTCTTGAGCTTGCCACCGCGGCTGGCCGGGATCACTCCGTGCCGGATCACCCAGAAGCGCATCAGCGTGATGCCGATCTCCCGGAAGAGGATCACTCCGGTCACCCACCACGGCAGGTCGCCCAGCGCGGACAGCCCGACGAGCGCGGCGCCCATGATCGCCTTGTCGGCGATGGGGTCGGCGATCTTGCCGAAGTCGGTGACCAGCCCGTAGCGCCGGGCCAGTTCCCCGTCGAAGAGGTCGGTGATCATCGCGATGGCGAACGCCGCCCAGGCGAACGAACGCCAGGCGGGGTCGTGGCCGCCGTCGTGGATCAGCAGCATGACGAAGCCGGGAACCAGCACCAGCCGCATCATCGTGAGCAGGTTGGCGATGTTCCAGAGCCCGGCCTGGCCGACCACAGGATCGCCCATGTGGTCCGGGGTGGCCGCGGCCGGCACGGGGACTCCGGTCATCTGCCCACCTCCTCCACAGAACAGTCGCCCCCGGTCAGGGGTTCCGCGATGAGGTCGACACCTTCGGTGTCGATCACCTTCGCGGTTACCATCATGCCCGGCTTCAGCCCCTCGCAGGAGGTCAGCGTGGTCGATCCGTCCGTTTCCGGCGCCTGGTGGTCGGCGCGGCCGACCGCCTCGCCGGTCTCCTCGTCGATGGATTCGACCAGCACCCGCACGGTGGAGCCGAGCCGCTCCAGGGCGCGCTGCGCGGTCAGCTCCTCGGCGAGACGCGACACGCGCGCCAGCCGCTGGGCGACGGTGTCCTCGTCGAGCTTGTCCCCGTAGCCGGCCGCTTCGGTGCCGTCCTCGTCCGAGTACCCGAAGACCCCGATGGCGTCGAGCCGCGCGGAGCTGAGGAAGCGTTCCAGCTCCTCCAGGTCCGCCTCGGTCTCGCCGGGGAAGCCGACGATGAAGTTGGAGCGGACGCCGGCCTCCGGGGCCTTGCCGCGGATGGTGCCGAGCAGTTCCAGGAAGCTCTCGGTGCTGCCGAAGCGGCGCATCGCGCGCAGCACGCCGGGCGCCGAGTGCTGGAACGAGAGGTCGAAGTACGGCATGACCTTGTCGGTCGAGGTCAGGGCGTCGATCAGGCCGGGGCGCATCTCGGCGGGCTGCAGGTAGCTGACCCGGATCCGCTCGATGCCCGGGACGGCCGCCAGCTCCGGCAGCAGCGTCTCCAGCAGCCGGATGTCGCCGAGGTCCTTGCCGTACGAGGTGTTGTTCTCGCTGACCAGCATGACCTCGCTGACGCCCTGGTCGGCGAGCCAGCGCGTCTCGCCGAGGACATCGGAGGGGCGGCGGGAGATGAACGAGCCACGGAAGGACGGGATGGCGCAGAACGAGCAGCGGCGGTCGCAGCCGGAGGCCAGCTTCACCGAGGCGACCGGGCTGTTGTCCAGGCGGCGGCGCAGCGGCGCGCGGGGCCCCGAGGCGGGGGCGACGCCCTCGGGGAGGTCGGCCGGCGCGGGGGCCGGGGCCTCCTGCGCGTGGCCGGGCAGCGCCACCGTGGCGCCCTGCCGCTCGGCGGGGCTGATCGGCAGCAGCTTGCGGCGGTCGCGCGGGGTGTGCGAGGCGTGCACGCCACCGGAGAGGATGGTCTGGAGGCGGTCGGAGATGTCCGTGTAGTCGTCGAAGCCGAGCACCGCGTCGGCCTCGGGCAGGGCCTCGGAGAGCTCCTTGCCGTACCGCTCGGCCATGCAGCCGACCGCGACGACCGCCTGGGTGCGGCCATGACCCTTGAGGTCATTGGCCTCCAGGAGGGCGTCCACGGAGTCCTTCTTGGCGGCGTCGACGAAGCCGCAGGTGTTGACCACGGCGACGTCGGCGTCCGCGGCGTCATCCACCAGCTGCCAGCCGTCCGCCGCCAGACGGCCGGCGAGCTCCTCGGAATCCACCTCATTGCGGGCGCAGCCGAGCGTGACAAGGGCGACGGTACGGGGTTCGGGCATAGGCTCAGCCTACTTTGTCCCAGCCGTCCCTCTGACGTTCACCCTCGTTCACCCGGCCTGGGGGTCTCCGGGGGTGAAGGTGAGCCGCACGACCTGGCCGTCCGTGCCCGCCGGACCGAGGTCCTTGCCGTTGACGAAGAGCTTGATCGCGCCCGCGTCGCCGATCACGAGTTTGATCTTCTTGCCGTCGGTGAAGGTCTTGGAGTCGCCCTTCTCCAGGGTGTCGGCGAAGAGCGGCTTGCCGGTGCTGTCCGTCACCTGGATCCAGCTCTTGCCGACGTCCGCGGTCAGCTTCACGGTCACCTTGCCCACCGGAGCGGCGGCGATCGCGCTGTCCGTCGGCTCGGGCTTGGGGTCGGCCGGCTTGGGACTGGGCTTGGCCGTGGTGGCGGTCACCGAGGGCTTCGCGGCGGCCGACGGCGTGTTGCCGCCGGATCCGTTGAACGCGGTGAAGCCCACGAACCCGACGACGGCGACGATCGCCGCGACCATCGCCGCGGTCCAGTTCGGACGGCGGCGGTCCGGGCGGATCCGCTCCGCCTCGTAGAGCGGCGCGACGGGGACCTGGGTGGTGGCGCCACCGTGCTCGTCCGCGTACTGCTGGACCAGCGGCTCGGGGTCGATCCCGACGGCGCGGGCGAGGTTGCGGATGTGACCGCGGGCATAGACGTCGCCACCGCAACGGGAGAAGTCGTCCTGTTCGATGGCGAGCACGATGGGGGCGCGCACCCGCGTCGTGGAGCTGACCTCGTCAATGGTCAGTCCGGCGGCGAGGCGGGCCTGGGCAAGGGCACGACCGACGGAGGGCCGGTCGTCGGAGGGCGGGTTGCCGAGGGACACGAGGAAGCCTTTCAGGCTGCAGCCACCTGCTGGAGATTCAGTCTAGGGGGGTAGCGAAAGAGTGGGGCAAGCGGACAGCCGGTCTTTGTCCGCCATCAGGATTGCCGGACCGTCTCTCACGGATCCGGCGCGCATGGACCTGACAGCCCGAGCGAGCCTGACAGTCGGCCATATGTCGTCCTCCTGCATCAACTTGACGCACGAACAGGAGAAACGGTTGCCCCGCATGCTCTTACGAGTGAGCATCACCGCGGATGACGGCCAGCACCCCATCCAGTTCGTCCGCTTTGACCATGACGTCCCGCGCCTTCGAACCTTCGCTCGGCCCGACGATTCCGCGCGATTCCATCAGATCCATGAGCCTGCCCGCCTTGGCGAATCCCACACGCAGCTTTCGCTGCAGCATCGAGGTCGAGCCGAACTGGGTGGAGACGACCAGCTCCGCCGCCTGGCACAACAGGTCCAGATCGTCGCCGATCTCCTCGTCGACCTCCCGCTTGGGCGCCGTGCCGACCGCCACGTCCGTCCGGTACGTCGGCGTCAGCTGCGCCTTGCAGTGCTCGACGATCTTGGCGATCTCCTCCTCGGTGACGAAGGCGCCCTGCATACGGGTCGGCTTGTTCGCGCCCATCGGGAGGAAGAGCCCGTCGCCCCTGCCGATCAGCTTCTCGGCGCCGTTCTGGTCCAGGATGACCCGGCTGTCGGCGAGCGAGGAGGTGGAGAAGGCCAGCCGCGACGGCACGTTCGCCTTGATCAGACCGGTGACGACGTCGACGCTGGGCCGCTGGGTGGCCAGCACCAGGTGGATCCCGGCGGCGCGGGCCAGCTGCGTGATGCGGACGATCGAGTCCTCCACATCGCGCGGCGCGACCATCATCAGGTCGGCCAGCTCGTCCACGATCACCAGCAGATACGGGTACGGCGACAGCTCGCGCTCGCTGCCCGGCAGCGGCTGGGTCTTGCCGGACCGCACCGCCGCGTTGAAGTCGTCGATGTGCCGGAAGCCGAAGGCCGCCAGGTCGTCGTAGCGCAGGTCCATCTCGCGGACCACCCACTGCAGGGCCTCGGCGGCCCGCTTCGGATTGGTGATGATCGGCGTGATCAGGTGCGGGATGCCCTCGTACGCGGTCAGCTCGACGCGCTTGGGGTCCACCAGCACCATCCGGACCTCGTCCGGGGTGGCGCGGCACATGATCGAGGTGATGAGGCCGTTGATGCAGGACGACTTTCCCGACCCGGTCGCGCCGGCGACCAGGATGTGCGGCATCTTGGCGAGGTTCGCCATGACGTACCCGCCCTCGACGTCCTTGCCGAGCGCCACCGTCATCGGGTGGTCCTCGCCGGCCGCCGCGGCGGACCGCAGTACGTCGCCGACGTTGACCATCTCGCGGTCGCTGTTCGGGATCTCGATGCCGACCGCCGACTTGCCGGGGATCGGGCTGATGATCCGGACGTCCGGGCTGGCGACGGAGTACGCGATGTTCTTGGCCAGCGCCGTGATCCGCTCGACCTTGACCGCCGAGCCCAGCTCGATCTCGTAGCGGGTGACCGTCGGGCCGCGGGTGAAGCCGGTGACCGTGGCGTCGACCTTGAACTCGGTGAAGACCTGCTGCAGCGAGGCGACCACCGCGTCGTTCGCCGCGCTGCGGGTACGGCCGGGCCCGCCGCGTTCCAGCAGGTCCAGCGAGGGCAGCGAGTAGGTGATGTCGCCGGACAGCTGGAGCTGCTCGGCGCGCGGCGGAAGCGGGTCCACCGGGTCGAGGGTCTTCTTGGTCAGGTCGGGGACGCCGGAGCCGGTCGACGGCTCGTCCTCGGCGCGGGCCGCGGGCACGCCCGATCCGCTGCCGGACCCCGTCTTGACGCTGTTGCTGAGACCGGCGAGCAGCGGTGACGGCTGCACGCCGTGCAGCACGGCGCCGTCCAGCGCCGCGGCCGCGGCGGCCGCCACGTCCACCGCGTCCATGCCGGAGGCGGCCGCGTAGTCCTGCTCGCCGGGCTCGGGCCTGCGCCGCGGGCGGCGGCGCGGCCGGGGCTCGTCGGCCGCCTCGTCACCGAACTCCCCCAGTGCCGCGAGTTCCTCCATGCCCTGGTCGTGCTTGGTGAAGCGCAGCGGGGACCTGCGGCGCGGGACGTCGTGCTCCTGCTCCTGATCGTCCTCGAACAGCTCCTCCATCGGAACGGCGTCCAGGTCGTCCAGATCCTCCGGGGCCTCGTACAGGCCGAGCTTGGTGCCGAGCAGCCGCAGCCGCTGCGGAATCGCGTTGACCGGGGTGGCCGTCACGACCAGCAGCCCGAAGACGGTGATGAGCAGCAGCAGCGGTACGGCGAGCGCCGAGCCGACGGTGTAGAGCAGCGGCGACGCGGCCGCCCAGCCGATCAGGCCGCCCGCGTCGCGCAGCGCCTCGGCTCCCGCGTCCCGGCTCGGCGAACCGCAGGCCAGGTGGACCAGGCCGAGGGCGCCGAGGACCAGGGTGGACAGCCCGATGACGATCCGCCCGTTGGCCTCGGGCTGCTCCGGGTGCCGCATCAGCCGGACCGCGACGACGCCGATCAGTATCGGCACCAGCAGATCGAGCCGGCCGAACGCGCCGGTGACGAGCATCTCCACGAGATCGCCGACCGGGCCGCGCAGATTGGACCAGGTGCCCGCGGCCACGACCAGCGTCAGACCGAGCAGCAGCAGCGCCACGCCGTCCTTGCGGTGCGCGGGGTCGAGGCCGCGTGCGCCGCGCCCTATGCCGCGGAACACCGCGCCGATGCCGTGGGCGACGCCGAGCCACAGGGCGCGCGTCATCCGGTACACGCCACCGGTGGGCGACGGGGCCGCTTTGGGAGCGGGCTTGGGAGCGGCCCCCTTCGCCGCACGGGGGGCCGCCGCCTTCTTGGCAGGTGGTTTCTTCGCTGCGGTCTTCTTCGCCGCGGTCTTCTTGGCCGCAGGCTTCGCCGGAGCTTTCTTGGCAGTGCCGCCGGGCGTACGTGAGGCCATGGTGCCGAGATTACCTCCGAAGACCCGGCTGGACACGCGTGCGTCGGATACCCCCGTCCGTGTCGCGCCTCGGGTGGGCCAAGGGTGACACAGCGTCAACGGCGGGGGTTCCGCTCAGTCCTGTGGGGGATACCTGACGCCGCCGTCGCCGGTGCCGGGCTCCAGAGCGTCCAACGCCCGCCGCAGACCGGTGAGCTTGCGCTCCAGATGCGCGGCGGTCGCCACCGCGGCCGCGTCCGCCGACTCGTCGAGCTGCTTCGACAGCGCCTCGGCCTGCTCCTCGACGGCGGCCAGCCGCGCGGACAGCTCGGCGAGCAGCCCGGCAGGCTCCTTCGCCCCGTTGACGCCCACCGAAGCGCCCTGCTCGAGCTGGAGGCGCAGCAGCGCCGCCTGCTCCCGCAGCTGGCAGTTCTTCATGTAGAGCTCGACGAAGACCGACACCTTGGCGCGCAGCACCCACGGGTCGAAGGGTTTGGAGATGTAGTCGACCGCACCGGCCGCGTAACCGCGGAAGGTGTGGTGCGGGCCGTGGTTGATCGCCGTCAGGAAGATGATCGGGATGTCACGGGTCCGCTCGCGCCGCTTGATGTGGGCGGCGGTCTCGAACCCGTCCATGCCCGGCATCTGCACATCGAGCAGGATCACCGCGAAATCGTCCGTGAGCAGCGCCTTCAGCGCCTCTTCCCCGGATGCCGCCCGTACCAGCGTCTGATCGAGCGCCGAGAGGATCGCCTCCAGCGCCAGCAGATTCTCCGGCCGGTCGTCGACAAGAAGGATCTTGGCCTTCTGCACCATGGCCCGCCCTCCTCGTCCCGGCACCACGCTGGTGGCCGCCCCCGGGGACGACTCCCTTGCGCCGCCCGTCCTTGTGCCGGTCATGGTAGCCGCACCTGCCGTTCGCCACACCCTGTCACCGCCATGTCACTGTGCACGAAGCAGAAACGCTAGCGGAGACCAGAAGGTTCCCTGAATCCCGCCCCCTCACACCTGAAGGGACACACCCCGTCAACAGTCCACCTTTCAACGGGGTGTTCCACGGGCGTTCATCCACTGCTCCATGAGTGCCAGCAGGTGATCGGTGTCGACCGGCTTGGTGACATAGTCCGACGCTCCGGACTCGATGCTCTTCTCCCGGTCACCCTTCATCGCCTTCGCCGTCAGCGCCAGGATCGGCAGTCCGGCGAACTGCGGCATCCTGCGGATCGCCGTCGTCGTCGCATAACCGTCCATCTCCGGCATCATGATGTCCATCAGGACGATCGCGACATCGTCGTGCTGCTCCAGGACCTCGATCCCCTCGCGGCCGTTCTCCGCGTAGAGCACCGTCAGCCCGTGCTGTTCCAGCACGCTGGTCAGCGCGAAGACATTGCGGATGTCGTCGTCGACGATGAGCACCTTCTCGCCGTTGAACCCGCCCGCGAAGCGCGCGTACCCGTCGGAGTGCGTGCCGTCCACCCAGGACTCCTCCGCGGGCAGCGCCGTGGGCTGTCCCGGGAGCGACTGCAGCTGCGGGGGCGCCGAGCGGCGGCGCAGCCGGGACAGGCTGCTGCCCGCGAGACGGTTGCGGGCGGGCGTGTGGTGCTCCGACTCGCTGATCACCTCGCCCCCGGGCAGCTGCGGGTAGCCGTGCGGCGGCAGTTCACTGCTGCTGAGCGGCAGGTACAGGGTGAAGGTCGAGCCGCGGCCGGGCTGGCTGTCGGCGTGGATCTCGCCGCCCAGCAGCCGGGCGATCTCCCGGCTGATCGACAGGCCCAGGCCGGTGCCGCCGTACTTGCGGCTGGTGGTGCCGTCGGCCTGCTTGAACGCCTCGAAGATCACCCGCATCTTGCTCGCCGCGATCCCGATCCCGGTGTCGGTGACGGAGAACGCGATCAGCGGCTGGTCCGCGTCGCGCAGCGCCCCGGACTCCAGCAGCTGCTCACGGATCGACTGCGGGACCTCGGGACCCGCCGGCCGGATGACCAGTTCGACGGAGCCGCTGTCGGTGAACTTCACCGCGTTGGAGAGCAGGTTGCGCAGCACCTGCAGCAGCCGCTGCTCGTCCGTGTGCAGGGTGACCGGGAGCTCCGGCGAGACCCGGACCGAGAAGTCCAGGCCCTTCTCCGCCGTCAGCGGACGGAACGTCGCCTCGACGTAGTCGACGAGCTGCACCAGGGCGATACGGGTCGGACTGACGTCCATCTTGCCCGCCTCGACCTTCGACAGGTCGAGGATGTCATTGATGAGCTGCAGCAGGTCCGAGCCCGCGCCGTGGATCGTCTCGGAGAACTCGACCTGCTTGGACGACAGGTTCCCGTCGGCGTTGTCGGCGAGCAGCTTGGCCAGGATCAGCAGCGAGTTGAGCGGGGTGCGCAGCTCGTGCGACATGTTGGCCAGGAACTCGGACTTGTAGCGCATCGAGACCGCGAGCTGCTCGGCGCGCTCCTCCAGGACCTGCCGGGCCTCCTCGATCTCGGTGTTCTTCACCTCGATGTCGCGGTTCTGCCGGGCCAGCAGCTCGGCCTTCTCCTCCAGCTCGGCGTTGGACAGCTGCAGCGCCTTCTGCCGGTTCTCCAGCTCGCCCGAACGCTCCTTGAGCTGCTCGGTCAGCTCCTGGGACTGCTCCAGCAGCCCCTCGGTCTTGGTGTTGACGCTGATCGTGTTCACGCTGATCGCGATGATGTCGGTGATCTGGCTGAGGAAGTCCTTCTGGATCTGGGTGAACGGCTGGAACGCGGCCAGTTCGATCACACCCAGGATCCGGTCCTCGAACAGCACCGGAAGGACGATGACATGCGCCGGGGGCGCCTCACCGAGCCCCGAAACGATCTTCAGGTACCCCGGCGGCACGTTCTCCACCAGGATCGACCGCTTCTCGATCGCGGCCTGCCCGATCAGCGCCTCACCGGGCAGGAACGTGGTGGGCATCGAGCGCTTGGAGAAGCCGTACGACCCGACGAGCCGCAGCTCGTACGCGTCCTCGTCCTCCCCCGCGCCGATCTCGCTGCCGTCACCGATCTCCTCGGCGAGGAAGAACGCGCCGTGCTGCGCGGAGACCACCGGGGTCAGCTCGCTCATGATCAGCGCGGCCACGTCGCCCAGCTCCCGGCGGCCCTGCATCAGACCGGAGATACGGGCCAGGTTGCCCTTGAGCCAGTCCTGCTCCTTGTTGGCGAGCGTGGTCTCCCGGAGGCGCACGATCATCGTGTTGATGTAGTCCTGGAGCTCCAGGATCTCGCCGGCCGCGTCCACGTCGATCCGGAGATTGAGGTCGCCGCGGGTCACCGCGGTGGCCACCTGCGCGATGTTGCGGACCTGGCTGGTCAGGTTGTTGGCCATCAGGTTCACCGATTCGGTGAGGTCCTTCCAGATGCCGGACACGTCCGGAACCCGGGCCTGGCCGCCCAGCCGGCCCTCGGTACCCACCTCGCGCGCCACCCGGGTGACCTCGTCACCGAAGGCGGACAGCTGGCCGACCATCGTGTTGATGGTCGTCTTCAGCTCCAGGATCTCGCCGCGGGCGTCCACGTCGATCTTCTTGGACAGGTCGCCGCGGGCGACCGCGGTGGTCACCATGGCGATGTTGCGGACCTGGCCGGTGAGGTTGGACGCCATGCCGTTCACCGATTCGGTGAGGTCCTTCCACGTGCCGGCGACGCCGGGAACGCGGGCCTGGCCGCCGAGGATGCCCTCGGTGCCGACCTCGCGGGCGACGCGGGTGACCTCGTCACCGAACGCCGACAGCGTGTCGACCATCGTGTTGATCGTTTCTGCAAGCTGGGCGACCTCGCCGCGCGCCTCGACGGTGATCTTCTTGGTGAGATCGCCGTTGGCGACCGCGGTGGCGACCGCGGCGATCGAACGCACCTGATTGGTCAGGTTGTTGGCCATCAGGTTGACGTTGTCGGTCAGGTCCTTCCAGATGCCCGACACGTCGCGCACCCGGGCCCGGCCGCCCAACTGGCCCTCGGTACCCACCTCACGGGCGACGCGGGTGACCTCGTCACCGAACGCCGACAGCGTGTCCACCATCGTGTTGACGGTGGTGACCAGGGCGAGGATCTCGCCCTTGGCGTCGACGGTGATCTTCTTCGACAGATCGCCGCTGGCGACCGCCGTGGTGACCTCGGCGATGTTGCGGACCTGGCTCGTCAGGTTGTTGGCCATGAAGTTGACGGACTGCGTGAGGTCCTTCCACGTGCCGCTCACTCCCTTGACCTCGGCCTGGCCGCCCAGGATCCCCTCGGTACCCACCTCGCGGGCCACCCGGGTCACCTGCTCGGCGAAGGACGACAGCTGGTCGACCATCGTGTTCAGGGTGTTCTTCAGCTCGAGGATCTCGCCCCGTGCGTCCACGTCGATCTTCTGCGACAGGTCACCGCGCGCCACCGCCGTCGCGACCTGCGCGATGTTGCGGACCTGGGCGGTCAGGTTCCCCGCCATGCCGTTCACCGAATCGGTCAGATCGCGCCACACACCCGCGACGCCGGGCACCTGCGCCTGGCCGCCGAGCCGGCCCTCGGTACCCACGTCGCGGGCGACGCGGGTCACCTGGTCGGCGAACGAGGACAGCTGGTCGACCATCGTGTTGATGGTGTTCTTCAGCTCGAGGATCTCGCCCCGGGCGTCCACGTCGATCTTCTGCGACAGGTCACCCCGCGCCACCGCCGTCGTCACCTGGGCGATCTGCCGCACCTGGGACGTCAGGTTGCCCGCCATGAAGTTGACGGAGTCCGTCAGGTCCTTCCAGGTGCCGGCGACGCCGTCCACCCGCGCTTGGCCGCCGAGCCGGCCCTCCGTGCCCACGTCCCGCGCCATCCGGGTCACCTGGGCCGCGAAGGACGACAGCTGGTCGACCATGCGGTTCACGGTGTTCTTGAGCTCCAGCATCTCGCCGGAGACATCCACCGTGACCTTCTGCGACAGGTCGCCGTTGGCGACCGCCGTCGTCACCTGCGCGATGTTGCGGACCTGGCCCGTCAGGTTGCGGAAGGCGGTGTTCACCGAGTCGGTGAGGTCCTTCCACGTCCCCGCCGCGCCCGGCACCTGCGCCTGACCGCCCAGCTCACCCTCGACGCCGACCTCACGCGCCACCCGTGTCACTTCCGCGCCGAAGGAGGACAGCTGGTCCACCATCGGGTTCACGGTGTTCTTGAGCTCCAGCATCTCGCCCGAGACGTCCACCGTGACCTTCTGCGACAGGTCGCCGTTGGCGACCGCCGTCGTCACCTGCGCGATGTCCCGCACCTGTGCGGTGAGGTTGCGGAAGGCGGTGTTCACCGAGTCCGTGAGGTCCTTCCACGTCCCCGCCGCCCCCGGCACCTGCGCCTGACCGCCCAGCAGCCCCTCGGCGCCCACCTCGCCCGCCACGCGGGTCACCTCGTCGGCGAACGTCCGCAGCGTCTCGGTCATCGCGTTGATCGTCTCGGCGAGCTGCGCCACCTCGCCGCGCGCCCCGATGGTGATCTTCTGCGACAGGTCGCCGTTGGCGACCGCCGCCGTCACCTGTGCGATGTCCCGCACCTGGGCCGTCAGGTTCCCGGCCATGAGGTTGACGGAGTCCGTCAGGTCCTTCCACACCCCGGCGACGTCCGGCACCTGCGCCTGACCGCCGAGCTCACCTTCAGTACCGACCTCACGGGCGACTCGCGTCACCTCGGAGGCGAACGACGACAGCTGGTCGACCATCGTGTTGACGGTGTTCTTCAGTTCCAGCATCTCGCCGGCCACGTGAACCGTGACCTTCCGGGACAGATCGCCCTTGGCGACCGCCGTCGTCACGAGAGCGATGTCACGTACCTGGGCGGTGAGCCGGGACGCCATCGTGTTGACGGAATCCGTCAGGTCCTTCCACGAACCGGACATACCGCGCACCTTGGCCTGGCCGCCGAGCTTGCCCTCGGTGCCGACCTCGCTGGCGACGCGGGTCACCTCGTCGGTGAACGCGGACAACTGGTCCACCAGGCCGTTGACCGTCCGGCCGACCTTGAGGAACTCACCGCGCAGCGGATGCGCGGAACCGTCCGCGCCCTGCGACCGCAGGTCCATCCGCTGTTCCAGATCGCCCTCCGCGACCGCCGACAGCACCCTTCCCACCTCGGAGACCGGCCGGACGAGATCGTCGACCAGCGCGTTGGACGCGTCGATCGCCGCCGCCCACGAGCCCTCGCAGGCACCGGTCTCCAGCCGCTCCGTGAGCTTTCCCTCACGGCCGACCACCCGGCGCACCCGCGCCAGCTCACCCGTCAGATGCTGATTGCGGTCGGCGACCTCGTTGAAGACGGCGGAGATCTCCGCCATCAGCCCGTCTCCCGACACCGTCAACCGCTTGCGGAAGTTGCCGTCCCTCATGGACGCCAACGCCGCCAGAAGTCTGTACAAGGCAGCCGAATCCACCTCGATGGTCCCGTTGGCGCGGGATCGCGCGTTCTTTGCACGCGAAACTGCACCGCGCGTCGATGCGCTGGACTCCACCGTGTCCCTCCCGGAGGGTCGACCAAACTGCTCGTGAACTGCCTCTTAGACATGCCCAGTGTTTCACCATGCCTGCGCATGGCCATAACAGTTCGGCAGCTTCGCATATGACCTGTCGCACGATCGGGGCAGAAACACCCGGAACCAGCGCACACGCCATCAGCAGAGGTAAGTAACCTGGCATCCGGTTGCCCGCCACAGACCGGGCCTACACCTCACGGGGGCCGCCGGTGACGGCGCAGGGAATCGAGAGCGAGACCGACGACAGCGTCCTGGGGCGCACAAGGAGTTCTGTGATCACGGCGCGGGCAGCGGCCACCTTCCAGCCGGTGGGGCGATCGGTCGCCATCGCGCGCGCCTTCGTCCGCGACACTCTGCAGGGCTGGGGCTTCTCCGACATCGTCGATGACGCTGTCGTTCTGACCAGCGAACTCGTCACCAATGCCGTGGTCCACGCCGGCACCTCCGCTGACGTACAGTGCCTGCGCTACGACACAGCGGTACGGGTGGAGGTCGCCGACCGGTACCCCGAGCGTGAGGTTCCCCTCCAGGACGCCGGACTCCAGATCCGCAACCCGGACAGTGAGGGCGGCCGCGGCCTCGTCCTGTGCTCCGCCCTCGCCAGCCGCTGGGGCGTCGAGTACACCCCCGCCGCCAAGCACGTCTGGTTCCAGCTCGACCTGCCGGAGCGCTCCGCGGGCACCCGCGCCGCGAGCCCCGCCCTGCCGACCGCCGCCCTGCCGCTGACCGACGAGCGGGTCCGGGTCGCCGTGATCCAGGTCGACCGGCACGCCGTCGTCACGCGCTGGAACGACGACGCCACGGATCTGTTCGGCCACACCTCCGAGCGGATGATCGGAAAGCCCCTCACCGAACTCACCGCCTGGCCGCAGACCCCCGGCACCGGCATCGGCCTCGCCGAGGCGCTGCTCCTCTCCCGCTGGGAGGGCACCTACGGGATACGGGGCGCCGACGGCCGCGTACAGCCCGTGTACGGCTCCCATCTGCGGGTCCGCGACACCACCGGTGAGCCCTCCACCGTCTGCCTGCTGGTCCGCGCCGACGAGCGGGCCGTCCTGCAGAGCCCCGCGCGCGGCCCCGTCAACTCGGACTCCGCGTCCGGCGACCGCGGAAAGGCCGCGGACGCCTTCGAGGTGTTCATCGGCTCCCCGGCGCCAGACGACCTCGACGGGCTGCTGCAGCGCACCGTGGAGCGCGCCCGCGACATGCTCGACGGCGACGCCGCGTACCTGCTGCTCGCCACCGACGACGAGACGGAGCTGGAGGTACGCGCCTCCACCGGCCTGCCCTCCGCCCGGCAGCGCTTCGCCCGCGTCCCCGTCGAGGCCGGCACCGGCCGCTACGGCAGCGCCAGGATGCCCGCCGTCCACGAGGACCTCAACGCCGTCCCCGGCGCCGTCCCACTGCTCGCCGGCACCGGTATGCGCTCCATCGTCACCGTGCCGCTGAAGGTCGAGGGCCGCCTCACCGGCTCCCTGGGCGTCGCCGCCGAGGCACCGGGCCGCTACTCCAACGAGGAGGCGCTGCGGCTGCAGTTCGCCGCGGACCGCATCGCGCTGGCCGTCGAGAGCGCCCGCCTCACCGAGCTGGAACGGCTGCGCCGCGGCTCGCTGTCCTTCCTCGTCGAGGCCTCCGACCTGCTCGCGGGCACCCTGGAACGCGACCAGACGCTGGCCCTCATGGCCCAGATGACCGTGCCCACCCTGGCCAGTTGGTGCGCCGTTTACACCATCGCCGAACAGTCGGAACCCGAACTCGCCTTCGTGCTGCACGAGGACGAGGACCGGATCGACGGCATCAAGGCCCTGCTGTCGAAGCTCAACCCGCCCGCGCCGGAGCCCACGCCCGGCGCGCGCATCTGGACCGCGCCCTCCGACGCCGCCCACTCCACCGCACTGCGCGCCTCCTTGCGCAGCCTCGGCCTCGGCGAGGCCGGCCGCCCGGCGACCGGACCCGGCACCGCCCTGGCGACCGCCGCCGCGGTCGGCGGCGAGACCGTCGTCCTGCCGCTCGTCGCCCGTAACCGCGTCATCGGCATGCTCACCCTCGGCAAGCCCGCCGACGAACGCTTCCGCCAGGAGATCCTCGAACTCGCCGAGGACCTCTCCCGCCGCGCCGCCCTCGCCCTGGACAACGCCCGGCTGTACAGCGAGCGCACGGCCATCAGCCAGGCCCTCCAGCGCAGCCTGCTGCCGCCGGGCCTGCCGCCCATCCCCGGCGTCGAGGTCGAGGTCATCTACCGGGCGGCCGGCGAAGGCAACGAGGTCGGCGGCGACTTCTACGACCTGTTCCCGATCCGCGACGGCTGCTGGGGCTTCGCCATCGGCGACGTCTGCGGCACCGGCCCCGAGGCCGCGGCCGTCACCGGCCTGGCCCGGCACGCGATCCGGCTCCTCGCCCGCGAGGGCTTCGGCGGGCCGGCCGTCCTGGAGCGGCTCAACGCCGCCATCCTGGACGAAGGCGCCCGCAGCCGCTTCCTGACCCTGCTCTACGGGGAGTTGTGGCCGCAGCCCGACGGCAGCGCCATCCTCAAGGTCGTCTGCGCCGGCCACCCGCTGCCGCTGCGGCTGCGTCCGGACGGCACCGTGGAGTCCGCCGCCGACCCGCAGCCGCTCCTCGGCGTCCTGGAGGACCTGGAGCTCGTCGAACAGACCATCACCCTGGACCCGGGCGACGTCATGCTCTGCGTCACCGACGGCGTGACCGAACGCCGCGAGGGCACCCGCATGCTCGGTGACGACGGCCTCGCCGACGTTCTCGCCACCTGCACCGGCCTCACCGCCGGCGCCGTCGCCGCCCGTATCCAGCGCGCGGTGGAACGCTTCGCCTCCGACGCGCCCTCCGACGACATGGCCATCCTCGCGATGCGCGTCCCCGCCCTGCCCGACAACTGACGGCACGGCAGGAACCCGCGGTGCCCCGGGCGCCGGGGGCCCGGACAACGAAAAGACCCCCCGCCGTCAGGCGGGGGGTCTTTCTGTACTGGGGCCCCCATGCGGAATCGAACCGCAGACCTTCTCCTTACCATGGAGACGCTCTACCGACTGAGCTATAGGGGCTCGGTGTCGACATGGAAAATCTTAACCCATGAAGTGCCGTGCTCGGTAACCCGCCCCGAACCGCCGCCGGACCGGATCAGAGCAGGCCACCGAGGGCGTTGCAGGCGTCGGCGATATGCGTCAACTCCCGCTGGGTGAGACCCGAGTGCACCGGCAGCGACAGCGCCTGCGCCGCGGCCCGCTCGGTCTCCGGCAGCACCTCACGGGACCGGTGCGCCGCGAGCCGGTGCACGGGCGTCGGGACGCTCACGGTCGCCCGTACGCCGCGCCTCGACAGCGCCCTGGCGAAGGCGTCCCGGTCGGGCCGGCCGTTGCCCGGGATCCGCACTGTGTAGTGGTGGTAGACGTGGTGCGCGCCCGGCTCGACGTACGGCACGATGACGCCGGTCAGCGCCGAGTCCAGGAAGCGGGCGTGCGCGCGGCGGCGGGCGATCTCCCCCACGTCCCCCGCCGGCTCCTCCTCCTCGACCAGCGCGATCCCCTGCCGCGCCGCCAGTTCCCCCAGCTCCCGCATCGGGGCCGGGTGGCCGAAGAGGTGCACCGCTATGACGGCCGACGTCCTGGGGGTCAGTGCGGCCTCCACGGAGGCGGGGTCGAGGCAGTACGTCCGCGGGTCGATATCGGCGAACACCGGTGTCGCGCCCACCATCACCACGGCCGCCGCGGACGACTCGGGCGCGAAGGACGGCACGATCACCTCGTCGCCCACACCGATACCGAGAGCTTGCAGGGGCTGTCTGTCCATCATCAGCTGACGCACGTCCCTACCTCCACATGTCGAGGTGCCAAGGTTCCCGCCGGCACATGAACATGGGGTGACGGACAACAAAAAAGCCCCAACCCCCGAGCCGAAGCTCGGGGGTTGGGGCTGAATGATTGTTCGGCGGCGTCCTACTCTCCCACAGGGTCCCCCCTGCAGTACCATCGGCGCTGAAAGGCTTAGCTTCCGGGTTCGGAATGTAACCGGGCGTTTCCCTAACGCTATGACCACCGAAACACTATGAAGTTAACCAACCGGGTGTTATCACGGTTCGTTACTTCAGAACTACACAGTGGACGCGAAGCAAAAATAGTTAGACAAGCCCTCGGCCTATTAGTACCAGTCAGCTCCACCCGTTACCGGGCTTCCACATCTGGCCTATCAACCCAGTCGTCTACTGGGAGCCTTAACCCCTC